>JABXKB010000078.1 GCA_013375485.1 Promethearchaeota archaeon | reverse complement strand
AATGCTGGCGGGAACAGACGAGTGTGAGGGCGAGTGGGAATACGAAGAACATTATGTAGAAGAAGAAGTCAAAGTTACAGGAGCTATGCGTACTGAAAAAGTTAAAAAGAACTTGCTCTTTTATGGCATGTCCTCAGAAAAAGCACAAAATAAATATAATGGTGGAATGTCAGACTACAAAGCAAGCGAAGGAAGAATAAAAAGTATAGATTACAAAGGACCGGTTAAAGATATAATGAATGAAATATGTGGTGGACTTAGGAGTTGTTGCGCCTATCTTGGAGCAACATCACTAAAAGATTTGCCAAAATGTTCTAAAGCAGTTATGGTAAATCGTACTCATTTTGATGGCTCAACTTAAATGAAAAATTTAATTAAAAAAATATTTAATATCTCTTTATTTAGTAAACAAGAAGAAGAGGAACAAGAAATAGAACAGGACCAACAGGAATATTATAGCGGTCAAATATTGATACAGTTCGATTCTGAAACTTCTGAATTTGAAATAAATACAGATATAAAAGACCTATCTGACAATTCTATAGAGACACTATCTCTATTTCTACTTCATCTAATCCAAGGGAATTTAATTAGTTCTGTAACAAAATCTATAGAGGAATGGGCCGCTAAAGATCAAAATAAATTAGACTATAATAGAAAAGTTGGACTATACTTACAGATGTTGAGTAACTCTATAAATAGCAAAAATCAAGTTGCAGTTAGCGCATCTAAGGTCTTTAATTTTAAAGGATTAGATTAAATAGTGTATTTCTATATTAGTAATAAATATTATTAACTTTATATTGGAGATAATAATGGCAAAAAACGATTTTTCTTCATTGCCAGATCCTGATACATATGACGTATATTGGCAGGCTTGGATAGACGCATATAATAATGAAGAGGCAGAAAAAGTAAAAGAAAAGTATAAAGAAACTATTGACGAATTAAAAGAACAATATTCAGAGGAAGAATACACAGAAGAAGAATTAATTGAAAATTTTTATGAACAGCCGTATAAAACAATAATGACTCCTTTTGGAATATTACCTTTGACAGAACAAAGTTTAGCCAGCAATCATTTTAAGTTATGGGTTGGTCATTGCAATTTTAAATTATTGGAAAATCATATTCAAATAATAGAAAATTGTAAAGGTGTAGAATCAATAGATATATTAACACCTTATAGATTTAGATTAGGAATTGGGATGATGTTTGAAGATAGAGATATAATGAATGGAGTAAAAAAAGCTTTGATTGATTCAATTTCAAATTGATAGGTGAACATATGCATCAAAGAGATATAATAAGTGAAATCCATAATTATGGAATAGATGTTAAAAATAGAGAGATCTATATAAATGAATTTGATGATTCTGGAGAATCTGCTGGTGTTGACCATAGAATGCTTCAAGCCTTTATAAAAAACATAAATGTCTTGAAGAATATAAGTAAAGATCCTATTACCATACATATGCAGACGGGGGGTGGATGCTGGTATTCTGGAATGGGTATTTATGATGCAATAAAAAATTGCAAATGTAAAACAACATTTATTGCATATGGACAATTATGCTCAATGGGTACTATTATCATACAGTCTGCTACAAAAAGACTAATTACTCCAAGCTCTATTTTTATGTGTCACTTTGGCTCTACCGATCTTACCGGCGACTATCTAAGCTCTCAGAACTATGCTGTTGTAGAAAGAGCTAATGCGCAAACGATGCTAAATATATACTCAGAAAAATGCTATAAGACTGGAGCATTCTTTAAAGAGAGAAAATATAATCTTTCAAAAACTAAATCTTACATAAAAAGAAAGCTACATAGCGGGGACTGGTATATGAATGCTCAAGACGCTATAGAATATGGTTTTATTGATGGTGTTTTAAAATAATGTACATTGAATATTGTAATTATAACAAAACTATTGAAGACTATAATAAAGAGCTTTCTTTAGTTTTTAAGGCTATTGAGAAAAATGTAAACGGAATATGTATTCCAATTCATATGTACCATGAAATTAAAAACTTTGTGCCGGAAGGAGTTGTTTGTTCAGTACCTATTGATTATCCTTCTGGATATTCTTCAACGAAGACAAAAAATCATTCAGTATTAAATGCTGTAAAAGGCGGCGTTCAATCAATTGATTATGTTATGAATAATTATCTTTTTCAGTCAAAACCTAATGACCTAGAAAAAGAAATAAAGTCAGTTTTAAATATATGTAGAGATTATAATTCCACTTTAAGAATTTTTATTGATAATAGACTTAGTAAAGATTTAATAGGGACTTCAAAATATTTGAGTAATTTAGGCATTGAATTTTGCTATCCAACAATAGGATATCATCATGATGGTTTTGTTGACACGCTAATAAACTGTAAATTAATCGAAAAAGATGTAAATATTAATACTATATTTAATGGCTACTTTTGGACTGAAGAACAGTATAATATTTTAAAAAGAAGTAACATATTTGGAATTAGGGTATATAATACAAAATTTTGGTGTAATTATAATTAATAAGGATAGGATTTTATTTGTTGGATTTTTAGGAATTTAAAATCAATTTGATAAAGGGTTTTATTATGTCAAATTGGAATATTTCAACTGGCGCAGACGATGTGTTGGTTAATGGTTTGCCGTCTAGCGGCAATAACGATGTTGGAACAATTAGGGCGGCTGGTACAGTTTCAGATACAAAATTTGTTTCAGATGCAGTAAATCTTGGACAATCAACATATATTACTGTTGTTTCTGGTCTTTCAGATGTTGAGTCTCCTCTTTCTGGCGGCGTATTCAATGGTGGTGATCAAGTTATTGTAAGGGTAACTAACGATCTTGCAGGTGTCTCTAATACTGTATTGGTAGCTGGTGCTTCAAACTCAGCAAATGCAGGACAGTCTATTAAGCAAATGCAAAATGTTAGCACTTACTATTACAAGACTGCTGTTAGAACAGGTGGCTGGAATGAATACTCAGGAGTATTTAGTCCTGCTGTTACTGTAGGTGATGCAGGAGGATGGGATATTGCACTTACTGGCGATACATCAGCAACACTTGCTGCTTCTGGAACAGACAATGCTGCTAATCCATCACAGGCTATTCCTGGCGAATTAGTATACAGAGATGGTAGTCCAGAGCCAGTTCAAGATGAATATAAAGCAAAGACTAACTGGTAAAATAAGCAATATTTATACCTTTAAGGCTATAATCAAGGGAGATAAATATGCTAGACAACAGTTGGTTAGATAGTATGAAAATACTACTTGAGATTGCTGCTTTAATATTTTTACCAATTATTGTTTGGTTGTTAAAAACAGTAGTTAATCATAACAGACAGCTTACAGTTTTAGAAGAAAAGGTTAATGCTGAGATAAATAGAAGATTAGATGTTATGGAAAGAAAGTTAGATTCTTTCGATAACAAAATTGAACAAAAAATTGACAAATTAGAATCTAATTTAAATTCTAAGATTGACATTATGACCAGCATTGTAACTACATTAGCTAATAGTATAAGAAAAGAAAAATAATTTTTTTTACAATTTAACAAAGTGCGGGGTACAATTAATAGTTGTTCCTCGCATTTTTTTTGGAGATTTTATGAAAAATAATAAAGACGGATTTTCATATTCTACTACTGTGGATTATGATGTAGCAAATATGTATTGTTCTTCTAAATGTAAAAAATGTTTAGGAAGAGGAATAATCAAAACATATATAAGTTCAAATGGAACTATTAGGAAAAATGATCCTTTGATTGAACAAGTTACATACTGTAGCTGTGTTCATAAAAATGCAAAAAAATATGGATAATAATTTTTATTGTAATTTTCAAGGTGTATAATATAATGGTCGGGAAACATAATCTTATTTGTAAATTTATATTTACACTAGGTTAAAGCAACACATCCCGATTAACAATTTTTAAATTAAATTATTAAGTAAAATTTTTATAAATAATTATTAACTCAATATTAAACAATTATAGCTTACTTGTATATTTGATTTTCCCAATGTGTTGCTTTTAAAAAACAATTACGACCCATTTCGACAAATGACGGAATGGGTCTTTAATTTTATGTATTAGAGGAGTAGGATTTTAATGTCAAGATTTACAAATTCATTTTCAGAAGAAACTTGGTATCAGAAATATAAATTTGGAGATGATAATAATGTTGAAGACACTTGGAAAAGAGTAGCAAAAGATTTAGCATCAGTAGAAGAAGAAAAAGAAAAATATGAAAAAAGATTTTATGAAATATTAGAAGATTTTAAATTTGTTCCAGGCGGAAGAATTACAAGTAATGCAGGAACAGGATTAAGGGGAACAACTTATATAAATTGCTTTGTTGATGGATTTGAAGGCACTGACTTAGATTCTATCGAAGGTATATATTCTACTTTGACCAAACAAGCGAAAATTTTAAAAAGCGAGGGAGGCTATGGTTTTTGCGCTGATGTAATGCGTCCCTGCGGTTCACATATTGGCGGTATCGCAAATCAATCTCCTGGCGCTGTAAAGTTTTTAGAGCTATGGGATAAGTCGTCAGAGATTATCACAGCGGGGTCAAGTAAAAAATCAAGGAAAGATCAAAAGAATTTCATCAGAAAGGGTGCGCAGATGGTAACTATGAGTTGCTGGCATCCAGATATAATAGAATATATTGAAGCAAAGAAAACTCCCGGTCGCCTATCTAAATTTAATATGTCTGTTTTATGTACAGACGATTTTATGGAAGCTGTTAAAAAAGACCAACCGTGGTTTTTATGGTTTCCAAATTATGAAGATTATCCAAAACTCTATAAGAAAGAATGGGATGGTGATCTTAAAAGATGGGTTGAAGTAGCAAAAGCTAGTGATGAAAGCGATAAGGCTCCATGTTCTCCCTACCATACCTTTGACTCCGCAAGAGATTTGTGGAATTTAATTATGGATAATACCTACAATAGAAATGAGCCAGGGGTTCTTTTTATTGATAATATGAATAAGATGAATAATCTTCATTATTGTGAAAATATTAATGCTACCAATCCGTGTGGAGAACAAGTATTACCTATTGGTGGTGTTTGCTTATTAGGATCTATCAATTTAGTGCATTTTATTGATCCGAAAAATAAAGACTGGAAATATGACGAACTAGAAAAATGTATACATACTGCTGTAAGATTCATGGACAATGTTAACGATAAAACAAATGTTCCATTAAAATCTCAAAAAGCAAATCTGTTAGAGAAAAGAAGAATTGGTCTTGGTGTAATGGGATATGGTTCTGCTTTACTAATGGCTAGAGTAAAGTATGGTAGTAATAAAGCTCTAGAAATGACTGAAAATTTAATGAGATTCTTTACCAATGAGGCATATAAGGCTTCTGCATTTTTAGCAAAGGAAAAGGGAACATTTTTATTATTTGAAGAAGAAAAATATCTTGAAGGAGAATTTGTTAAAAATTTAAATATTGATACTATCGGATTGATTAAAAAATATGGAATAAGAAATTCACATGTAACATCTATTCAGCCCACTGGAAATAGCTCATGTTATGCAAATCTTGTCAGTGGAGGACTTGAACCACTATTTATGCATGGATACTTTAGAACTTCTATTCAGCCAACTGCTCCTGATAATTTAGCAGTTCCTAAAAATGTCGATTGGGATAATAAAAAATTTAATTTAGAAAGCTACAATGGAAGCCCTTATACCGAGTGGAAATGGGTAAAAGAAGGTGATGAAAACCTTTTAGCTACAGAATTTGAAGGAAAAGTATGGAAATTTGATCGTACAAGAGGTCTTTTAAAAGAAGAATGGATTGAAGATTATGGTGTATCTTATTTAAGGAGAGACAATAAATGGAATCCAGAAGCAGCTTGGGCTGAATGTACTATGGGTCTTGACGTTGATGCCCATGTAGAAACAATGTCAATATTTGCCAAATGGGTTGATTCTGCTATTTCTAAGACAATTAATCTTCCGAATGATTATCCATATGAAGATTTTAAAGAAGTCTATAAAAAGGCTTGGAAAAAAGGAATAAAAGGATTCACCACTTATAGGGCAGGGACAATGACTGCTGTTCTTTCTGCTAGCTCTTCTATTAATAATCAAGAAGATAAACTACCAGAAGAAAGACCAAAAGAATTGTCTTGTGATGTTTATCATATTAAAGTTAAAGGTGAAGAATACTTTGTGTTAGTAGGACTTTATGAAAATAAGGTATATGAAGTATTTGCTGGTAAAAATGGATTCATTGATAAAAAAGTTAAAAATGGAACAATTATAAAACTAGGTCGTCCAAAAGGTGTTTACAAAGCTATCTTAGAAGACGGTCTTGAACTTTCCCCAATAAATCAAACTTGTAGTGAAGAAGAAGATGCTTTAACTAGAATGACTTCTACTGCACTTAGAAGCGGCGCTGATATTCAAATGATTGTTCAGCAATTAGAGAAAGTTAAAGGAGATATGAATTCTTTTGCTAAGAGTATGGCAAGAGCATTGAAAAAATATATACCAGATGGATCAGAAGAAGAGGGATATTGTCCTGAATGTGAGCAAAATTCTTTAATTAGACAAGAAGGTTGTGTCACTTGTACAAAATGCGGTTGGTCTAAATGTTAAATAAGGTATAATATTATGGCTAGTAAATTTAAAGATACTAAAGAATTAGTAGATGCATATGAAAATGGCTTTATTGGTGCGGAATGCGATCCAGAAGATGTAGCAAAACTTCTAGGCGAACTAAAGCATCCTTTATTTGGTGCTTCTGCTTGGGAATTAGACAGTTCTGGAGAAGGCAAACTTAGTCTTCCTTTTAAGTCTTTATTAAAATTTGATAAAGGTTTTGGTCCAGCAGAAAGACAAACCACAGGAGACTGTGTAAGTCATGCGACTAGAAATGCTGTTGATATTACAAGAGCAGTAGAGATTGATATCAAAGGAGAACCAGAAAGCTTTGAAGCTAGAGGTGCTACAGAAGCTATATATCAATCTAGAAGCCACATGGGGCAGGGAATGACATGTTCTGGTGCTGCTAGATATGTAAATCAAGTAGGAGGCGTTTTAATAAGAAAAGATTATGAATTGGTTAATTTGTCAAAATACAATTCAAGTCTAGGGGCTAGAAAAAGAATTCCGAATCAAATTTACAAAACAGAGGCAAAAAAACATCAAGTAAAGACAATATCTTTAGTTTCAACTATAGAAGAGGCTAGAGATGCTTTAGCTAATGGGTATGCGCTATCTTGTTGTAGTGGACTTGGATTTTCTTCGTCAAGAGACAAAAATGGTATTGCTGCTAGAAGAGGATCTTGGGCGCACGCAATGGCATGGATCGCTTGCGACGACACAAGAGAAATATATGATGAAACTTTATTTTTAATTCAAAATAGCTGGGGAAAATGGAATGGAGGTCCAAAGAAACATGGGCAACCAGACGGTAGTTTTTGGGTTAGAGAAAAAGATGCAAGATCCATTTTAAATGCCAGAGGATCTTTTGTATTTAGTGATGTAGATGGTTTTCCTGCTAAACAGCTTCCTGATTATGGTCTAGGAGATTGGTCATGAATTTAAATTTTAGATTTATTTTGGGTTTATTATTAATTGGATTGGCTATATACATATCCTTATATGACAAGAAAGCTCCTGTGGCTCCACCAAAATTAGAAAAACCTAGTCAAGAAGTAGTAGAATTAGTATCTTCTTTATATGAAATAGATAACAGAGATTCTGCTGAATATTCTGCAATATTTTATACTATGTGGAAAGAATATGATAAAGTTGATATTAATACCAACTTACAACTCCAATATTACTTACAATATTTAGGAGAGAATGTTCTTAAAGGAGAAAATACCGGTAAATATCCAGAATGGTCAATTTCTGCTTCTGGAATTTTGTCTCAAGTTGTTGGAAAACAAGATGAGAACGAGCCAATTACAGAAGAAGAAAAGAAAAAATTAAAGGATTTATTATATGGTTTTGCTTGGAAAATGTATATCCCAGAGTATGATTCAGTATTTGAAGAATATAAAGATAAAACATTAAAAGCAATTAAAGATTATAATAACGAGGAAGATGATGAAGATCCTGATAATCCCGTTCCTCCAAATCCAATAGAGGACTGTATATGTGAAGGTAAAGGATATGTTGTACATGGAGACGGACATAGAAGCCCATGTCCTTGTGTAGAATCAGGAGAAGAATGTGAGCATGATCCTAAATGCGGATCTTCTAAACAAGAAAAAGCTGATTATTCTAATAGTAATAAAACCTATAAAAGCAGTTTTTTTAGCAAAGTTTTTAGATGCCTGTAATTATTTGGGAGATATGAATGGTTAATTTACAAGATTTCTCTTCATCGGTTTATAAACAAACAAAAGAAAAAGCGAAAGAAGATAAATATTCAATAGATATTATAACCATATTGGCTATAGCAAATATAATCGTACAAATAATTAGATTATTATATTCAATATATGGTTCTAATAATCAAGTATCAAAAAATTTAAATAAAATGGGGCCAATTACAAAATTTATTTTGTGGAGATATATTAGAAAAGACATAAAGTGTAAAACTGAAAGAAAATATTTATTAAATTCTTTAAAGGATTCTTTTAGTAAATTAGATATGGAAAGTATAAATAAATTAGTCAACGAACAAGTTGGAGAAAAAAATGGATAAAGTTAAATCATTATTGAAGTCTAGAAGATTTTGGGCCGCTGGTATAGGTCTTGTAGCAGTTGTCGCTTCTGAAGCTTTTGGTGTCGAATTAGATACAGAACATTTACTTAGTATTGTTAGTATTGTTATTGCGTGGATTGTTGGCGATACAGTTAGAGAAACAACATAGAGAGATTACTAATGAGTACAATTATTGATTATATCAGAAATTTAGATACTATAATAGTATTATTAGTTTGTGGCGGTTTGTTTTTAGTGGCACCGTCCTTAAAAGGACTAGGTTTAAAATTAGTTGATCTAGTTAAAGGCTATACTGAAAAAGATAAAAAGCCTGTAGAACCTCCTTATGTTCCTCCTGCTGTTGATAATATTGATTGGCCTGTTCCTCCTCCTGCTCCTACCCCTGTAAAAAAACCAGGAATATTAGAGTTGGTAAAAGAATGGGATGATCTTTATCAAATTTGTCAAAAAGCAGATTTACCAGAAGCTTGCGAAAAAATAGAAGAAGCATGGCATTTGCTTCAAAAAAGCCAATTAGATAAAATAGAAGAAGAAAAACAGGACGCTAATAAATAAAGTATGCTTCTATACATATGTAAGTAACACACGCGCCTAGCCTCTCACTTGCTTAGTAAGTTGACGCTAATAAAGGGCGCGTTTTTTTACGGATATAAATATGTACGAATATAAAAAATGTGATAATTGTAATAGAATGTTAAAAAATAGTGACAAGGTTACAGTTATAATACCTGAAGTAGAAGTTGAAGGAAGATACAGAAAAAATTCAGAAGGTTTTAGATTAAAACTTTCAAAAGATGGGGTTGAAATAAGAACAGCAAAAGTTTACTGTAAAAAGTGCTTGGATATAAAAAGATATTTCTTAAATAAAGAAGAGGAAAAAGAATAATGCCAGAGTACAGTTTTAGGTGCGATAAATGTGATGAGACATTCTTGAGATTCTTTCATGTAAAAGAATATGAATCAGAGCTTAAAAAATCAAAATGTCCTTCTTGTAAAAGCAAAAAAATTTATAGAGATTTTCTGGCTGATAATATCACTCCAAACTACATTAAAGGAGTTCATGAAGCAAAAACTCTGGGCGAACTAGCAGATAAGCGAAGCAAGAAGCTAGGCAGGAGGGCTGTTGAAGGAATAAAACAGGACCAAAAAACAAAGAAAAAGAATACTCTTGAGAAAAAACTTCCAGAAGGAATGACTATTTCAAAGTATGAAGATACAGGCAGGCTTTCTAAATCACAAGTTGACAAAAAAAGGAAGAAATAAATGAGTGAGTTTGTAATTAATCAGAAAAACAAAAAAGACGATAGCCTTTCAGTAAAGGCTTATACCTTCTGGGGTATGCATGAGTCAGAGGATTCTCAAGGATTTCCCATGTTGGACTTGCAAGACGATGATGACATCTTTACAATTCCAAATGTTTATGCAGCAGAAGTCTCAAAGGGTGCTAAGACAACATACTATGTTAAGCGTGGAAAGTATGGAAAGCTTTACGATCCAATTGGAATGTATAGTGAAGGAACGCAGAAGAAGCAAATGAGACATGCAGGCAAGCCAGAGTGGTCTTTGCAGACAACGAGCAAGCTTGTATTTGACCAGTATACAAACTATTTAAAAACTAAAAATTCGGCTTGGCTTAATAACGCAGAAAGGGAAGTAGTATGACTAAAGGAAATAAAATCTCTGATGTTGAAATTTACTGTATTGAAAAAATGGTAATGGAAGGAAAATCTGTTGAAGAAATTTCCAACTTTCTCAAAAGAGACTCTAGAACAATAAAGAAATATTCTGATAATGTTGAAATTCCAGAACATGAAACAGTAGAAGAAGAATCTTCAAAAAGGTATGCGAAATCAGATAAGAACAGTACTCATTTTGTTCATAAAACAGGTTCTAAAAATAATCAAGGTGTTACAATTATGACTCCTAACGAATCTGCAAGAGCAGATGAAACAAGATCTCTTAGACTGTCTAAAAATACTAAAAAGAATATTCATACTATTTCTGAAAATGAGTAAAAAACAAACTAAAAAAAGTAAATATCCTTCTAGATATTCTCCAGAAAAGTTTGTTCACGCCGCTCAATACATCACAGAAGTTATTTGTGAAAAGAAAGCTCAAATAGATAAAAAAGAACTTCCGATAAAGTTTTGGGAGTTAAAAGAATGGCGTAAATTCTATAAATATCAAATAACTTTAGCTAATAAGTTATTAAAAAAATATGGAGAACATTCTATAATAGCAGCATTAAAAGACAAAAGAATGTGGAGAACTTATTCTTTAAGGAATCCATTTCTTGAAAATGTTATTAAAGAATATAAAGTAAAAGAAGATATTGCTAGAGAGATTGTGAAAAAGATAGAGTATGATTTCTCAGAGAAAGAAACATATGAAAGCAACAATAAGAAAAAATCTATCATTTCAAAATTAGAGGATCTTGAATGACTCAGACAGATATTATAAAAGAATATGGAGATGTTCTTCTTGATGCATCTCATATAGTTGAAAATCCACCACCTATTATTTCAGTTAGTCCTAAAATTGATATTGCTTTAGGTGGAGGGGTGCCAGAAGGATGCCTGTTCATCATGACAGGTCCAGAAAAAATTGGTAAGACTGTACATGCCTTACAGTTTTGTAAAAATGCACAAAATGTCAAAACAGAAAATAAAAAAGATAGAAATATCTATTATGGAAATGTTGAAGGCAGACTCAAGAAGCGTGACTTAGAAGGAATTAGAGGACTTGATTATTCATCAGAATTATTCAAAATTGTTGGTTCTACAAAGGGGAATATTCTTTCTGGTGAAAAGTATCTAGGTATCTTTGATAATATTATTCATAATGAGCCTCATGCTGTATGTGTTATTGATTCGTTCTCTGCACTAGCAGCAGAAGCAGAATTGGTTGCAGATATTACAGACACACAGGTTGCTGCAATGAATCGTTATCTAAGCAAGTTTACTAGAAGATTTGCAAACGTGCTTCCAATTAATAGGGTGACGCTTGTTGGCATCACTCATCTTATGGCTAATATCCAGAAATTTGGTGCTGGTAAAAGTAAGGTAGAAAAGTCAGGCAATGCACTTAAATATGCGCAAGATGTGAAACTGTGGGCTACTCACAAACAGCCTCTCATGCAGGGGGAAACACAAATCGGTCAGAAGGTCAACTGGATTGTTGAAAACTCTGCAATTGGTGCGCCGGGACAAAAGGTTACAAGTATTATTAAATACGGACATGGTATCTGGAATGAATATGAGCTTGCAGAGCTAGCTAAAGACTTTGGCGTTGTCGAAGGTAAAACTTGGATTACTCTTCCTAATGGCGAAAAGGTTCAAGGAATGTCTAACTTTGCAACCTATCTAGAAGAAAATCCATCATACTATGATGATCTTAGACAACAGGTCTTTGAAATGATAGGAATGGGATGAAAGTAAAAGATTTATATGGCAATACTTCTAGTTGGAAATTAAAAGGCGAAATAGTTAGTGCTTCTGATAGTAGAAGAAGATCAAACCTTCATGTTTCGGCAAGAAAAATATTATACGATCTTTTCCCAACTATTCAGATATTAGAAGAAGTTCCTATTAATCCAAGGTTAGGAAAGACTCAGTATCTAGATTTTTATATTAATAAAATTAAACTTGCTATTGAAGTTCATGGTCAACAACATTATAAATTTAATACTATGTTTCATGCTTCTGCTCAAGATTTCTTGAATCAAAAGAAACTAGATGCAGATAAAAAAGAATGGTGTCTGCTAAATAATATAACATATATAGAACTACCTTATAATGAAAAGGAAGAAGAATGGCTGAACCGGATAAAACACCGCTAGGCAGAATGAATAGAATTGATGAAATATTAGATGAATATGAATCATCAATAGGCTTGTCAAAATTTAAAGAAAAGGCTATAGACGATGAAGTTAAAAAATACCTTTCTATGGATAGAAATCAAATAGAGAAATTAAGCGTTCAAGAATGCGGAGAGGCGGCGTTGATGCTTGGTGGACTTTCTTTTCATATTCAAAGATGTTTTAATAGGGAAATGTCAAGAGTTAATTGGGCAGATGGTTTATTGAAGAAAACTATTTCCGGCGAAGAATTACAATATAGAGGCTCTTGGGAAAGTCAGTATAATCAAGCTATAAAAAATAATGATTATGCTAATGATTTATTAAAGTTAAAAAATTACGCTAAACAAAGAGCAGACAGATTGACATATCTTGCATCTTCTGCTAAAAATATGAGCGATCTTTATAAGAATCTACAAATGGCAAAGGTTATGAAATGAACAAAAAAGAATTGATTGCTAAAATATTAGAAAAATTAAGTGAAGAAGAATTACAACAATTAGTTTCTGAAGAAAAGCAAGATCAAGATGAACATAAACATGTAATTAAAAGAAGAGGGTCTGGACACAATAAAAGAAAACGAAAGACTAAAAATAATAAAAATAATAATTCAGGTAAAGAATATTCAAAAAAATCTCCTATGATAATAGAGAATAGAACAAATAAATTTGAAGATTTTATTAATAGCGTATCTCTTGATGCAACAGAACAAAAAGAACTTGCAAAAGCTTCTAAGGAAGATGAAATTTCAAGAAAAAACACTTCACCAAAACAAAAAAGCAAAAGACCAAGTACACTTATAGATGTAACCTGTAGTGTATGTAGAAAAAATTTTAATGTTTCTAGAAACTTGGTTGGCAGTCTAGATAGATGGAAATGTAATTCTTGTTGTTGTCAAGGGAGATAAATTAATGATTTTGTCAGATCCTGCTGCGGAACGTGCAGTATTAGCTGGAGTATGCAAATACGGCACAGAGGCTTATTATGACGTAGCAGACATAATAAATGAAAATACTTTTACTGTTGATTCTAATTCAGTTATCTATACATGTGTAAAAAGACTAATTGAACAAGACGATACAAGAATTATAGATGTTGCATCTGTTCTTTCGTCTGCTAAAGAAATAGGTCTTGACACTTTCTTTGCCAATAATAATGAACTATCTCATTTAGGTGCTGTTTTAAAGTTTCCTGTTGCATTTGACAATATAAGAAAATTTGGTGCAAAAATCAGGAAGCTGCAAATAGCCAGAATGATGTATGACCAACTAGAAGAAACTAAAGAAAAGTATCTTCATATTAAGGGTGACGAACCTATTTCCCATATTCTTGGTATGGCAGAAGAATCAATCTTTGATTTTACTTCACTTCTAAATGATCAAGACGATGCTCCAGAACTTCTGTTCGGAGATTTAGATGAATATCTAATTGATAGAGCAGAGAATAGAGTAGATCAGATTGGAATCCCCACAGGGTTTAATAAATATGATTTTGCTATTGGAGGAGGTCTTAGAAAAGGCACCGTTAATGTTATTGGCGCTAGAACCAAAGTTGGTAAAAGTCTTATTGGTCTGAATATGGGATTTGATATTGCTAAAAGAAAAATTCCTGTTTTATACCTTGATACTGAAATGACTAAAAAAGATCAGCAGAACAGAGGTGGTGCTATGTCATCATTTAATAATCATGCTAAATCTAGTATCAACGAGATTGAAACAGGTAAATTTGCAGATAATCCATTCCAGAAAACATCTATATTGGAATTAGCAAAAGAGCTAAAAAATATACCTTTCTACCATAAAAATATTGGTGGTAGAGCATTTGAAGATCAGATCTCTATCATGAGAAGATGGTTAGCAAAAACAGTTGGTCTAAATGCAGAAGGAAAAGCAAATGACTGTGTTATTGTGTATGATTATTTGAAACTTATGGAAGCTTCTGAACTAGCAAAAACAGACTTAAAAGAATTTCAGCTTCTAGGGTTCATGATGACCTCTCTACACAACTTTGCTTTAAGATATGAGATACCTATAGTATCTTTTATTCAATTGAATAGAGACGGTATTACAAAGGAGTCTACGGATGCTGCAAGTGGATCAGATAGAATCATGTGGCTATGCTCTAATTTTACTATTTACAAAGAAAAATCAGATGAAGAAATAGCCCAGGATGGAGTGTCAAATGGTAATAGAAAACTTGTGCCTATTATTTCTAGACATGGAGAAGGACTATCTGGTGGAGATTATATTAATGTAATGATGCAAGGAGCATACGCTAAATTAATAGAAGGTCCGACCGCTCAAGAACTAGCAAACAACAGAATTGAAGAAGAATTAAACGATGAAGAAGACATCGCATTTTAGATATAAAGATCAATCTAAATTAAATCAGCTTACTAATATAGTAGTAGAAAATATTGAAGATCTCTATGAATACTTTGAAGCAGAATATCATAAAGGTCAAAAGGTTTATTTTTCAAATTGCTTTATACATGGTGGCGATAATAAATCTGCATTGAATTTGTATTATGATGCTGATTATAGAGTTCATTTTAAATGTAGGACTCATGGTTGTGAAAAACATTTTGGCACTTCTCTTTTAAGTATGATAAGAGGGGCATTATCTAATGTTAAATATGGGTGGAAAAACCCAGGTGATAAAACAGTTAGTTTCAATGAAACAATTGATTTTTTATTAAATAAATATAAAATTGATTTTGGTCAAATTAAAGGAGAGTCTTTAAATGTAGGGAATCATGAATTTTGCAAGGTTGTCAATGCTTTATCTAAAAATAAGTTAAGTGGCACTATTGATAAAGAGTTTTACAGAAAAAGAGTTGAAATACCTTCAAAATATTTTCTTAATAGGGGATATACTATTGAAGTTTTAGATGATTATGACGTTGGGAATTGTAAGACTTATGGTAAAGAATTTTTTAACAGAGCAGTCGTTCCAATTTATGATGACGATGGTGATATGATAGTAGGATTTACTGCTAGAAGTATTTTTAACCAATGTAAAGAATGTAAATCATATCATGATCCAAATAAACAATGTTACCATTTTCCAAAATGGAGGCACTCAAAAGGGTTTCAAAAAGAGAAATCGTTGTATAACTTTTGGAAAGCAAAAGATCATATACTAGAATCTGGAGTAATTGTTTTAGTTGAATCGCCGGGGAATGTTTGGCGATTAGAAGAAGCAGGAATACATAACTCTGTAGCATTATTTGGAACAGTGTTAAATGCTCCTCAAAAACAATTAATAGACGAATCTGGTGCTTTATCTGTTATAATTATAATGGATAATGATGAAAATGAAGCTGGTCAAAAGGCAGCTAAAAAAATCAAAGAGCAATGTGAAAAATCATATCGTGTTTATACATTAGATATAAATAAACAGGATGTTGGAGAAATGAATACTAACGAAATAACCGAAGATATTAGACCTTGGATTAATAAGGCAAAGGAGATTTATAAATGAC
>JABXKB010000077.1 GCA_013375485.1 Promethearchaeota archaeon | reverse complement strand
ACTCTATCTAAAAATATATGAAAAGAATATATATATAATATTAATGATAGTACATTGAAATATTCGCATAAAAAGAATCAAAAATATTGATGAAAAAATAGTTACCATGAAAAATTCGGATAGTTTTGTTTTATTTGACTCATTAAAAGATATAAAAATTAATGGAGAGTTTACAGGTTCTATAATATCAAAATATTGGGATAAAATTATCTTTTCAGATAATATTAAAATTTCAGATTCTGAGGGAATTATTATATCTGACGGTTTAATTACCGGTTTTGAAAAGTTGGGAAATAAGGTACATCCCTTTTCTAAAAAAATGGATTTTAAATGGAATTTAACAGAAACTCCATTAGAATATTCTGTTTGTATTCCTGAAGATACTATGGAACAGTACGATCAAGGACAATTTTCCAATGAGTTTCCATATACTATCAATTTACTTCACACCGCAGGCTTACTTTTAAATGATCTCAAATCTGGGCTTAATCATCTTGATTTTTTCAAAGGTGAAATTTTAAAAAATCCTATTGCAATGATTAGAAATGGTATTATTGTTGCTGATAGAGTTGTAATCGATGATAATGGTGACCCTGTTTTTTATGATTGCTTAATTGTTGGAAGAGATAAAAATGAAGATATTAATATAAGTTATGAGCCAATTATTAACGTTGACGATAGAGTGGTTGAATATATAATAATATTAGGAATTGAGGAATTAAAAATTTAAAATAACCCTGATTTAAAATGCTTCTTTTTGAAAATAAGAAACAAAAACTACTAAATCTTTTAAAATTCACAGGATCTCCATTTAAAAAATTTGTTTCTACAGGAGAAATCAAAGAAGATATTGGATTAGTTCAATCAAGACAAGAGTTCTTACATTCTATTATAAATGTCTTAGATAAAAATGATAATATTATTTTACCGATTATTGGAGATGTGGGAACTGGAAAAACTCATTTATATTGGGCTTTAAAACATGAGTTATATTACTATAATATCGTTTATATTTCCTTAGAGAATGTTGTTAAGAAATTTTATTACAATGTATACTCAGAATTTATAGAAAATATGGGTATAGAAGTATTAAGAAATGTTTCTCGAAGACTTTGTAATAAATGGGGTGCTTTAGAGAGAAAGTTTGGTTTTTTTCATTTAGCTGAAATTGATAAAGTTAAGAAAGTTGCGTGCGAAGATTGGGCGCCAGAATTTGAAAATAAAGAGTCCATAATGGATGTTATCAATGCTATTACTGCTCATCAATTAGATCCATATAAAAAAATAGAAGCTGAAAGATGGTTTTTAGGAGAAGTGATAGATATAAGGGAACTTTCAAGATTGAATTTAAAACGCGACTTGAGAGAAAGAAATAATGCATATACAATGCTTAAAGTACTAGTTGAAAATGCAATGGTAAATAGTGTTTTGTTTATCGATGATTTCGAGAAGATTATTTCTATGATGAAACCCATCCCTATAGAAGAACAAACAGAAGAAGTTTTTGATAGAAGTTGGCTTTATGGGAACAGAGAATCACCAGAAAAAAGTGCTGCTAATAAAGTACTAGATAAAATTGTTCGTTTAACCAAAATTAATGGTTTGAGAATCATTATTACTTTAAAATCAACTGATTTTTATAAAGAAATCATGAGTAAAATTGAAGATATTGACAGTAATCTTTTAAAACTGGTAAAAGAACCTATTATTTTATCGAATTTTGTTGAGGACGATATTTATACATTTTATAAGAAAAATTTAGAATATTTTTTTGGTCATCTCAATTATTTTGATTACTTTCGGGATTTTTCACAATCCTATTATCCTCTAAATGAAGAGGTATTAGAATATATTTTTTCTCAAACAAATGGCAATCCCCGAGAAATTATCAAGTTTTTAATAAAAATATTTAATGATATTGTATTATCTAATGAAGACTTAGAAGAAATTCTTAAAAAATATCAGTAGTTAAATTTGTTTATAATTTTTTAAAAAGAATTTTTTCATAAGTATCTATTTCTTTAAGATAAATCTCTAAATATTCAATTTCCCAATTTAAATTTGAAATTTTTTGTCGAAAAGGTTCTAAATTAAGTGGAGATAAAAAATACACCATAAGTAAGGTTCTAATGGTATATGGCTTCAAAATTTTGTAATTATCTGAATAATTCAATGAATTAACCAATTGATTATAATCTGGAAGAAATTTATCTAATATTTTTACGCAGAACACTTCTAACTTAGAATCTTTTGAATTTAATGCCTGAAATATATTTCTTCTCACACCAGGTGGGAGTTCTTTTAAATTTAACATTACTTGAAGAGCATTAACTTTAATAGGAGAATAATCATCATTTACAGCATTACCTATTAATTCTATAACTTCATCAGTTATATCTGAATTTGTAGAAATTTTACCGAATGCTTGAATTATCTCATTTCTAATCCATCTATCTGATGTATAGTAAGTCTCTATTAAAAAAGTCAAGTATCTATCATCTAATATTGTTAATTTACCAATCTCTCCTATTAAAAAAATCAAATTTAATTTAACTTTATCAAAAATCTGCGCGTCTAAATTATTCATGAAGTATTCTATATATTTTAGATAATCTACATTTAGATCTTCACCTAATTTTATTAAGAAACCATTTATTATCTCTGGGTTCTTGGCTTTTTTGATTTCTTCAAAACTATTTTTCATTATTTCCATAAATCTAAAGATGACTATTTATTTATCTGGATTGTCAACAACACGTTTTAGAGGTTTAATCATTTCAGTTTTTAACACAGAATAAAAAACCTTTCTAGCTTTCTCATTTTGAGTTAAAGGGATGAATTTTTCATTCATTTTTTTAGCATATTTATCGTCATGGGGAAAATCATAAAATCCATGTTCTTTATAATATCTATGATCAGCTTGAAATATAAACCTCATTCTTCCATATACAGCGTCTCGAAATATTTTATTCCCTCCTACTGAAAGGAATGTTTGTGGTTTTTTATACCCAGATTGGGAATACGTGATCAGCTTTTTAGCTAAAGTATAAATCAATGAATCAATCATCTCCGAATCTGCATATTCATCAGTAATAATATCTACAAGGTTACTCTCTTTTAGTTCCGGAATTGATTCTATAATTTGTCTTAGATTAGCAATTTGACCTAACGGTCCAGAAATAAGAAAGCCAAATTGTTTTTTTCTTAATGTAGGAATATGACCATTGAAAAAACTTCTATCAAAAACCATTTTCCATCTTGATGAAAAATATCGGTCTACTATGTTTCCAGCAAAAACTAAAACATCAGCAGATTCTAATTTTACACTCCAAAATTCAGTAAACTCATCTTTATCTTTATAAACACAAATATTATCATATCCACATTGAATACATCCTAAACATCCACCCTTAATATTTATGTCATAGATATTTATTATTTCAATTTTATTAGAAAAGCAATTTTGAAATCGCTCAATCATCCTACCTAAATTAAAGTTTTTATCAACTGAATCTGTAATAATGAGTACTTTTTTTCCCTGAGTATCTAATTTTTCTTCTTCTTTTTCAAGTTTTCCCGGTATATAATCAAATGGTTGTTTAATTAAGGATAAATACTTTCGGGTTGTAGGAAGTTTATTTTCGATTGAATAGAACAAATTTTCAGCAAATAAGATTAATTGATTTCTCTTATTTGGAACCATAAGATCAAACATATCAGCAGAAAAAGATCCAACATATTTCATTTCTAAATCATCACAAATAGCATTCATATAATTTATCGCGGTATGATCATAGAAATGAATTGATGTTGCGAGTACAGCAGTATATTTATCTTTAAAAGCATCTTCATTATTTCTTTCTGTAATTAGTTCAATAAATCTTTTATATTGAGATGGAACAAGCATCACATATAAAGGGAAACCCCAAATAATGCTATCAGAATTCTTCACTTCCTTGATAATTTCTTTAAATTTTTCCTCATTTTTTTCGAGTTTATTAATTTGTTGGGCAACATTTAAGATTTTGAGTTCATGTTGAGGAAACTTTTTCTGAATGTACAAAATATATTGCATTGTAGCACTTTCAATCCCCTTAGGGCTTCCATTTAAAACAATAATTTTCACTTATATATCCCTTCTCTTAACTAATTAATACTAGATATTGAAAATATATTAAAACTAATAATGATTTTCAAATAGTTTTTTGATTTAAATTTTGTACTAAAATTTATTACTTAAAAAAAGTAAAAACATGTGTTCTCATTATCTTTAATTCAACTATAACTTGTTCTATGTTTTTTATCAACGTATATTTCTTCAGTTTTCAATATTACTGCTTTAGATATTTGAATAGAACATTTAAGTCTTTTAATCTGCTAATGGGTTTAAAAATAATATCATCTGCTCCTGTTTTGATTAAAATTTCCTTTTTTTCTTTTTTGGAGAAAGCAGCCGATATTAAAATTATTGGAATTGAATTGTACTGAGTGCTCGATTTTAACATTTGGCAGAAACGGTCTCCATTTATCTTGCTAGATTTTAAATTAAGATCAAGTAATATTACTCTAGGAGTTAAGGTCTTAAGAACGTACAAAGCTTCGTCAGAAGACTCTAGTGATTTAATATCTACACTCTTCGATTTAAAAAAATAATCGATAGTTTTACGTTCTAATTCATTATCTTCAATATATAAAAGATCAATTTTTTTTTGCGAATCTTACTATATTTGGCTCTTCAAAATGGCGCTTCACAGAAATCTCTAGCTCTTCTAAAGCGCTTATTGCATTCTGAATGCCCTGTTGGAGGGTTCCTTTCTTCTCGATGTAATTTTCCAACATTAACAGTGATAATTTAAGGGGCGAAAGCTTTTGCTTTAATTCTTCGTGAAAACCATTACCAATCTCGTATCCTTTAATTGCCTTTCTGATTAAATTATCAAGTTCGATTTCGTCATAACTTTGAGGATCTTTATGTGATTTCTTTTGAAATATAGCATGTAAATAATCAATGCAATAATTCACACAATTTCTTATGATTTTCGCTTGGTTATTTATCTTATATTCTTCCATGAAATCTTTTAATTTGGAGTCAAGATAAGAATCTACATAAGTATACCATTTTATATCCTTCTTCGATTTAACTGATTTTATATTTTCATAAACATCTGTCATCAGACATCTCCCTCTTTTTTTTTACTAACGGAATTATGATTATGAAATTACTACCTTTTGATGAATCTCCCTTTATACGATTTTCAACCCAAATATTTCCACCGTATAATTCTATTAATTTAGCAACTAATGATAACCCGATTCCCATACCTTTAGAATGCCTGTTTTTCAAATGAGTTTCTTGGAAAATTATCTCTTTTCTAGCATCATCGATACCTATACCATTATCTTTGAACTCGATCTTTACATAATTCTTATAATGAATATCAAAAACAGAAATTATTACTTCAATCTGAACAACTTTATTTTTATTATAAATAATAGAGTTTGTAATTATGTTTTGAAATACTTCACTCAATAGCTCATTTGCCATGATATAAAGGTTTCCGTAATCAGAGATAACTTTAATATCAATATCCTTTTTAGGAAAGTTAATATGAGTAGAATTAATCGAACTCTTTAACGTAGAAAACACTTCCATAGGTGCTAAGGGCATCTCATTTTCTCCCAATTCTGAAAGGTTTCTAAAACTTCTAATTAACTTCTTCCCTCGGTTTAATTGTTGTACAATCATTTGGAAAAAGTCCATGATATCCCCTGTTTTTACTTCATCTTTTAGCAGTGATTCACAGAGCTCTATAGAATTACTGATTATCTGGAATAAATTTGAAATATCGTGAATGAATAACCCTTTAAAGCATGTTGTTCTGTAATAAGCATCCTGATAAACATTTTCTACATCTTGCATGATTTTTTACATCTTTTTTCTAGTTATTAGTTAATTTATATTGATGATGCAGTTTATTTATGGTTTATAATCCAGAACCTTCATTGGAGTTTTGGACTGCTTTTAGACTCTCCATCTGAAAATTGATTCTATAAAGAGGAAACTGAAGAATAAGGTTACTGTTATAGGAGATGGAGGTATTGGGAAAACTTTTTTAATTTAAAAATTCACTCAAGGAATTACTACCCACATCCGCATTCCTTCTGGTAAAAATAAGAAATCATAAGTTAATTATAGTGTAATCTTTATATTCCATATTCGACAACAGTGATTTAACCATTATCACTAATTGATAATGAAACTTGAGAAATATCAACAATATAAATATAATAAACTAAGATTTAGGTTAATTAGATTTAAAAAAGAAATAAAAAATAAAATTATATTTTGTGGTTGATGTATTTACTTTACAGCTTCAAAATACAAATACCATTGTTCATCGTCATCAATGAATTCTGTTCCTAAATGTTTATGCTTTGTTTTTGCTAAATCACGCGGAACAGATTCACTAGCGGGCTTATAATCTGTTATCACTTTTAAAACAGTACCGGGTCTCATTTTCATGAGTTGTTTTTTAGTTTTTAAAGCAGGAACAGGGCATACTGACCCGCAGACATTTAATTCCATATCAAATTTCATATTCTTTACCTCTTAATATTTATTAGTTTTAATTTTAAGTTTAATCACATATTATAGAAAATATTGGTTCCTCCATACCAGGTTCAGCTTTCATTTCTAATTCCATTAACTGAACTAATCTAAGTGCTTCATATCTTGCTTTCTTTGGTTCAATTCCGATACTTCTTGAAATATCAGAAATTGTACTTGAACCTTGAAGTGTTATATAGTCTAATACTTGCTGTCTTGGTGTTTTTTCAAAGTTCATTAATTCACGTTTTGATTTTAGATTAATTGCATTTCTCAATTCTTCCTCATCAACTTTTCCTTGTTCGAATAATCCTTTTTCAATCGCTTCTTCAACAAGCGCCTTACCTCGCTCTGTCCAAACTACCACTGTAGTATAACCATTTTTTGATCCTACTTCACCCGCCGTAAGATCAGAGTATATTGCAGGGAAATCTTGACAATGAGTGCAGAAATGGTTACAACTTAAACATCTCCGCGCTTCTTGTAAAGCCATATCTTCATTGAACATTTTATCAATCTCTTCAAAACTCCAGCTTATCTCTTCAGTAGCCGCGTCAAGAGTTTCTGGTTTTAACGAGTAATCTTTTGGAGGTTTCTTAGGTCCTGTGAAAAAAGAATTCTCAATCTTAAATCTTCCTTCCATTAAACTTTCTCCTTTTAAATATCGGTCAATTGAAAATGCAGTTTCCTTTCCGTGAGCTATTGCAGCAATCGCTACAGCTTTAGAATTGCTGATAATATCTCCTCCAGCAAAAACTCCAGGTATATTAGTTTCAAATGTAATTTCATTTACTCTTATTCTATTTCGCTCTTTTTCTAATTTATTATTTGTTGCAGCATCTATCTGTTCGAAATCTACTGCCTGACCGACTGCGATTACAATAAAATCAACAGGTATCTCATAATCTGACCCTTCAATTTTATTTAATGGACTTCTTCCGTTTTCGTCAGGATTACCCCATTCAATATTATAACAATTAAGTATTAATTTTTCCTCTTTATTCTGAGTAATTTTAGAAGTCGAAGTCTTAAAGTGATACTCCATAAAGTCCATTTCATTTTCAGGGATATCCCTTAAAACAAGTTCAAGTTGTTCCTGTGACATAATATCAACAAGGTGGACCTTATCGGCGCCTAACCTAAGTGCTGTTTGAGCAACATCAACTGCAACCGCTCCACCTCCGATTATGCCTAGAGTTTTACCTTTAAATTCTTCTTTATTCTCCCAGTATCGATACTTTCTATCCATTAGGAAGCTAATCGCTACGTGTACATTTGGTAAATTTTCCCCTTCCAAGTGTAGAGTACGGGGTTTATATTGACCAGTTGCGATAAAAATAGCTTCAAATCCATCTTTCTTTAAATTATCAATAGTCATTTCAGGACCTAAAGGTTTATTGAGTATTATTTTGACGCCAGAATCTATAATTCTACCCACATCATAATCTAATACATAATTAGGTAATCTAAATTGTGGTACACCAAATCTTAGCATCCCACCTGTTTGATCTGTCTTCTCAAATATAGTAGGTGCATAACCCATTCTCCTCAAGAAAAAAGCTGCTGTTAATCCAGCTGGACCGGACCCAATAATTGCGATCTTTTTAGCATTTTTAATTGACTTAGTTTTTGTTTTTGAAGCATTTTTAGCTCTTTCAATTTCCCATTCAGTAACAAATTTCTTTAACTCACGAATCGCAACAGGATGGTCATCTCCAATTAAAGTACAGCCGTGTTCGCATTCATTTGTGCAAATTCTTCCACATATAGATGGAAGTGGATTGTTTTCTCTAATTAAGTCTACAGCGTCTTGATATTTCCCTTGACGTATTAATGAAATATATCCTTGAGCGTTGACACCAGAAGGACAACCATTACAGCACGGAGAACATACTAATCCCTTATCCGTTTGTTCAGTTCTCATTTGAGAACTACAGAACAATCCGATTTTTAAGATTTCTCGATTCATATCTTCTTCGAGTTCAGCAGCTCCACGCATTTCACATGGCACACCGACAATACCAATTGGATCAAAAGTTTCACCAGTGAGTTCTACTAATCTTTGTAGGACGCCAGATCTACCATAAATAACACCAGCTTTTTGAACTACTTCATTAGGATCTGAAACTATTTCAGCTGTAGGCTTCTCATCTTCCTCTTGAACCATAACAATCTCTTTAAGAGACTTGTTTTCTAACAATTCTTTAGCAAAAGTAGTTACAAATCCTCCACTTGAAGCTTTATCTAAAATCTCTGGATCTTTACTTCTTAATGAATAAATCGCAAGGGGTTGCTTCTCTTTAAATTTCTTTTGGATTACTTGAGGACAATTTTGATAGCATTTTCCGCAATCTTGCCCATCTCTTTCCAATATACAATAGTCTTTTAATGTTGGACGTCTTACATCCATTTCAACATGTTTACATGAACCAGCACATAATCCACATCCTTGACATAGACCAGCATCCACTATTTCTTCTCTTAATAATTCAAAACTCATTTTAATCCCTCTTTAATTTTAATTTCTTTTACAATACCAATTGGATCAATTGTGAATTCGACTGAACCATTCTTATAGGTTCCTTCAACCACATCAAAAACGTGGGATTTATAATCTTCAAAGTTATCTTTATCATTGATTTGAGACCTGAATCCTCCAAAGAACACATTGGATAAATTCATGTTTCCACCAATTTTACGAATCTCTTCAGTGATTTTCTTATATTGGTCTGGATTCTTGCTCTGAATTGCTTTTTGAAGTTCGTCTTCTAATTTTAATAAGTCATTTCGATATTTCTTCGTTTGTTTACTTATTTCAATATTATTGGCTTCTTCATAGGTTTCAATTATTTTTAGTGTTAAAGAGATTGAATGATCTCCTCCTAATAATCCTGAAATCAGAGGTAATTCTTCAATAAGCCTTCCCGTAAAAACATCCTCTAATAAGGTACCACTTGAAGCAATTCGGCCTTTTGGTAATCCTGATGTTGGTAAAGTAAATCTAAAGAAATTCCCTACTATGTCAGGTAGATTTTCAGTCACATCATCGTCCTTGTCTGCTAATTTATCAGTTGCTCCCTTTTCAGAATGTTCAGTTGCAACCTCAATATTTCCCATAAGAGTTCCAAACATTCCTAACATTCTGATCCCAGACCTTTCTATAATTGGTTTACAACCTCTACATGGAGCATTATAGTCAATACATCGTTCTTTACATTCTTTTGAAACAAAACCATTACAAAGATAGCCAAGGTCGTTAAAGCAAGTTTCAGTATCTTCTAAATCAATTTGTCGTTTTACGTCATCTAAGTAATCACATGTTTTTCGCCTTCCGCATACAATACAAAGATTTTTTAATTTTGGGAGACCATTTTCTTCAATCTCTTGTTTTAGTTCCTCAATTTCCCCTAAACAACTATTAATACTAATTGAATCTTCAATAATTTTATTTAAAGGAGATACTTCATGACCCTTTTGATTAGCAAGAGCAAAAACCCCTCCAGTTGTAGCACAGTTTCCATAAGCAATCACTTTTCCTGAATTTTTTTTAATTTTATTTAAAGCATCCTTATTTTCTGGTAGTAAAAATCCGGTGATTATAGATACATCTGTCTTTTCTTCTTTCCAATTTCGAGGATTTTGTATAAATTCTACTTTATACTTTGATTCTCCCTTTAAGAGAATCGTCTCATTAAAGCATTTATTACATCCATTAAACTGAAATATTCTAACATCCATCTTTGAAAGTCCCCTCCTCTCTAATTGCAGTTGCTAATCGTTCTACAATATCTTCAAAATCTCCGACAGCTGTTTCTCCTTCGGCAGCTCGAGAAGTATATTGATTAATAAACTGATCACTATAACCTAACTCTTTAAATAACTTTTTCATTAATTTTATTCTATGCATTGATAAAATATTCCCATTAAAGAAATGACATGCTCCTAAACAACAACCAACACACGCAACTGCATCAGCTCCGTTGCTTAAGGCATCCATAATTTGAATAGGACCAACTTGACCAGTGCATTGTACTCGAACTATTCGTATAGCAGGATTATATGCCATTCGGGCTACACCAGCTGTGTTTGCTGAACCTTGTCCACATTCGTTGCACATAAAAACCACAATATTTTCCATCTTTTCAAGTACTTCTGGTTCAATATATTCACATTCACTCATTTTCGCATACAACACCTCCACCTGATATTGCGATTATTTCATCTAATAATTGATCATCACTAAAATTCAATAATTGAATTGCACCCGTAGGACATACAGGCATACACATACCACAGGATTTGCAAGCAATTTCATTTACCATAGGTGTCCCATCATCATTAATTTCAATTGCAGCCGGAGCACATACAGTTTTACATAATCCACATCTAACGCATAAATCGTAATCTACTGAAGGAACTAACATTTCCTTTTCAATGTATCCTTTTACTAATGGAGCCGCTGCGATTGCTGCAGCGTTCCCTGCTTGAGCAACTGATTCTGAAATGTCTTTAGGACCTTGAATAGCTCCCGCTAAAAAGATACCTCCTTTGCTACTTAATGTGGGGTTCATTTTAATATGGAATTCCTTTAGGAAACCTTCTTTTGAGCGAAGTACATGTAATTTTGACCCTAAAGGTCCGATTCCTTCAGGGGGAACCATCGCTGCTGAAAGTACGACCATGTCCGCCTTTAATTTTAAAGGCGTTTGACTAAGAGTATCTTCGACTATAACTCTCAATTCTCCAGAAATTGGGTCTCTGAGAATCTCTGATGGACGTCCTCTAATAAATCTTACTCCCACCTCTTGTGCAGACTTATATAGTTCTTCAAAGTTTAAACCAGGAGTTCTCACATCAATATAGCAAATAGTAACATCTGCATCTGGATACATTTCTTTTACAATTCTAGCATTCTTAATTGCAAACTTACAGCAAACTCCTGTACAATATTGATTTCCTACTTGATCATTTCTACTTCCTACACATTGTATCATTACAATACTTTTAGGAATTTTAGCATCAGAAGGTCTTAATACTTGACTGTTAGTAAGAGAACCTGGGGCTAACATCCTTTCTAATTTGAGTTGTGTAATAACATCTTCATATCCTTCTTGGTTATAATGGTATGGTTCAATCTCGGAAGGATCATATTCATCATAACCCGCTGCGACAACAATAGAACCGACTTTAAAGGTTTTTGTTTCGGTTTGCATTGAAAAATCTACTGCTTGTACAGGGCAAACGTTAATACAAGTATTACATTCAATACAGCTTTTTTTATCTCTCACATATGTAGCGGGAATTGCTTGTGGATAAGCTTTATAAATTGCATTTCTCATTGACATGCCACTATCCCATTCACTAGGTACCTCCACAGGACAATGTAGGGCGCACTCACCGCAAGATGTACAATTATCTTTAACATATCTTGGTTTAATTTCAACCTCAACTTCAAAATTTCCCATTGAACCCTCTACACTCTTAATTTGAGCATTAGTATAGAGTTCTATTAATGGATGATTAGCTACACCATTTGTCAATGGAGAAATACTACATTGGGGACATTCCAATGTTGGGAATGTCTTATTCAATTGCGTCATATGCCCTCCAATTGTAGATAATTTTTCAACTAAATAAACTGGAATACCTAACTCCGCTATATCATATGACGCACGAAGCCCTGCGATACCAGCTCCTATTACTAACGCAGCTTTCGTTGTTGGGACTCTCCGTGTCTTAACATCTTCTAATTTTCTTGCTCTATTTACTCCAGCTTCTACTAACTTCTTTGCTTTTTCAGTTGCTTTATCTTTTTCTTTCTGATGCACCCAACTATTATATTCCCTAATATTTACTTGTTGATGTTTATGTCTGTTAATTCCCATTTCTTCAATTGCTTTAGCAAAAGTCCTTCCATGCTGATTTTTTGAACATGAAGCTACTACTGTTCTATTGACATTTAATTCTTCAATAGAATCTTTAAGCATTTGAACTCCGGGTTTTGAACACATAAACATATAATGTTCTGCTTTAACCACGTTGGGTAAATCTTTAGCATAATCTGCTACTTTAGCAACATCAACAGTACCAGCAATATTATGACCACAATGACATACAAAAACTCCTATTCTAGGATCTTCTTCTTGTTTGTCCATTTCTGTTTTACTTTTATTGTTTGATTCAGTCATTTTTCCCTCTTTTACTGTCATTTAAGTAGCCTCCTCTTCTTTCTTTAGTTCTTCTCCCCCAAAAATAAACTCTCGCCCCATTAACTGGTATTGAAGACCAACAAATTCTTGATCCATTCCCATACAATAGGCAACAAGCTGGGAGATATGAATTACAGGATAATCATAATTACAACTTTTATTTTTATTTAAATAATCTTGTCCTGTCTCAAATTGTAAATGACAAAATGGACAGATATCTAATATTATATCTGGTTTTACCTCATCGATATTTTTCATTTTCTCACCGAAAATTGTCATACTCGCATCACCAGAATATGCTTTTACACCACCACCCGCGCCACAGCAAGTAAGTTGCTCTTTAAACCGTACGGATTCAACTCCTAATATTTCAACAAAATCTTCAATAATCGTTGGACCTTCAGAACTTTCAATTTCTCTAATTCTCGTTGGTTTTAAAAAATGGCACCCATAGTGTATCGCCGCTTTAACATTTACTTTTCTTACTATATGATCTTCAATTCCCCATGGTCCAATTTCATAACCTAAAACTTCAGCTACATGGCGTACATTAATTGCACCTTTAAATTCATAATCTCCGAGTAATTTTAGTTTTTCATTTACAATTTCACGGTGTTCTTCGTTTTGTTTAAGATGTTTATTAACTTCTTGGAGTGTTCCAAAGCAACCATTACAAACGGTTAGGATATCAGCATCTAATTTCTCAGCTATACATAAATTTCGTGCAGCAGCTACCATCCAATCGATTTTATTGAAAGAACGGAAAACACCTGGTGCAGGACAACATGTAGCTTTTTCCATATCTAATAATTCGTATCCTAATTTTTCCATTACAAATTTAGTTGATTTCTCAATAGCAGGATATCGATTAGGCATCAAACACCCTAAAAAGAATGCAAATGTGTTTTCTTTAACCATTTTTATGTCTCCTCCTCTTCTTTTTTATCCTCCTTAACTGGAGGTAAATCGAACATATGTTCTTCAATATTCTTTAAATCTTTATCATCTCCCTCTTGTTTAAATTTAAACGCAGTAGGGGGTAATTCTTCTAATCCTAATTCGACCCTTCTTTTTCTTACTTCATCATTAATAGGTACAGCGTGTCCAAAATTTTTTAGATAACCTACTACAGCTCTATGATTTGGAGAAATATTTCCTAATTTTGTAGCATAATTTCTTAACTCCATTATTACATCAGTAGGTCTTACATCACGTGGACATCGCTCATAGCATTGATAACAGGTTGTACATAGCCAAATATCAGGATCCTTTAATACTGATAAATCTCCTAATACAACCTTTCTAATAATTGAACGTGTCTTTAAAGCAGTCCATCTTCCACTTTCACAGCTCGCTGTGCATGTGCCACATTGGATGCACTGCCAAATATTTGATTTTCTCTCGATATTTTTGAAAAAATCTTGATCAAAATCCTCATCCGTTTTATACTCACGGTGTTCTTCTTTTACATCAGACATTAACCATCACTTTTTCTTGTTTAAAAAATAAAAAAAAAATAATAATTTATTTTAATTTATAACGAAACTATTTGGCCACCATTACTCATTTCTAAAAATGAAGCAGCACCAACAGGTTCTTCTACCCAATCTAGCAACTCTTCTCTCTTAATCCCCATTAATTCCATTGTCATTTGACATGGATATAATTTCATATTTCCGTTTTCGACAGCTTCTTTAATCATTGCCCATGGATCTTCAATTCCGAATTTTTTCATTCTCTTTCTGAACATTTTTGCTGCCATACCCTTCATAGGAGCGGGCATTCCAGCAACTTTAGGCTTAAAATTCTTTTTTAAAAGATTTAAACCCCAAAAAGTAAAGAAAAAATTCATTTTGGTATCCATAGCATCACCAGTTGTTCCAAGGATCATCATCATTGCGAACTTCTCGAATGATTTATCTTTTACAATAAAATTAATTGAAGCTTTCTTAGTTTGTTCCTCTCCACTTTGAGTAGTAGTGCTTTCGATGCCACCTTTTTTTTCTATTTCAGTCATTTTACCACCTTTTTTTTAATATTTTTTTGTTTTTTTATTAAATTTTTTTTCTTTGAATTTTTATTCCGTTGTTAATTACAACCATGATATAATTTTTGGTGTATTGTCAATTATATCAATAAGATCATCATAATCGATAGATCTAATTTTGTCATGAATATACTCTTGAGTAATCCCTCGAGCTATTAAATCTGACTTGATAGCAAATACGGCTATGTCCAAGCCAAGGAGTTCTTCCATTTTTTTCGAAATTTTTCCCTTTTTTGTTATTCCGATAACCCCATCCTGGATTAATACTATCCCGAGTTTATTATTCTTCTTAATTTGACTCTTTAATATAGGAAATAATCTTCTCAAATGATTCCCTGTTAATTCACTAAAACCATACAAATATACTATATCAAAATTCTCTACCATTTCTTTTCATCTCCCTTAAAATCTAAAACTTGTATCAGCATCAGCAATTAATTCTGTTAAATCATCATAATTAATGATTTTCAAATTCTCATATTCGATTAAGTCGTCTTTGGTTAATCCTGCCTCGGTTAGTGCTGATTCAATGATATAAACTTCTAAATCAGATAAATCAGCCATTTCTAAAACTTCTGTCAATGAATCCATTCCAACTGCTTCAGGATTGCAATATTTATTAAATAAATACACAGCATCGCCAGTAAAAACAACTTTACAGTCAATATATTCTCCAAGAGCAGTGAATCCTGACCCAATCCTAATTGCTTCAATTGCAGAATTTCTCCCAATAGGAGATTGATCACTTATAATAACTACCGATTTTATCATTTAATTAACCTCCAGCTCCGAATACTATTAATTTATCAGCCTCAATTGCCCAGTTTGAAAAGTCCCCTAAACCTTCCTCAGATGCGCCCTCTATGAATTCTGACTCTTTTAACCCTGTTATACTAACCCATGTACTACATCCTGTCACAGGAATATTGTTATCTTTAGAAAATTTCTCAATTTTCTCAGGAATGTTTCTTATGGATGATCCACAACTGATTTCCTTCTTTAGGTTATAAACACCAGTTCCAAAGAAAAATATACCAGTAATCTCATGACCCTTTCTTATAGCAGCTTTACCAATTTCTATTAAAGAATCTACTGCTTGATATTTGTAAGGTTCTGTGCTAATAAAGAAAACATATTTAGACATATTGATCTCCTTGCTCAATTTAACGTGTTTTACGCCTTCTTAATGACAAAAAT
>JABXKB010000076.1 GCA_013375485.1 Promethearchaeota archaeon | reverse complement strand
GTCATTTATAAATCTCCTTTGCCTTATTAATCCAAGGTCTAATATCTTCGGTTATTTCGTTAGTATTCATTTCTCCAACATCCTGTTTATTTATATCTAATGTATAAACACGATATGATTTTTCACATTGCTCTTTGATTTTTTGAGCAGCCTTTTGACCAGCCTCGTTTTCATCATTGTCCATTATAATTATAACAGACAAAGCTCCAGATTCGTCTATTAATTGTTTTTGAGCAGTGTTTAATACTGTGCCAAATAGTGCTACAGAATTATGTATTCCTGCTTCTTCTAATCGCCAGACATTTCCTGGCGATTCAACTATTACGATTACTCCAGACTCTAATATATGATCTTTAGCTTTCCAAAAATTATATAATGACTTTTCTTTTTGAAACCCTTTTGAATGTCTCCATTTTGGAAAATGGTAACATTGCTTGTTTGGGTCATGATAAGATTTACATTTTTTACACTGGTCAAAAATACTTCTAGCAGTGAAACCTACTATCATTTCACCATCATCATCATAGATTGGAACAACTGCTCGATTAAAAAATTCTTTGCCATAAGTTTTACAGTTTCCAACATCATAATCATCTAATACTTCAATAGTATATCCCCTATTAAGAAAATATTTTGAAGGTATTTCAACTCGTTTTCTGTAAAACTCTTTATCAATAGTGCCTGTTAATTTGTTTTTAGAAAGCGCATTTACCACCTTACAAAATTCATGATTTCCTACATTTAAAGATTGCGCTTTTATCTGTCCAAAATCTAATTTGTATCTATTTAATAAAAATTCAACTGTCTCATCAAAGCTAACAGTTTTATCCCCTGGGACTTTCCAATTATATTTAACATTAGAAAGCGCTCCTCTTACCATACTAATAAGAGAAGTTCCAAAATGTTTTTCACAACCATGAGTTCTGCATTTAAAATGAACCCTATAGTCTGCATCGTAATATAAATTTAATGCAGATTTGTTATCACCACCATGTATAAAACAGTTTGAAAAATAAACTTTCTTGCCTTTATGATATTCAGCTTCAAAATATTCGTAAATATCTTCAATATTATCTACAACTATATCAGTTAGCTGATTTAATTTACCCTGATCTTTATATTTAAAATGCGATATCTTCTTCATCGTTTACTTCATCTTCGATTCTGCTGTTAGCTAATTCTTGTGCAGTTGGACCTTCTATCAATTTAGCGTAAGCTCCCTGCATCATTACGTTAATGTAGTCACCTCCAGATAAGCCTTCTCCATGTCTAGAAATAATAGGAACAAGCTTTCTATTCCCGTTAGATATCCCATCTTGAGCTATTTCTTCGTCTGACTTTTCTTTATAAATAGTAAAATTAGAACATAACCACATAATCCTATCTGAACCACTTGCAGCATCTGTAGATTCCTTTGTAATACCGTCTCTATTCAATTGAATAAAAGAAAGGATAGGAATCTCATATCTTAAAGCAAAGTTGTGTAGAGAGGTCATCATGAACCCTAGAAGCTGAAATTCCTTGAGGTCTGTTTTTGCTAGTTCGGAAGCTTCCATAAGTTTCAAATAATCGTACACAATAACACAATCATTCGCTTTACCTTCTGCATTCAGACCTACTGTTTTTGCTAACCATCTTCTCATAATAGAGACTTGATCTTCAAACGCTCTACCTCCGATATTCTTATGGTAGTAAGGGATATTTTTAAGATCTTTTGCTAACTCTAGTATAGAGTTTTTCTGAAAAGGATTGTCTGCAAATTTACCAGTCTCAATTTCATTTATACTTGATTTAGCATGATTATTAAACGACGACATTGCACCGCCTCTATTCTGCTGATCTTTTTTAGTCATTTCAGTATCAAGATATAAAACAGGAATTCCACGTTTAGCAATATCAAAACCCATGTTTAATCCAATAAGACTTTTACCAACTTTGGTTCTAGCGCCAATAACATTGACAGTCCCCTTCCTAAGACCACCACCAATTGCAAAGTCATATTTCTTAAATCCTGTAGGAATACCAATCTGGTCTACTCTATTTTCGGCCCTATCAATTAGATATTCATCTAGATCTCCAAATAAAAGTTCTGGAGCATCATCCTGATCGTTTAGTAAAGCAGTGAAATCAAAAATTGATTCTTCTGCCATACCAAGAATATGAGATATAGGCTCATCTCCTTTGATATCAAGATACTTTACTTTAGTTTCTTCAAGCTGGTCATACATCATTCTAGCTATTTGAAGCTTTCTGATTTTTGCACCAAACTTTCTTATATTTTGAAATGCAACAGGAAACTTTAAAACAGCACCTAAATGAGACAGTTCATTATTGCTTGCAAAAAATGTATCAAGACCTATTTCTTTAGCAGAAGAAAGAACAGAGGCGATATCTATAATTCTTGTATCGTCTTGCTCTATTAGTCTTTTTACACATGAATATATAACTGAATTAGAATCAACAGTAAATGTATTTTCATTTATTATGTCTGCTACGTCATAATAAGCCTCTGTGCCATATTTACACACTCCAGCTAGAACTGCACGTTCCGCAGCAGGATCTGACAAAATCATTAAATTATCTCCCTTGACAACAACAAGAATTGCATTTCCATCTTTCCATACTTCCAACTAGGTTTCTAGAAATATTAAAGTCTTTTCCACAAGAACTACACCTTACATCTATAAGTGTACTTGGTCTTTTGTTTTTTGGTTTTGTCTTTATGTTTTTTCTAGATATTTCATCATCCTCAGAAGCTTTTAGTAATTCTTTTTGTTCTAATGAATCAAGAGAAATGTTATTCATAAAATCTTCAAATTTATTTTTTCTTTTACCTATCTTAATATTAGATTTTTTTGAATATTCTTTTTCTGATTTTACACTTTGATTAGTCTTATTTTTTCTTCTCTTTTTATTATATCCAGAACCTCTTCTTTTAATCACATGTTTATGCTCATCTTGGTCTTGTGTTTCTTCACCGACCATTTCTTGTAATTCTTCTTCACTTAGTTTTTCTAATATTTTAGCAATTAATTCTTTTTTATTCATTTCATAGCCTTTGCCATTTGTAGATTCTTATAAAGATCGCTCATGTTCTTAGCGGACGATGCAAGATAAGTTAATCTGTCTGCTCTTTGTTTAGCGTAGTTTTTTAATTTTAATAAATCACTTGCATAATCGTTATTTTTTATAGCTTGGTTATATTGACTTTCCCAGGAACCTCTATATTGTAATTCTTCTCCTGCGATGGTTTTCTTTAATAGATTTTCTGCCCAGTTTACCCTTGACATTTCCCTGTTGAAGCATCTTTGGATATGGAATGAAAGACCACCAAGCATTAGTGCTGCTTCTCCACATTCTTGGATACTCAGCTTTTCTATTTGATTCCTGTCCATAGAGAGATATTTTTTAGCTTCATCATCTATGGCTTTCTCTGTAAACTTTGATAGACCTATTGATGATTCATACTCGTCTAGTATTTCATCAATTTTATTCATCCTTCCTAGCGGTGATTTATCCGATTCAGCCATTCTTCTTCCTTTTCATTGTAGGGTAGCTCTATGTATGTTATGTTGTTTAACTCACACCATTCTTTCTTATCTGCATCGTTCTTCCTTTGATTTATAAAATCTTGAGCAGAGGCATGGAACATAGTATTAAATTTATAATGCTGCTGACCATGAACTTCAACAGCAAGCTTGATCTTATTTATATAGAAGTCCAAGAACTGGGTCTTTCCCGACCTTGGATTAATTGGTACTTCTTCTAAAATCTGAATGGTGGGGAAAAGATCATATAATATCTTTCTAGCATTGACATGAAGTTGTGATCTTCTTCTGCTGTCAGAAGCACTAACTATGTCACCCTTCATTTTCCAGTTAGAAGTATTACCATATAAATCTTTTACTTTCATCCCATTCCAATCATTTCAAAAACCTGCTGTCTAAGATCATCATAGTACGATGGATTCTCTTCTAGATATGTGGCAAAGTTCGACATACCCTGAACCTTTTCACCGTTTGGAAGTGTAATCCAAGTCTTACCTTCAACAACACCAAAGTCTTTGGCTAGTTCTGCAAGCTCATATTCATTCCAAATACCATGTCCGTATTTAATAATACTCGTAACTTTCTGTCCCGGCGCACCAATAGCAGAGTTCTCAACAACCCAGTTGACCTTCTGACCAATCTGTGTCTCTCCCTGCATGAGAGGTTGCTTGTGAGTAGCCCACAATTTTACATCCTGTGCATATTTCAACGCGTTCCCTGACTTCTCTACTTTACTTTTACCAGCACCAAACTTCTGAATGTTAGCCATAAGGTGAGTAATACCTACAAGCGTGACCCTATTGATTGGAAGCACGTTTGCAAACCTTCTGGTAAATTTACTAAGGTAGCGATTCATGGCAGCGACTTGCGTATCTGTAATGTCTGCAACCAGTTCCGCTTCTGCTGCCAATGCAGAGAAAGAGTCAATGATACAAACAGCGTGTGGCTCATTATGGATAATGTTATCAAAGATGCCTAGATACTTCTCACCAGAAAGAATGTTTCCTTTGGTGGAACCAACCACCTTAAAATGATCTGATGAATAGTCAAGTCCTCTAACACCTTCCAAGTCACGCTTCTTTAGTCTGCCTTCAACATTGCCGTAATAGATATTCCTATCTTTCTTATTCTCTGGTTGAACCTTTTGTGCATTTCTGCAAAATTGCAAAGCATGTACAGTTTTACCAATCTTCTCTGGACCTGTCATGATAAACAGGCAACCTTCTGGTACACCGCCTCCTAATGCAATATCAATCTTAGGGCTAACGGAAATGATTGGTGGAGGGTTATCAACTATATGCGATGCATCTAGAAGAACATCGCCGTATTCTTTAATAATATCTGTTTGCGTCATTCAAGATCCTCTAGTTTTGAAATAATAGATTTCTTCTTATTGCTAGTTTCAAAAGTTTGCTTCTCTGAAAAATCATACTCGACTTTCTTAGCAATCTCTGCTGCAATCTTTTCTTTTTCCTTATATTCTTTAATAACATTCTCAAGAAAAGGACTTCGTAAAGAATATGTTTTCCACATTCTCTTGTCTCTTAACGCAGCTATTATAGCATGTTCACCATACTTCTTCAATAACTTATTAGCTAAAGTTATTTGGTATTTATAAAATTTACGCCATTCTTTCAACTCCCAAAATTTTATTGGGAGTTCTTTCTTATCTACTTGAGCTTTCTTTTCACAGATAACTTCTGTGATATATTGAGCGGCGTGAACAAACTTTTCTGGAGAATACCTTGAAGGATATTTGCTTTTTTTAGTTTGTTTTTTACTCATCTTTTGAAATAGTATGAATATTCTTTTTAGTGTTTTTAGACAACCTAAGAGAACGCATTTCGTCTGATCTTGCAGATTCATTTGGTGTCATAATAGTTACACCTTTATTATTTTTTGCTGCTGTTTTATGAACGAAGTGCGTACTGTTTTTGTCTGATTTTGCAAATCTTTTTTCTTCTACAACTTCTTCATTAGTATTTTCAGGTTTCTCAACATTATCGGAATACTTTTTTATTGTTCTAGAATCTCTTTTTAAAAATTCAGAAATCTCTTCAACAGATTTTCCTTCCATTACCATCATTTCAATACAATAGATCTCAACATCTGAAATTTTATTTCCTTTACTCATACCACTTCCCTTTCTGCGTTATTGAGCCAAGCCGAATTTTTAGTTTTTAAATAATTTACATACAAGTCAAAAACCTTTTTGCTAGTAGGTTTTAATACCCATTCAGGTTTTCCAGCATGTCTCAAACGAGACTTTTGTTTTCCTTCACTATACATACCAATTGGATCATATAGCTTTCCATACTTCCCCCTTTTTACATAATAAGTTACCTTTTTACCTTGAGTAAATTCTGCGGCAAATACATTATGAAGCATAAGGATATCTATATCGTCATCTTCTTCTAATTCCAATATAGGAAAGCCAGACTCATCTTCCGTTTCATGCATACCCCAAAAGGTATAAGCCTTTACACTAACCTTGCTCTTATTATTTTTTTCATTAATCTTAAATTCACTCATTTGCTTTTCCTTTTTTTGTTAATTTCTTTCTTTGAAAGTTTTGCTGAATTTTCATAACCACCCATAGTCATGCCTTCTGGAAGCTTATCTTCAAGAGTGTTCTTTTTCTTTGTTTTAAAATTTTCTCTCATACCTTCTACAGTCCTACTACCTAATTTCTTACTTCGCTTATCTGCTAGTTCTCCTAATGTCGTTGCCTCATGAACTCCTTTAATGTAGTTAGGAGTTACATTGTCTTCAAGAAAGTCTCTGTAGATTTTTTTGCTTTTGCAATATGGACATTTTGTTCTTTTAAGCTCTGTATCATATTCTTGTACATGAAAGAACTCCAAGAATGGCTTATCACATTTATCACACCTAAAACTATACTCTGGCATTATTTATTCCTCTTGTTTATTCAAAAAATATTTTTTTACGTCCAAGCATTTTTTACAATAAATTTTTGCTGTTCTTATTTCAATTCCATCTTTTGAAAGCTTTAGTCTAAAACCTTCTTTATCTTTCCTGTACCTTCCTTCGACTTCTACATCAGGTATTATAACTGTAACTCTATCACTATTTTTTAACATTCTATTACAATTATCACATTTTTTATATTCGTACATATTTACACCTATAAAAAAACGCGCCCTTTATTAACGTCATTTTACCTAAGTAAACGAGAGGTTAGGCGCGTGTGTTATTTGTCTATATAAATTGAAATATCTTTTTTAAACTTAATTGAGTATCCTTTTTTTCCTTCATTAAATTCAATCGAATCAGCTATAGAAGAAATTATAGGAATTATTTTATCCAAAGTTTCTCTTGACATATTAATGTCTTTTAAAACTTTTTCAATAATTAAATCTGAAATCCAAGAGTTTCCATATTCTTCTTTGTCTTTTTCACTCATCTTTTCTCAATAAATGCCAAACTTCATCTAATTTTTCACATGCATTATCTAAACCTGATTTTTTACACAGTCTGTAAAACTCTTCCCACTCCTTAACCAAATCTAGTATAGAAGGATCTTCTACAACTGGTGGAGGGACAACAGGTTTTTCTCTCTTGGTAAAATTTTTAAATAAATCCACAACTTGTGATAAAAAAGGTTTTAATGAAGGTAGAACTAAAATAAGACCGCCTCCAAGTAATAGCATTATTACGGGATCTATACCCCTTATGTAATTAATAATTTCATTCATTATGCTGTTTCTCTAACTGTGTCACCAACGATCCATGCTATAACTATACTAACAATGCCAAGCAATTGTTCTGTATCTAATGTTACTCCAAAAACTTCTGATCCTACGACAGCAACCAAACCTACAGCAGCAGCCCAGAATCTTCTTGATTTTAATAATGATAAAAACTTAGTCATTTTTTTCTCCAATTTGTTCGTTAACTAACATAAAAATATCTTTTTTATTTGTTTTATTGAAACTGTCTTTCAAAGAATCGAGTAAATACTCTCTTTCTTTTTTTCCTTTTAAATTTTTTCTAACAGATCTCCATAAAGCAAACCTTGTAATTGGTCCCATTTTATTCAAAGCAGACGATGTTGACTCGGTGGTTCCATATATTTTATATAAAAATTTAATTACCTGCATAACAATATTGGCTACAGTTATAATAGTCAAAATGTCTAATGAATAATTTTCTTTTTTTGCATTTGATGCAGCTTTTTTAGAAACTAAAAAGCAAAAATCTTCTAAATCCATTTCCTACCTTCCAAATAGTCTACTAAAAATACTTCTTCTTGGTCTAATACAATTGCCAGAAGGACATGAACCACTTTGGTTTTGAATATAAACTGGCTCAACATAAACTGGTTCAGTATAAATCACTTGAGAATAACCACATTTAGGATTATGATTACAGTCTTGTCCTGACTCTACACATGGGCATGGACTTCTATGCCCGTCTCCATGTATGACATAACCCTTACCCTCACATATGCACTCTTCTACTGGATTTGGAGGTACAGGATCATCATCGTCATCATTATTATAATCTTTAATTGCCTTTAATGTTTTTTCTTTATATTCCTCAAACACTGAATCATACTCTGGAATATACATTTTCCATGCAAAACCGTAAAATAAATCCTTTAATTTTTTTCTTTCTTCATCAGTTATTGGTTCGTTCTCATCTTGCTTTCCAACAACTTTAGACATAATACCAGAAGCAGTAATAGACCACTCAGGATATTTACCACTATTTTCACCTTTAAGAACCTCATCACCCAAATACTTTAGGTAGTACTGAAGTTGTAAGTTTGTTTTTATATCTAATTCATCATACTGTTGCCACATAGCATAAAACATACCTGAATATTCAGCAGAGTCTCTATTGTCTATTTCATATAAAGATGAAACCAAATCTACTATTTCTTCACTAGGTTTTTGTAATTTATCTGGCATAGGATTCTCTTTTTCATAAAAGGATAGGAATATAGCTAATCCAATCAATAAGAATCCTAAAATTAATTTGAAATTTAAATTCATGACCAATCTCCTAAGCCATAATCAGGAAGTTGTTTAGCAGGAAAACCGTTTACATCACTAAATACAAAAGATCCTCTAGCGTTTAAAATAGCCCTAGCATCTTTCTCTCTAACCCAAAAACTTCCGTCAGGTTGCCCATGTCTCTTAGGACCACCGTTCCATTTTCCCCAACTATTTTGAATTAAAAATAAAGTTTCATCATATATTTCTCTAGTATCATCACAGGCTATCCAGGCCATTGCGTGCGCCCAAGATCCTTTTCTAACAGATATTCCATTTTTATCCCTAGAAGATGAAAATCCTACCATGCTACAACAAGATAGGGCATAACCGTTAGCTAAAGCATCTCTAGCTTCTTCTACTGTACTCACCAACGAAATTGTTTTAACCTGATGTTTTCTTGCCTCTGTCTTGTAAATTTCATTCGGAATTCTTTTTTTTGCTCCTAAAGATGAATTATAATTTGATAAATTAACTAATTCATAATCTTTTCTTATTAAGATGCCTCCTTGCTGATTTACATATTTAGCAGCACCAGAACAGGTCATTCCTTGACCCATATGACTTCTAGATTGATATATAGCCTCTGTAGCACCCCTGGCAATAAAATTTTCTGCCTGACCTTTAATATCAATTTCTACAGCCCTTGTGACATCAATAGCATTGCGAGTTGCATGAGATACGCAATCTCCAGTTGTTTGCCTTTCTGCTGGACCAAAACCCTTATCAAATTTTAGTAACGATTTGAAAGGAAGGCTTAGTTTGCCCTCACCAGAAGAATCTAAATCATAAGCAGCAGCCCCAAATAAAGGGGAACTTAATTCTGCCAATAATTGCTTTGTTTCTTCTGGGTCGCATTCTGCACCAACAAAACCATGTTCATACGCATCTACTAATTCTTTAGTATTTTTAAATTTAGAAACCATAATATTAATACCTATCTAACATTTGGACCAACCACATTTTGTACAAGTAACACATCCTTCCTGTCTAATCAATGAGTCTTGTTCACATTCTGGACAATATCCCTCTTCCTCTGATCCATCTGGTATATATTTTTTTAATGCTCTTGCCATACTCTTTGCAAAAGAATTCATATCTCCTTTTACTTTCTCTAATTGTTGAACAATCATTTGAGTATCTGCACCGCTTCTAAGTGCTGTAGAAGTCATTCTTGTCAAAGCATCTTCTTCTTCACTACAAGTTTGATTTATCGGAGAAAGCTCAAGACCATCTTCTAAGATTGCTTTATAAACACCTTTTGGACGACCTAGTTTTATGATTTTTCCGGTTTTAATTTTTTTGTCGATAAATCCATTTTTACCAGCAAATACCTCATATACCTGACCTTCATATAGCCCAACAAGAACAAAGTATTCTTCACCTTTTACTTTTATATGATAAACATCACATTCTAGTTCTTTTGGTCTTTCCTCTGGGAGTTTTTCTTCTTTATTATCAATAGAAGAATTAGCAGAAAGAACAGCAGTCATTGTTCCTGCTCTATAGGTCGTAAATCCTTTTATTCCTTTTTTCCATGCCTTATTGTAAACTTCTTTAAAATCTTCATATGGATAATCATTTGGTAGATTGATTGTTTTAGAAATAGCTGAATCAACCCAATTAGCAAATATTGACATTGTATTAACATGAGAATCAACATCAAGATCCATAGTACAAGACGCCCAATTAGCATCAGCAGACCATTTTTCATTCCTCCTTAAATAAGATACACCATAATCTTCTATCCATTCTTCTTTTAAAAGACCTCTTGTGCGGTCAAATTTCCACACTTTCCCTTCAAAGTCGGTTGCAAGAAGCCACTCATCTCCTTCTTTTACCCATTTCCAATCAGTATGAGGACTTCCATCGTATTTTTCTAAATCAAATTTTTTATTTTCCCAGTCAACATTTTTAGGACTTGCCAAGCCATCTGGAACCGCTGGTTGAATAGATGTTCTAAAATATCCATGCATAAATAGAGGTTCAAGACCACCGCTAACTAAGTTTGCATAACAAGAACTATTACCAGTCGGCTGAATAGAAGTAACGTGTGAGTTTCTTATTCCATATTTTTTTATTAGTCCAACTGTATCAACATTTAAATTTTTAATAAATTCGCCATCAAGATACTTATCTTTATCGAATAAGGGAAAAGCTCCTTTTTCTTTAGCTAAAAATGAAGAAGCTTTGTATGCTTCATTTGTAAAAAACCTCATAAGATTTTCTGTCATTTCTAAAGCTTTCTTACTTCCATACTTTACCCTAGCCATCATCAATGCTGAACCATACCCCATAACCCCAAGACCTATTCTTCTTTTATCAATCAGATTTTTCTTTTGAGATTTTAGAGGAACATTTGTTTTGTCATTAACATTATCCATAAATCTTATCGCAATATGTATACATCTTTCTAATTCATCATATTTCCAGTCTTTATTTTCTGGATCAATAAAATGAACTAAATTAATAGATCCTAACAAACAAACACCCCCAATAGGTAATACCTGTTCACCACATGGGTTTGTAGCATTAATATTTTCACAATAATGAAGATTGTTCATCTTGTTCATATTGTCAATAAAAAGAACTCCCGGTTCATTTCTATTATATGTATTATCCATAATTAGATTCCACAAATCTCTTGCAGAATCAAAGGTATGGTAGGGAGAACATGGAGCCTTATCGCTTTCATCACTAGCTTCTGCTATTTCAACCCATCTTTTAAGATCACCATCCCATTCTTTCTTATAAAGTTTTGGATAATCTTCATAATTTGGAAACCATAAGAACCACGGTTGGTCTTTTTTAACAGCTTCCATAAAATCGTCTGTACATAAAACAGACATATTAAATTTAGATAACCGTCCTGGCGTTCTTTTTGCTTCAATATATTCAATAATATCTGGATGCCAGCAACTCATAGTTACCATTTGCGCACCCTTTCTTATAAAATTCTTTTGGTCTTTTCTTGACTTTTTACTTGATCCTGCTGTAATAATCTCTGATGATTTGTCCCATAACTCTAAGAACTTTACAGAGCCTGGAGACTGGTTTGCAATTCCTCCAATATGTGAACCGCAAGGACGCATTACATCTGCACAAAACCCATAGCCTCCTTCGCTTTTTAAAATTTGTGCTTGTTTAGTTAGTGTAGAATAAATACCTTCGATAGAATCCAGATCAGTACCTTCAAAACCGTCAACAAAACAATTAATATAAGTCGTTCCCTTTAATCCAGTTCCAGCATTGCTTGTAATTCTTCCGCCTGGAACAAATTTAAAATCTTCTAATATCTCATAAAACCTTTCTTCATATTTTTCTTTTTCTACTTCAACTGATGCTAAGTCTTTCGCAACTCTTCTCCAAGTGTCTTCAATATTTTTATCATCTCCAAATTTATATTTCTGATACCATGTTTCTTCTGAAAATGAATTTGTAAATCTTGACATTAAAATCCTACTCCTATGTACATAAAATTAAAGACCCATCTCGTTTTTGCGAAATGGGTCGTAATTATTTTTTAAAAAGCAACACATGGGTTAACTAAATATACAAGTAATTTATAATTGTTTAATATTGAGTTAATAACTTTTAATAATTGTTTACTTCTAGTATTTAGCTTAATAATATTAGTCGAGATGTGTTGCTTTAACCTAATGTAAAAATTACAACTAAGCTTAATTTCTCGACCATTATTATTATACACCTTGAAATTTGTAATAGATTATTTAAATTTTATTATCCGTATTTTTTTACGTTCTTATGAACGCAGTCACAATATGTTAAATTTTCAATTAATTTTTCATTCTTTTTAATTGTCCCATTCAAACTTGTATATGTTTTATTCAATCCTCTACCTAAACACTTTTTACATTTAGAAGAAGCATACATATCTGCAATATCATAATCTACAGTAGTGGAATATGTAAAGCCTTTTGGTTCGTTTTTCATTTATCTCTCCATAAAAAAAGCGAGGTTCAATGATTAATTGTACCTCGCAATTTCAATTTAATACTTTAAAAATATTATTATTTTTCTTTTTCGTCAGAGGTACTAACACTCTTAGCTAATGATGTTACAACGCTGGTCATTATGTCAATCTTAGAATTTAAGTTAGATTCTAATCTATCAATCTTTAATTCAATTTTATTATCGAAAGAATCAATTTTTCTTTCCATAACATCCAATCTTCTATTTATTTCAGCATTAACTTTTTCTTCTAGTATAGTAAGTTGTTTATTATGAGTAATCACTGTCTTTAATAACCAAACAATAATTGGTAAAAAAATCAGTGCAGCAATTTCCAATAGTATTTTAATAGTATCTAAAAAGCTGTCGTCTAGCATAATATTATTCTCCTATTATTGCTATAAGAGAATTAATTACCAGTTAGTTTTTGCTTTATACTCGTCTTGGATTGGTTCAGGAGAACCGTCTCTATACTGTAATTCTCCAGGGACTACTTGTGATGGATTAGCAGCATTATCGGTTCCAGATGCAGCGAGTGTTGCTGATGTGTCACCAGTAAGTGAGATATCCCATCCTCCTGCGTCTCCTACAGTAACAGCAGGACTAAATACTCCTGAGTACTCATTCCATCCACCTGTTCTAACAGCAGTCTTATAATAATATGTACTAATGTTTTGCATTTGATGAATAGAATCACTAGCATTAGCCGAATTTGAAGCGCCTGCAAGTAATACATTATTTGAAACGCCAGCAAGGTCGGTTGTTACTCTTACAATAACTTGATCTCCAGCATTAAAAGCACCACCAGCAAGTGGAGATTCAACATCTGAAAGACCAGAAACAACAGTAATATAAGTTGAAGTACCTAAATTAACAGCGTCTGAAATAAATCTCGCATCTCCAACTGTACCAGCCGCTCTAATTGTGCCAACGTCATTGTTTCCGCTAGAAGGTAAACCATTAACCAACACATCATCTGCGCCAGTTGAAATATTCCAATTTGACATAATAAAACCCTTTATCAAATTGATTTTAAATTCCTAAAGATCCAACAAATAAAATCCTATCCTTAATTATAATTACACCAAAAGTTTATATTATATATTCTAATACCAAATATATTAGTTCTTTTTAAGATATTTACCTGTTGTTCATTCCAAAAATAACCATTAAAAATAGTATTAATATTAACTTTTTTTTCAATTATTTTGCAGTTTATTAAAGTATCTACAAATTGTTCATGATGATAACCTATGGTTGGATAACAAAATTCAATTCCTAAATCGTTTAAATATTTTGCTGTTCCAACTATGTCTTTACTAAGCCTATTGTCTATAAAAACTCTGAGAGTAGCATTATAATCTCTACAAATATTTATTGCCGATTTTATTTCTTTTTCTAACTCTTTATGCTTTGATTGAAAAAGATAATTATTCATAACATAGTCAATTGATTTTACCCCTCCTTTTACAGCATTTAATATAGAATGATTTTTTGTTTTTGTTGATGAATATCCAGATGGATAATCAATAGGTACGGAACAAACAATTGCTTCTGGTATAAAATTTTTAATTTCATGATACATATGTATAGGTAGACATATACCATTAACATTACTATCAATAGCCTTAAATACTAAAGAGAGTTCTTTGTTATAATCTTCTATATTTTTATTATAAATACAGTATTCAATATACATTATTTTACAATACCATCAATAAACCCATAATAAATAGCATCTTCTGGAGTCATATACCAGTCTCCATTATTCATCTTTCTTTTCAGATATGCTTTAGTTTTAGCTAAGTTATATCCTCTTTCTTTAAAGAACTGTCCCTTTTGAGATTTTTCTGAATAAATAGTTATCATTACTGACCCTAGATGTTTTTCAAAAGAGGCTAGATTTTGAGAGCTTAGATAATGACCTCCTATTTCACTATCTCCCCAATGAACCATAAACGCAGAATTTTGAGTTAAAAGTCTTTTGTTTGCAGCTTGCATTATTATAGTACCCGTAGAACAAACCTGGGAATATCCTATAATCGTTGTTTTACACTTGGAACTTTTTATTGCGTCATATATTCCCATTCCAGAATACCAGCACCCTCCAACAGTTTGCAAATGTATTGTTATAGGTTCTTTGTTTTGGCCTTTAAGGAAATTTATATTCTTGACAAAGTTTTGAAGCATCCTGTGGTCTACACCACCAGATTCTCCAGAATCATCGAATTCATTTATATAGATTTCCCTATTTTTTACATCTATTCCATAAAGATGCAGTTCGCTTACGGTATCTCTCTGATTCATTATATCACCTATTAGTTTGAAACAGAATCAATCAATGCCTTCTTTACTCCGTTCATTATTTCTCTATCTTCAAACATCATTCCAATCCCTAATCTAAATCTATAAGGCGTTAATATATCAATTGACTCTACACCTTTACAATTTTCTATAATCTCATAATGTTTTTCTAATAATTTAAAATTACAATGTCCTACCCATAATTTAAAATGATTACTAGCCAAACTTTGTTCTGTTATAGGAAGTATCCCAAAAGGAGTCATTATTGTTTTATAAGGCTGCTCATAAAAATCTTCAATTAATTCTTCTTCTAAAAATTCTTCTTTTAATTCTTCAACAGTTTCTCTATATTTTTGTTTTACCTTTTCTACTTCTTCATTATTATAGGCATCTATCCATGCTGACCAATAAATGTCATAAGTATTAGGTTCTGGCAATGAAGAAAAATCGTTTTTTGCCATAACTGTCTCCAATTTTAAGTTAATAATAGTTATTACTAATGTAAATACACTAAATTTACTTCATATCTTTAAAATTAAAAACCATAGAAGCATTAACAGCAACTTTATTTTTATCATTTTTAGATATATCATTTAAGTTTTCTAAATACAAAGCAATTTTTTGATTATAAATTAATCTTTCTTCATCATCTGAAGCCCATTCTTCAATAGAGTTTGAAATAAAAGAATTTAAATTGCCCTCGCTTATGTGCAATATAATAAAAGATAAAACTTCGGCAGATTTATCAGAAAGGTCTTTTATATCAGACTCAACAAGAAAGCTACCATCTTCTGCATCAAATTTTATTGATATTTGACCACTTTCATAAGAGCATTCTTCTTCTTGCTCTTCTTGTTCTTCTTGAACTATTTCTTTATTGTTAAAAAAAGATATGTTAAATATTTTATTAATAAAACTTTTCATTTTTAAGTTGAACCATCAAAATGAGTACGATTTACCATTACTGCTTTAGAACATTTTGGCAAATCTTTTAGTGATGTTGCTCCAAGATAGGCACAACAACTTCTAAGTCCACCGCATATTTCATTCATTGCATCTTTAACTGGTCCTTTATAAGATATCTTTTTTATTCTTCCTTCACTTGCTTTATAATCTGCCATGCCACCATTATGTTTGTCTTGAGCTTTTTCTGAGGACATGCCATAAAAGAGCAAGTTCTTTTTAACTTTTTCAGTACGCATAGCTCCTGTAACTTTGACTTCTTCTTCTACATAATGTTCTTCGTATTCCCACTCGCCCTCACACTCGTCTGTTCCCGCCAGCATT
>JABXKB010000075.1 GCA_013375485.1 Promethearchaeota archaeon | reverse complement strand
TTTAAAGATACCTTTAAAGAGGCTTACACTGATTTAAAGGTAGGTAAATTTATCAAAATCTAATAATAAAAAAAATTTAAATGATTATTTATTTAGTCTTTTTTACGATCTAGTACTTTAATTTCCATAACAATATTACCCCAGCCACCACATTTTAATCCTATATCAGGACACCCTACTCTATTAAATAATATCTCATTTGGATCTTGACCAGCATACATTAATGCTCCTGCAGCATTTATTAAATTTTCCGCAGCACCCAATGCTGAAATACAGATTCTTTTTGGACAAAGTTTAGTTAGTAAATTCCCAAAACCATCAAAATAGAATTTGTCTCCAACTTTATGCTGACTGTTACAGCCATGAGACTCAACCACTTCTATTACAATTGTTTTATTCATTAAATTAGGAGCTCTCTTAAGAACTTCAATATTCTTCGGATTTTCCATAAACATTTTCATTTCGTCATCTGTATACCCTAAATGACTTTTCATAAAGTTTAGAATTTCTTTGGACATGATTATTTCTTCCCTCTAAGCGTTTTTTTATTTATTTTTATATTTAATGTCTTATTATATACTCCAACTTATATATTATTTTTAGATTAACTACAATGAGTTAATTGAAATTTGAAATAGAGAAATTAAGTATAAAAAAAAAATTAATTGAAAATTATTAATTAATTACTTTAGGCTTTAATTACTTCCATCAATTTAGGAAAAATTCGGGGATAATGAACTGCCATACAATGCACGCCAGATAACAAGCCTTTTTTCTTAAGTTCGGAAATAAAGGGCTTGAAAAACTCATAGTTTGCTTGATCGTACAATCTTTTCTGTTCCTTTTTATCATGTTTAAACTCAGTTTTGATATTTTTCCATTTAGCTAAAATATCTTTTGGAACATCAACTCCAGGAACAAATGTATCAAAACCCTTAGCCATGGCATAACTTTTCATTGGAAAAATTCCAAGTAAAACAGGAACGTTATACTTTTTGATCTCACTTAAAAATTCAATAGTTCTATCTAAATCATAGACAACTTGAGTTTGTATAAATTCACAGCCTACTTCGGCTTTCCTTCCTATTTTTAAAATTTCAGCCCCCATAGGATCTGAGTTTGGATTCGCAGCAGCTCCTACATGAAAAGTTGGAGGATGTTCAATTTCATGACCATTTATCGTTCCCTTATCAACCATTTCTTTTACTAATCTAATTAAAGTTGCTGAATCAAGATCAAATACAGGTTTAGATTCAGGCATATCTCCAAGCGCAGTATGATCACCAGTAAGAGATAATACATTTCTCAAACCCAATGCATGACCTCCCATAATCATTCCAGCTATACCCAATTTATTCACATCTCTTACTGTAAGCTGCCAAATCACTTCCAATCCGGCTTCTTTTTGTATAATATGAGAAGCTGCCATACTATTTATTGTCACTATCCCAAGTGGGCTATCAGTTACATTGGCAGCAACGACGTATGGGGCTATTTCTTTAGCTTCTTGGATTGTATGGGAAAGATCACAAGTTTTTTCAGGCTCAAGCTCACCTGTTAGTATAAATTCCCCATTTGCTAACATTTCACCTAATTTTGAATATACTTTTTTTTCTGCCATTTTGACTCTACCTCCATACTACTTCTCGTTGGTGACCAGATTCGCTCCAATCTACTGGATCTCTCACTTTGGAGAATAAATCTAATCTCCCTATCTCTATCAATCGATTATAAATTAATACCCAACCGCAATCTTTCTCGTAATTACCGACCTCACATTTTTCATTAACCATTCCTCCACATGGACCATTCATAAGTGCTTTAGCACATGTAGTTATTGGACAAATGCCACCAGTTTCATTTAATAGACAATCGCCACAACCTCGACATCGCATATAAAATCTACCGATTCTCTCCGTCATACCCATAAATTCTGTATTATTTGTAACAAACACGTTCTTTTCTGGATATTTCTTAGAAAGCACCTGAACTGTAGATTGAACACCAAGTCCACAACTTAAAGTGACTATAGAATCAGCTTCTTGAACATCAGCATCATTTTTACGTATAACCTTAGCCATTTCCCTATTATCACAGACATCATCTGCAACTATACCATTAACTATATTATATCCTTCATTCTCTAAGATTTTTCTCCACTCCTCTAAACCTTCTGAGCCACCTGTTTGACATAATGCTGAACAAACTCCACAACTTACAAGAAACAATTTTTTAGCATTATTATCTTTCAGGATATTAAGAACTTCCTCGACTGGCTTTTTAGTAGTTATAACAACCATTTTTTTTCACAGTTTTTTATAAAAAGTAATTTTTTAATCTTAAGTATTGAAATTAATCATGATATTTATTATTTTAAGTTATAAAATGTAATATTTTCGAAAAAAAAATAGTAAAAATAATAATCATAAGGAAAATAAAAATTGTCTATCGTTGCGAAAAAAATTTGAGGATAAATCGAAAATTTCATTTGAAACATGCTAAACCAAACCGAAAATCGTATTCTTTTGAGGGATATCCAATATCAAGATAAAGAGGGATCATCTAAAATATCCTTCAATTGATTACGCAAATATAACTTTAAAAATTAATAATCAAAGCTAGAGTATATATTAACTTATTTTGGGATTTAAAATTGAAAAAAACGATAGAAAAATTATCAAAAATCAATAGAGACATACGACATAAAAAGAGCAGGTTATATAATCTATTTAATAATGAATATTGAAGATTGTATCATAAGGATAATTAAAGAAACAGGACTTTCCAGAAAAGAACTTCAAAATATGGTTAATCAGAAAAAAGATGATTTTTCTGGATCTATCTCCCATAAGAAAGCGCTGTTTATCATCGCAAAAGAACTGTGCGTTGAGTTAAATTACTCTTAATTTTTTATTCCAAATAAAAAAAAATACAAAAACTATAAAGGAAACACTTTCTCGGCTTCCTGCTCGTCAAATTCCAACTCACGTAATCGCATCCGAATCTCACGAGGAGTATAAGAAGCTTTTAAGACTTCCACCACATTATCATGCAAAGCCTTTAAATTATCAACCGCTGCTGCATGGTAAAAGTCTTTTTCATTAAAATTTATCGTGATAATATCGCTCAAGCCCGCCAAGGCTTCCCGAATGTTTTTATAATATTCCATTATACCATCCAACTTTTCTTCATGCTCGAGTGAACCCATTTTATTCCCTCATTTACTTTTTTGTTTTACAATTTATGATAATAAATTTCGATATATAAAGATGTCGCTTTTCGATCATAATGTTGCGATATAACGATCAATCATTTACATAATTCCTCCAGAATTAATGATTATAATAATTAATTTTATCAATTTTAAAAATTTATAATTCGATATAATAGGGATTTTTGGTAACGGGAAACGGCGATTGTGATCAATTTTGTCAATGGATCAGAATTGAATGTCGAATGTTGATCACTTTTTGGTCGTCATATGACTGAGAGGTTACTTTGCCCACCATATTTTGCACTTTTCGGTCAAGTAAGTTCCGAATTTGTTTCTTCAATTCCAGATAAAAAATAGTGAAAATATTGTTTTGTCAAAAAAAAGGACGGTAGAGTACATGATCATTTTTTCGTCATTTTGTTCGAATTAAAAAGACTATAATTTCAATTATGACTTTTTTCGCACTTTCTGGTGGGAATTTTGACGGAGAACATTTAAATATGAGTGTGATAATTATAGAATCAGGAAAAAAATATAAAAAATTAAAAATAAAAAATCAAAAAAGTAGGAAGTGAGTAAGAAAAATGGCACAAATTTCGAAAATAGAAGAAAAGATAGAACAGTTAACAGACACCCAGAGAAGTGAAATTTATGAGTATGCCCGGAGGGTTACCCATGAGACGTTGGAGGAAGTATGTCCCGCACTTTTGCGCTTAGCACTTAACTCAGAGAAAGGGAAACTCAAAAATCAGTTGGGAAATGTAATTTTTCACCTTCAGAAAAATGAGCGGATTAGTACGGTGATTGGGCTTCAGAAGCTACTTGATGCGGCATTAATAGTTGCTCCTGAGGAGATGATTAAGATTCTTGAGAGTTCCGAGGCGGATGCTCAAGAGTTAGCAAAAAAAATTAAGAGTATATTATAGTTTTTTTATTATTACTATTTCTTTTTTATTGATTTTAGATAGGAATTCTTAGGTTATATTTATGGAATTATTTAATTTCAGGTTGATTTCAAATAAAATTAGGTAACATCAACATGAGCTTCAATATAGGCAACTAATTCATCAATTCGGTTATAATCATCAATCTCTATAGTGATAGCTTGATTTGGACATTTGCTAGCACAGCGTCCACAACCTAGGCAAGACTCTTGATCGATCTTTGCTTTTTCATCGATCATTTTCATTGCATCATATATACAGACTTTAAAGCATTCTCCGCAGCCGACACACATATCCCTATTTACATTAACGATTACACCTTCCATTCTCTTTAGGATTTTTTTTATTGCCGATGTACCATATTTAATAGTACTTAGGATACAACAACAGGAACAACAATGACATAAACTCATGAAATGTCCAGTATCAGGTAGAACACCATATTTCCAAGAATCTGCTCTGAGCCTACCTAAATGAGGTACTAACCCATTTTCATAAGCCAAGCGTTCGCGCTCTAATGCTTCCTCTACAGTAGCGTGATGAGCACCAGAAAAATTTTTGACTTCAATCCTAGCTGCATCCTTACCTAACCAAGTACATCCTAATTTATAGTCGTGATCTTTACATTCATTAGCTTTTCGACAGGGGCAATCCATTAATACAATATAGGTTGCTTTTTTAATGAAATATTCCGTTACCACTAATGGTAATACTTGATTCTCGTATGTTCCTAAAGATTTATTTATTGGAATTGGGGATCCAGTAGAGGTTTTTGGACTAAAAAGATGTTTAAAAATATATTTAAATCCCGGAATTTTAGAGAGTTTCATGCCCTTTTTATATCTATTTGCTCGTTTAGTGCTTATTTCGATGGGTCGTAAATCTTTTGAAGGTGTGTGGGTGTTTTTCCTATTTTTAATTGTCATTATAATAATTTTTTTTAGTTTCACAATGTGAATTATAATTTATTTTCTAATAATTAAATTTTACATCTCATCCCTATTTATATCTCTCAAAAATAAGTTTAAATTTTTCCCATTTAATTTCTAATTAAATTTTTTTTTGATTTATTTATTAAAATAAAGAGATATCATTCAATATCTCCATAAAATCTTTAATATCGGCGTCTATGGGCTAAAAAGGCTTAGATGGTTTAGCTTCATCAAATGGGTGGATGCTCAGGAGTTAGCCAGAAAAATTAAGAGTATATTATCGGTTTTTTATTGATTGAATAGAGATTAAAACAAATTAATATTTATCAAGTTCGTTTTCAAGAATACAAAAAAGTTTATATATATATATGAATAATTCTATCTATATAGAATAGTTCGATATGGAACAGTTCAATATAGAACAATTAATCCAACATTAATCATAATGATGAAAAAATGAAAATTAAGAGGAAAGGTGGGTTTCTCATCTCACAAATACATCGAACTTCAGGAAGGATGTTCGCTAGAAAATTGAAAATTCATAAAATTAAGATTAATCCAGGACAAGGGAGAATATTGTTTGCCTTATGGGAAAAAGATGGTATTTCCATTCGGGATCTTGCGAAACGTACTTCATTAGGCAAATCAACATTATCTACTATGCTTAAACGTATGCGTGATGATGAATATTTAAAAATTGAACATCCTCCTGGCAATGAGCGCACAAAATTAGTTTACGTTCTTCAACAAAGTAAACAATTTGAGTTATCTTTTCAGAAGCTCTCTGAAGAAATGAATAACATTTATTATAAAGACTTTACAAACGAGGAAATTATTGAATTTGAAGAAAACCTTGAAAGGGTTTTACATAATTTAAAAGAACATAAAGATTGATTGTTGAATGAATATATCGAACAATGATATGTCTATGTATTAATTGATTTAATGAGATGAAAAAATGAAGAAGGAGACTAATTTGAACCAAACTTTGAATATTTTATTTAACAGAAAATCAGTTCGGAATTATTCAAAAAAGGAAATAAAAAAAAAAGAACTTGATTTAATTTTGAAAGCAGCAATTCGAGCGGCAAACTCTGGTAATCGGCAAGTGTATTCAATTATTGTTGTGGACGATAAAGAGCTGCTAAAGAAATATTTTTTTGGAGGAAATAAAGCACTTGTTTTTCTTGTAGATTTTAATAGATGGTTTGATCTGGCGAGACATTTGGGCTATGAAATTGAAGAATCCGTTGATGGGATGCGAGGTTTTACCATTAGTAGTATGGATGCCATATTAGCAGCTCAAAGTGCTGCGATTGCTGCAAAATCCCTCGGAATCGGATCATTATTTACTACAAAACTTCATCGTGAAGATATGAATAAAGTCTATGAATTTCTGGGGCTTCCTGAAAAGTACTGTTTTCCTTATCTTTCCCTTTGTCTTGGATATCCTGATGAACAATCTAAACTATTGAAAGGACGGGTTAAAAAGGGAGTTATCCATTACGGAAAATATCAATCCTTATCTCAAGAAGAATTAGATGAGCAAATCGCAGAATATGATAATGAGGCGAACCATCTTGGGCTTATAAATGAACAACAAAGAAAAGAGGAGGGTTTTGATCACTATTTAAGTTTTTACTTTGCAAATTGGTCGAAATCACAACCAAAGCAAGAAATTGAAAATTTCTATAACACACTTCAACGATCTGAGTTATTTAAGGCTAAAAAATTTCTTAATCTTAATTGATAAATTTTTTTAAATTAATTTTTTTTTTCTTTTATTTTTAGGGAAGAAAATTTTCTTTAATTATTGAAATTATTTTTCATAAACAGTCTTTTAGAGATTTAGGAATAATAGGATATGAAGCTAAAGCATGGATTATTAGTATGATTGCTGTGGGATTTAGGATTATATGGGAAATTATTAAGTTGATTCAGTTGTGAGACGTTAGACGATGTATGTCTAGTATTTTTGATTTTGTCATTCAATTCAGAGAAGAGAAAGCTTTGGAACAAATAGGGAGTGTAATTTTCCATCTTCAGAAGAATGAGCGCATTAGTATAGTGATTGGTCTACAAAAATTTAATAAAATTGGAATCATGCTCTTTTAAAGCATCAATAAGAACCAGACACAGCTTTGCTAAAATCTTCGTATCGACTTTATCGATCGTATCGTTAGGAGTATGCATGTAATCATATGCTTCCACTTCACCAATTCCATATCCTTGAAGGCCCCGATCTCCTAAAAAACCTCCATCTGAATGAGTGCCAAAAACTCTTTTCGTAATGAAATGGTGGATCTTAAGATTTCTATTGTTATTTAAAAGCAAAGAATCAACATCCTTGGCATGATCCCCTTCATTTCCTCCTGGAAATAGATAGACATGGTTTGCTATCGATTCAAAATTAAATATTATCGATTTTTTGGGATTAAAGTTCTCCATATTATTATAGAAATGTCTAATACCCATAGTTCCGCATTCTTCGGCTCCAGTAAAAAGAAACCATAAGTTATAATTGGTTAATCTATTTTCAGGAATAGCATAATAGTTTACCAGTTCTAAATTGCACACGATACCAGAAGCGTTATCAACAGCACCTGTAGAACTATTTTCGTTAATGTTAAGAAGTACTATTATTGAGGAAAATATGTTCAGTATTAAAGGGGGCAACCCGATAATATAAAATATTATTTCAAATGTTATAAATATCATATTTCTAAGGATTATAATAACAGCTAGAATAATTGACGAAGAGATCCAAAGCTTAATTGTTCTTATTCGTGTTCTAACCTTGAATCTTTGTCCCTTGGAATCCAAATGACTCATAAACATTACATTTCTATCATTATTCTTTATATCATTTGATATTGATTTAATCTTTACAAGAAGGTTTTGGGAATTTAATCGTGTAATAAATTGAATTCTTTCAGGTTTTCTCGTCAAAATTACAGATACAATCAATATACCGAGTAATGCAATTATAAAAATCGTAGACAGAATCATATAGACATTCAAGTATAGTAATAATAAAATTAAAGAGACGGATAAAAATGCTATTTTAGGATAAATCCTCGAATAAAACGAACTAAACGCAAATCGCTGGATTTCATATTCTAGATTCAAATTTTCTACTTTTTGCTTTACTTTATTAAAAGCTTTAAGTTCAAATCCTGTTCCAGACAATCGAGGAAAAGCAAATTCTTTAAGGTTTTTCTTAATTCGGGCTTCTTCAATCATAATATTGGTGAAAAGGATACTAAAAGATATAATTATGTAAAGTTGTTTAATTTTTATTTATTTTTATACTAACTTTTTTTTTATATGATACAACTTTAATTTGACCTCTAAGGAGAAGTTTAAAATTTTCAAGAACAAAGATTTTAGAGAACAATAACAAAACTTAAATCTATATGTATGACAATTAATCTAAAAAGGTGAGTTATTACTTGTTAATCTGTGAAAAAATAGAAATGTTAAGGTTAAACCCAGAAAAAGGGCGTCCATATATTAATTTACATTATTATTTACCGCTTGCAGCTTCAATATTGGACTTATATCTTAAGGGGAACCTTTCTTTTGAAAAAAAAAAAGTCCAAATAAGAAATCCTGATTATGATGATCCACTTTTAAAAAAACCAATTGAATTAATATCACAGGGAGATAAAATCCATCCAATTTGGAGGGCTTTGGTCCTTCTTAGAGCTAGTAGCGGTGTGTTTATTAACGGTGAAGTTTACAAAAAATATATTAAATTGGGTATTTTACGTGATGGATCTGAAAAGCGTCCTAAATTATATTTTAATCAAGAGAATTTTCAAAAGAACATTATTGATGAGATAAAGAATATAACTTTAGGAGTAGAGAAACCAGACATTGGAAATTATTTCGTGTTAAGAGCTCTTAAAATGGGTCACATACTTGATAAATACTTTACTAAACCAGAAATTAAGGAAATTAAGGCTCTTTTAAGGAAGAAGCTCTCTGAAATTGGAATAGATCCAATTACAGCAGATTTAATAAATCGCCTTGTTAAGGAAGTTCGTAGTAAAACGGGGATTCATCATTCTTAGTTTATGATTATATTCGACAGATTACTGAATGGATAATCATCAGTTAATATAATGAAATGAGTCCTTACCGATTTAAAAAATAATAAAGAGAAAAATAATTAGATTTAGAATATTTTATTGGAATTAAGAAAAAATTCATAAATTAAATAGACGATTTTAAAACAAAATTATAGAAATAATCTTCAAAATCATTCAAGAAAGAATTGTTGGTTTTATCAAATTTAGAATGATCAAACCATTTAAAAAACTTTGAGTGAATGTGCGATCTCTTTTTACCATTATAATATTTCTTAAGAGAGTTTCCATAATCAAATAGTAACATGCTATTCAATTCAGCAATATTAGATTTCTGAAAGATTAATGAATTATCCGAATCATACATTTTCTAAAATCACTCTCTCAAGCTTTATCATATTATAAGCACTTTTTAAACAATCCTCAGCGTCATCTACAATTGAATTAATAATATTTGCGACAGACTCAATGTTATTTACAAGTCCACAACTCTGTCCCAAAAGCACGATTCCATCATTAACATTTCCCTTATATGCTTTTTCTAATTTTACTACACCCTCCCTTATTACTTCCATTGATGTCTCTTCGGCACGTTTTTCAGCCTTATTTGATACTGATGAATGATTGTCTGCGTAGTTATTTTTCCATACTCTAGCAGGGCCAAAGACACCTGTTACTAATTTAGTATCTGAAATGGCTGAATTCTTAACTATAGTCTTATAATTTTCATGGAATTCACATTCGTTTGATGCAATTAGCCTAGTTCCCATACAAATTGCCCCAGCTCCCATAGCTAAGGCTGATGCTAATCCCTCACCCGTAGCATAACCTCCACTAGCAATCACAGGCACTTCTGGTAATTCCTTTCTAATTTGCTGTAAAAGAATTAACGTGCTTGTATTATCATAAGATTGATGTCCTCCACCTTCATGTCCAGTTGCAACAACACCATCAACACCATCTTTTACTACTTTTTTGGCTAGTTCTAAAGAAGGAATTACGTGAAAATGTTTTAAATTTGTAGTATTTTTTAGTGTTTCAAAGTATTTGTTAAATAATAGTTTTGGAGATCCTGCGCTAGTAATGAAATAATTACATTGTTCCTTTATTTTTGGATTATTCATTATAAATCGTGGAATTTGTCGACATAATTTTACTGCATCTGGTTGTAGTTTAGCGGTTCTAATATTTAATCCAAAAGGTTTATCCGTGTATTCAACAACAAATTTCATACTTTCTTTTATTTCATTTATTGAAACCGTATTATTTAATGTAATATGGCTTAATACACCCAAACCGCCAGCTTCTGAAACTGCAACTGTTAATTTCGTGGTGTAGAAAGGTCCCATAGGGGCTGCGACAATAGGATGCTTAATGCCTAACATTTCAGTTATTTCTGTTTTAATTACCAATTTTTCCAACCTCGTATTATTAAAAAATTTCCTTTTTTTTTATTAAATCAATGAACTTCTGTTCAATGAACATCTATTCAATTCAATATTTATTTGATTTAATAGATGTTAAGTTGAATAATCAGCATTATATATAAGTTTAACCATTTCGCCAATATTGGTATAAATCGTATATTTAATATGAGTTTTATGGGGGATTTTTAAGAAATATAGAAATTTATCAAATAGATTTAAGATATTGAATGAACGATCATTCAAAATTAAAGTAGGAATAGTATTTGATTTAATCCGAGTTATTAAAAAAAGTAATCTAATTTAATAAATCTAAAAACATAGTTTTGAAAAAAAATTCTATTGATAGTAAAACATCAATTTCAAGAAATCAAATTGGAATATTATGAGAACCAAAAATCTCCTCTATAGATTTTTACCAATTTTATTTAACGACATGCATTTAAAGAATTGGAAGAAGTGGGTCATTACTGCTTTAAGATGGTAAATAAGATGGACTACTGCTTTAATAATTATATAATTTTCACTCCAGTATCATTTCCCATTGTTCTTCTGTTAAATCTTGCCCCCAGATATGATAACTTTTAGATTCAATTAATTGAAATCCAATCTTAGAATATAATTTACGAGCTATTATAAGATCACTAAATGTCCCTAAAATTACTTTCTGATAACCGTGGGACTTACAGAAACTAATAGCTTCATCTACTAGTTTCGTTCCAATTCCCACATTTCTTACGTGAGGTTCTACTAACAGCCATCGAAGTTGTGCAGTTTTGTTGTTCACTTTCACAATAGCAATTGAACCAACAATTTCAGTTCCCTTCTCAACAATCCAGAGATGATCTTTTGTTGGATCATAATTTTCAATGAATTCTGCCATATATTTAGCCACATAGGCTTCAAAAGTCTCATCAAGTTGATATTCATTTGCATAAATCACGCCATGTCGATATGTGATATATCCAATATCTCCTGGTTTATGAGAACGTAATCTGTAAAAATCTGAGTTTTCTTTTTCATCCTTTAAAATACTTTCAATTGTCTCCATCCCAGTTACAAGTCTATCTTGATCCTCATCTTTTAGATTAGTAAGGAGTGTTTTTATCTGCTCATTTGCTTTCTCCTGAAGTTCTGAGATCACTTGTTGTCCTTTGGATGTTAATGAGAGTAATTGTTTGCGCATATCCTCGTTTGAACGTTGTTTATCAATAAAATTTTTCTCCTCAAAACCTCTCAATATACGGCTGAGATACGCTGGATCTAGATTAAGTAGTTTAACAAGTTCACTCGCAATTGTAGTTGACAATCGGTTAAGTTCGAACATTATTCTTACTTCAGTCAGAGAATAATCACTTTTTAGTAATGTTCTTTCTAATAATCCTAACAAATTGGTATAGAAACGATTAAAACTTCGTATTTTTCCTATTCTCTCCAGATTTGCTTTCATCACTCTTCAATCTATATAATGTTTTTATTGATTTAAATCTTGACTTAGTCAACTAAAATTATTGACAATATCAAGTAATTATTTTAATTTTCTTCTTATTTTAAAATGTTTGATTTCATCTTAGAATTTATAAACTTGAAGAGAGGAAAGGAATTAAGCATTTTTTCGATTAGATCTTCTAGAATGTTAATAGGAATAGGATTTATATTTTTCAAAATATTAGGACTCTATTGAAAAATTGGACTCAACTTTTTTTATTACCGTTATTTCATAATTGATAATTAGAAAAGCTAACAAAGAGTCATTAAAATGAAAAAGATTGAACTACAAGATAAAATTGATATTAATTATCCTAAGAATATAATAAACGAAAAACTTTGGGATTTTTTTAATCAGAATCAGATTAAGATAAAAGAAATGAATGATAATATAATAAGGGGGATGTATGGATCTAGGTTAAAGGCTCACACAAGAGGTATCCTTGCGGAACCCTCGATTTTACCCGTAAAAATTTCAATTAATTTACAGGATAAGGGGAACGGTACAGAATTACAAGTTCTAATGAAGGAAGGTTTCATAGGAATACCCCCGATAACCCTTAATAAGAAATACCCAGTGATATTTGCACGATTAATGAATAACCTAAAATTGCAATTCTTTAAAGAAAAATCCCCTAAAGAAGAAACAAGTAAATGTAATAATTGTGGTAAGTTTATTTTTGACGAAAATCAGAGATTCTGTGAGATCTGTGGTTATGAATTAATGAAAATCTAATATTTTTTTTTTGAGGGTTGCATTGCTGTAACACATTCTCAAACATCCTTAACTTTAGGGTATTTAGTTAAAATAGAATTAATATAACACCAATTAATGTTATAATGACTCCAAGGAATCCTTTCTTTGAAATCTTCTCTTTATTTATTATATATGAAAAGGGAATGGTAAACAATGGTAAGGCTGTGGAAATTAGAGACATAAATGAGGCGCCAGCAATGTGGACTGCCTCACCAAAGAATAGACTCCCGATTGAATAACTAAGTATAGCAGATATAATCAAAATTTTCCAAGTATTTCGAGATTTCAGGATTGGTTGTTTTTCCCCCTCAATTAACGCTATTATACTTAGGACAGAAGCAGCGAATAGGAATCTTATCATCATAGCAATCATAGTACTTAATATTCCTAAATTCAAAACTAAATTAACTTGGTTAACAGAAAAATCTGATAAAGCTATACCAATAGCCCATGAAACAGCAGCGACTGTAGCCCATAGTGTTCCCTTGAGAGTATTCAGAGAAATCTTATCTTTGATTTTATTTTGATTACCATAATTATGATTTTTAAAAGATGGATTAGTATCATTAGAAATTTTTTTGGTTTTTTCTTTAGTAATAATTATTACACCAATTCCGATTAAAACTCCTGAGAAAATCATTAAGATCGAAAATGGACGATTTAGAAAGAGAGTAGCAAATATTATCGTAAAAAAAGGAGAGGTAGTAGTAATAGCAAGAGCTTTAGCGGGTCCTAAAATCTTCTGTGAGTGAAGATATGCTGTATCTCCTAGTATTACAGTAAATAAGACACTCATCATCAACATTAATATGAGAAATAATGAAAGTGAAAATACTAGTAATAAAACACCAAACGATAAACAAATTATAAAAAATGTTAGAAGACCAACAGTGGCTTTTATTGCATTTTGAAAAATTGGTGTGGCTTCATTTTCTATCCTTCTCGCTAAAATAAATGAAAACGCAAAACACACGTTTGTAAGAATCGCTGCTATTTCTCCATACATAAAATTATTTATCCCTTTTTAATCATTGAACGATGGGCTCAGTTAGATTATTATTTACTTCCCCATGAAAGTAGGATTTTTCTTTTCCAAAAACGCACTAATACCTGCTTGAAAATCATCAGTTCCAGCAGTTTCTACTATGTTTGCGATTTCTAATTTGATTTGCGATTCTAAATCATTAGAAAATGAGGTTTCAATCAAATTTTTCGCTTTTTTTAATGCAAGAGTAGCACCTTTACTTAATTGATTAGCAAGTTCTTTTGCCCCATTTAAAAGATCATCATTAGATTCATAAACTCGGGAGACAAGGTTAAATTTAAGTGCTTCTTCAGCAGTTAGTATCTTATTTGTAAGAATCATATCTGTAGCAAGTGATAATCCAACAATTTTAGGTAAATGAGCTGTTAGTGTGCTATCGGGTGATAATCCTATTCCTGTGAAAGCACTCCCAAATTTAGCAATATTAGAACAAAATCTTAAATCACAGACACATGATAAACCTAACCCCGCTCCAAAACAAAAACCATTTATCGCAGCAATAGAGAGAAAGTTCTTTTTCAAAGCTTTTAAAGCGGCATGAAATGTATCAGCTAAATTTTGCATATAATTCATAGGATCCTCTGCATTTTGAAAATTAGCAATATCACCACCAGCACAAAATGCTTTTCCTTTACCTATAATAATTATACAAGGATATTTTTTATTGTTAGAGATATAATCTAAAGCGGAATACAAATCTTCTGCTAATTGATTATTTAATGAATTGAAATTGTCAGGTCTGTTAAGATATATAATAGCATAACTTTCTAATTCTTTAATTTCTATTGTTTTATATTCTGACATAAAAATCTTTTCTGAAATTAATAATAATAATTATTGTCAAGGTTATGACCTTTAAAATTATTTCTAACTACAAACTAATTATCTTAGATCTAAAATCTCTAATCAGAATTTAATAATTCTAGAAACCTTTAACTTACAATAAAAATCCATCTCAAAAGGATGAGCATAATAATAAAGCAATCGGACTATAGAACTTGCGTGATATAGACTTAATAGCTACTACTGAGGAATTTTTCAAAATCCTTGATATTTCAGTTGTGGATGTTCAATTGTAAATGAATCTTAATTATTTTAATATAAATTTTTGAAAAAATTGGCTTTTAAAAAGTTAATTTTAAATGCATAATTATGATCATTGACCATTGTGATAAAAGGATCAGCATTAAAATTGTCTACTTTGGCCCCGCTTTTTCGGGTAAAACAACTTCTATTAAGGCTTTATTTTCTCATTTTGGTAAAGGTGAAGCGCTCCATAGTATTGAAAGCACAGTAAACCGGACGTTATTTTTTGATTATGGTACAGTTACATTTCAAAACCAAGAATGGAGATTAAAACTTCATATTTATACAACCACAGGTCAGGATTTCTATTTCGTAACGAGACCAGTTACTTTACGAGCGGTTGATGGAATTATTTTTGTAATAGATTCTCAAAAAGAAGTTTATGAGCGAAATTTAGCTTCTTGGAAAGAACTTCTCTCTTATTTTCGTGAAACCCTTAAAGACATTCCCATTATCATTGCCTTTAATAAACAAGATTTACCAAAGAAATTTAATCCTAAAGAATTCTTAAATGAAATAAAATACCATGAGTACAAAAACGTAGATTCACGATATACGATAGCAGTTAGTGGAGAAGGAGTTTTAGATTGTTTTGAAGATATTCTAAGGTTAGTTTTAAGAAAGTATTATAACCACAAATTAGTTTCAGTTATAAATTGAGTACTGATTTTATCACTGATTAAACTCTTCAGTTTATGAAAAGGTTTAATTTTCTTAATTAGCGACATGATCAATGAGGTTTTTAATCAAATCTATTTTAACAGGGTTATGCTTAATGGTTTCTTTAAGTGACTCTTGAGCTTTGGGATTATCTGGTTCAATTTCTAATAATTAATTGCAAAAATTATTTAGTTGCTTGCGTTAAAAGTCCCTTTATATAATTAATCTCAATAGGATTGTGTTTCTTTATCTCTGGTATTAATTTAAGAGCATCATTATTGTCAGGGTAAATTTCTAACAAGTAATTACAAAAATCTAAAGCATTCTCATAAAACTCTAATTCATAAGTGAGTAATGTTAATTCAAACAGTATTTCTGGATTGTGTGGATTTTCTATGATCTTGTTTAATTGCTTGTTAAGTTGTATGTATCCCCTTAGGAATTTAGATACTTTTTTCGCTGGGTCAATGATATTTTCATGACCCTCACACATTATATCAATGTTAAGAT
>JABXKB010000373.1 GCA_013375485.1 Promethearchaeota archaeon | reverse complement strand
AATGATATATTAATATGGATAAAAATAATACAGCAAGAAATAGAGATAGAATTTATTATGAAATGGATACTTGTTCAAGATGGTCAATTCATATTGCTCTATTAGGAGTAATTCAATAACAACTTATTTTTCAAATCAAAGATATCCTTGTATAGAATCCGAGGAATTTAAATATATTAATACAATTCAAAATTCGAATAAAATTTTTTATTTTAATAATCAAGTAAAGATTAGAAAGAAATAGGGAGGATTTTATTTTAGATATGAGTAATGAAAAAAATAAAAGATTATAATGTACTAAAAGTCCAAAGATAAACCGAAATAATTGTAATAATAAATTTATTTTTGATGAAAATATTCAATCTCACAAAATTGATGTTTGTACCAAGTTTAATAAGCTAACCAGAAAAAATTTTGAACCAGAAATAGAGTTTCAAGTATCTCTTGATGATGTTGGAGTTTTAAAAGGTTATTCTGTAGTTCGAAAAATAATATTTGAAAAACATGAAGGTAACCCAAAAGTTTTAAAATTCTTACAATCATCCATATCTAATTTAAAACATTGGTATAATGATAAAAAGTCCCATTTAGACAAGCTTGAAACTAAATTAAGAAATTCTAAAATCCCTTATAGTTCTCAAAAGGTATTAGATAATTACACTCCTGATGGTGAAAAATTGTTTATGGAATACAATGACGTAATTTGGCGAAATAGAGATCTTTTAGGATTCACTAGTATAATTTATCAATATAAATGCAAATTAAAAGCATTTGATGGTATGTCATATTTCGGTTATACAGATAATTTTGATAGAAGGCTTGAGGAGCATACTATTGAGGCTATAGAACCTCGTCGGACAGGTAGAGCAGGATATGTTAGTGTAACCAAGCTCCATAATGCTATAAGAGAAATATTTAGGCAGGATCCTTACTATCGAGAATTTCTGCTTCAAGGTGGAAGTTTTACAGATATATATTATGAATTAGAGAATATGAAAGGAATAGGGCAATTTAAGAGTGAAATGAATTATATAATTAATGACATCATTAAAAAATACTTTGAGCTTTTTAAGGTAGAGATGACCAAGGGTTCAACAACAACAAGGGCTCGAGAAAATTATTGTACTATCAACTATCAAAATTCGGACGGTATTGTTAACGGTACTGTAGGCACCGTTGAATTTGGTCTTAATGATTTAGTTGGTGGGGCTGGAGGAGGGGAGGATATTCCATTGCCAAATATTGATATTGCAGCTATATTAACTCTTGCAATTTCTTATAACAATATCCATGAAATAATTACTAAAGAGTATGATATTATTATTGGTCTAAATACATTTAAAGATAAGATTAAGAATATGTGGGGGGAAAATCATATCATGGAAAGCAGAGTGGGCAGAGTGGGCTATTATAGTACGGTTTTTTCCAATTCAATATACGGGGGATGAAACAAAAGTTGTTAATTTAGCTAAAGAAAAGGGAGTTCTTACCTTAGAGGATGTTTGTAGTAATTTAAATTGGTCTCAAGATCGTGCCCTTCGAGCTTTAGAATCTCTCGAAAACAGTGGTATAGCGAAATATCGGGAAAATATTTTAACTGGAAAACAGTGGTATTTCCCTTCTTTATAAGAAAATGAGTTTATTATTCTAATCTAATTTTAAACGCTATTTTTCCATTTTCTAGTTTTAATACTTTTGCTTTACGATTCTTAGCCAAAATCTTAAAAATCTCTTCTAAATCTTCTAATGGAAGTGAGCTAAAATCTTCTTGTTTTGCTTCTCTTAATTCAAATATCATAATAGGCTCGATCTTACCATTTTCATATGCCCAATTATATATTTCTTCTGACCAAACTTCAAGAGTCTTCCAGTAAACTCTTAATTTGTCCTTCTTTTTTGAAAGCCAATCAGCTTGGTTTTGACTTATTAATTCTTCAGCAATTTCTATTATATATTGCTCCCGTTTAGTGAAATTTAAAAATGGTTTATGGGTAATTAATTCTCTAGTATATATTATGTGAAGCACAGCAAATCTCGCATAATCAAAAAGTACTTTTGCCCACTCTGTTTTCCATGAAATATAATCATTTTTATTTTTGTTTTTGTCAGGCATTGTATACATAAACTTTTTCCTTTCTTCCTCTAACCATGGATATGCATTTAATAAATTCTCATAAGCAGTTAGTTTTTTTTCTAATAAACCCTTTTCTCCGATAATTTCTTCCTCAAGAGTTTGCAGTTCTGCTTCGACTTGCTCTGCATGTTTTTGATAAACTTTATGGTCTATCTCACCTAATTTAGATGATAATATATCTTCAAGTTTATCAAACTGATCTTCAATATAATCTAACTCAGTAGATTTAATTTCATCTTCTTTAATGATTTGCTTTTGAGTTGCTTCAATTTCTAATTGTTCTTTTTCTTGTTTTAATTTTCTTAATCGAACCAGTTCTTTCCTTAATTCTTCTAGTTCCTTTTCTGCTTTTTCCTTATCTATTTTAGGAACTTCCGTGGGTTTTTCTCTTTGTCTTTCCATTTTACTCATCAAAATTTTTTAAACTTCTCCGAATTCCTCTGCCCAATCATTATATTGTTTTAGTATTGCTGCATTAATCATTGGTTTTACTTTCTTGAGTGTTTTTTTGAAATCCTTTAATGTTATATCTCTAACATTTACCTCCTTATCAGAATCCTCTAAAAGTCCAGCCATATCTAACTCACGTACAGGAAGCATAATTACTTCACGACATACATTTGCAATATCTCTTCCAGAATAACCCTCACTTCTAACTGCTAATTCAACATAATCTTCATTCGTTAGCGCTGTGTTTACTCCTTCAGTATGAATCTTAAAAATACCCGCTCTCGCTTTTAAATCTGGAAGTGGTACATGTACCCTTTTTTCGAATCTACTTAGCATAGCATTATCAATATCCCAGGGACGATTAGTTGCTCCTAATACCAATAGGGGTTTATCATGAGTCGATTTTAATCCTTGTATCTCACTTAATAATTGTGTTTTTACCCTTCTCTCACCTCCACTCTCAGAACCCTCTCCCCGTTTGGTAGCAACTGAATCTATCTCATCCATAAATATTAAACTAGGTGCTTTCAATCGTGCAACTTTAAATAATGAACTTATTAATTTTTCACTTTCTCCTAACCATTTACTTAATAAATCAGCAGAAGATGCGCTAAAAAAAGTAGCTTTACATTCAGTTGCAGCTGCTTTAGCTAATAATGTTTTACCACATCCAGGAGGTCCAAAGAGTAATATTCCAGACCATGGTCTTCGTGCGCCAGTAAATAATTCTGGTTTTGCTATTGGTAAAACTATCGCTTCTCTTACAGCCTGTTTAACATTTTCCAACCCGGCAATATCATTCCATTTTACATTAGGAGACTCTGTAACGATCGTTCCTGATATCATATCAATGAGTTCTTGTTCTTCTGATGATACACCAATTTCAGATTTGTCAGTATCAACATCCCCAGACCCCCTTGGACTTATACTAGGTCTTGCACCTCTAGGTCTAACCCCGCCTAATTGAGATTTTAATACTTTTGCACGATCAACATACTCTTCGATATTTTTTTGACATAACATCCTCATTTGAGGATTTTTATTGTATTTCATGAACTGCATTAAGATCTCTGCCGCTCTTTGATACTTATTTATAGCTTGACGATATTTTCCCTGGTTATCTAAAGCCACGGCCTCCTTAGCAGTTTGCACCGCGAATTGATAAAGTTTAGAATCCACTGACGACATATTAAATATACCAAGATATTTTTACTATTTATAGCTAATGTAATTTAGTATTCTGTATAATTAATAATTTTATCTGTATATATCAAATTTACTGTATAAATAACGAGAAAGGTCTTTTCCCATAACATATAATTATTGGTCTCCAAAAATAATTATATAAGACCGAAGTTTTATATATTATATATAATAACTAATTAGATTTGATAAATATGGGTTTTCTAAAGGATATCTCAAAATGGCTATCTGGGGGGAAAAAAACTGATAC
>JABXKB010000372.1 GCA_013375485.1 Promethearchaeota archaeon | reverse complement strand
AACATGTCAGAAAAAGAGATTCCAGAGATAGATTTAAAAGAAATGATGATAGACGAGAGGGAAAAAAACATTAAGAAAAATATGGAAAAGATTAAGCACAAAATCGTAGTAATTTCGGGGAAGGGTGGAGTAGGAAAAACAACTATTGCAATAAACCTTGCCATGAGTTTAGTTAGTGTAGGATTAAGAGTCGGAATTCTTGATGTAGATATAACAGGACCGAATGTTATAAAAATGCTCGGAATTAGCCCAGAATTGAAACCAAGAGTTGATTCTGAAGCTAAAAGATTTTATCCTGTTAATGGACCATTAAAACTTAAGGTAATGAGTATGGCATTTTTAACCCTTACACCAGATGAACCAGTAATTTGGCGAGGCCCAATGAAAATGAGCGCTGTGAGACAATTTTTAGGAGATGCAGAGTGGGGGGAACTTGATTATTTAATTTGTGATTTACCACCTGGCACTTCTGATGAAACGTTGGATATTTTACAACTTATTCCTGATGAAAATGTTATAGTGGTTACAACTCCTCAAGAGGTTGCTTTAATGGATGCAAGAAAAACAATAAACATGGCTATAGTAATGCAAAGAAAAATACTTGGTATTATTGAGAATATGTCTGGCTTTGATTGTCCACACTGTGGAGAATATATTGATTTATATCCTCCTGGTGGAGCAGAAAAAGCGAGTACAGATTTTAAAATTTCTCTTCTAGGTAAAATACCATTTGAAACAGAGATTAGTCAACAAGGAGATCAAGGATTACCATTCATTATAAAATATCCTGAGAGTAAATCTGCAAAAGCTTTTAAAGAAGCTGTAAGAAAAATAAGAGAATTATTAGAAAAATAATTCAATTTCTTTTTTAATTACAATTAAGATCAAAAACCCAATAAGCAATCTGTTAAAATCCTATTTTCTGGATAATACACCTATTTTAAAATTTTATTTAAGAGGTTTTATTAACCAATATTAACTTTAGTTACCTAGAGTATTTATTAAATTAATAACAGGGAATATTGCCATTATGGATTCTAAACGCCTGAAAGGCATAATTATATGTAAAGAGAGTGGTGAATATCTTCTTGATCTTATATTAGATACAAAGATTAACCCTGTATTGTTATCCTCTTTTGTTGGTGCATTAGGTCTATTTGGAGAAAATTTAGGTCGGATTAAAGAGATTAATATTAAAGGACTTGACGTTGAAATGATTGTTGTGTACAAATACAATCTGATTTTCGTTGCAATTCTAGATAAAGAATTTGCAAAGCATAACATAAGAGAAGAAGCGGAAAAATCCTTAGATATGTTCTATTCATTATATCGTAGAGAAATTGATGAAAATTGTAATGAAGTTAGTCAATTTACCTCATTTAAAAATATTTTATTTACCCAAATAGAAGAATATTTTAATAAGATTAAAGATTCGCAAAAAGACCTCGAGATTGGCGACTTTGGTTTTTTTACTGATGCGATAAAAAAATTAAGAACTAACTCAACCAATTAAAAACCTTGAGTTTTCTTTTTAAAAATTAAATCTCCTATCTTAACTCCAAAAACCCTTTCCATTAAATTACATTTAGCTTTTAGTAAGTAATAAGCATCTTTTTTGGGGAGTTCAATATCATAAAGACTCTCAAAATTTCCCTGTCCCTTTGATAGAATTACTTGTTTTTCTTTAAAGAAATATTTATTAAATTCTTTTGATGTTTGTGATACTAATATTCCTGGGGCTGCATTTGACTCAATCACTTTAACTAAATCAGTTAAACTAATAAATTTTGCATCTTCAATTGTTGCATCATTGATGATAGGAGCAGCTCTCACAGAATATATGATTTCTAAATCCGGATAATATTTTTTAATGGTAATAATTAAAATTTTATCAAACACTATTTCTCCTGCGTTGTCTCCTATTATTAATAATTCCTTTGCACTATTTAACGATTTTTTAAACTCCACATAATCATTAATAACTAAGTCTTCAATTGAAAACTTTTGAAGATCAGATATAATCTCTATATCATGTTGACTCGCAAAGTCAATAGTGTTTCCTAGAGCTGCTGCTAAAATGGCTTCAAATAATGGGTCTTCTGATTTTTCAATAACGCTTATAATCTCATCGTAATATTTCAGAATAAGTCGATTATTCTCGATTTTGAGATCATGATAAGGATCATCATTACCCAAAAGTTCTGCTATAATGTTGTATGTTACTTTTCCCAGAGTTGGGATTGCATTTTCATTTATATCAAAGGTTAAAAGATATTTCATTAGCTTTTTCTGGGCGGTGATTACAATTTCACGAGATAACTCTGGTTGTAGCAATTCAAATGCTTTTAATATTTGATTAAAAAAACATCCGATACATTCTGGTTCTAATTTCATTTCTTTAATTAAAATTTTCTATAATTTAATTCTTAATTTTGATAATTCTATAATTCTTTTAAAAAATGTTTAAATCTTTAATTATAATTTAATATTGTAATATTGCAATCAGCGATGCTTAAAATTTAGAAATTACTAATAATCTTTTCATTTTCTATTAATCTTCTGATACAAGAAATTAGGATAATGGATATCCATGAGTAAATAATTTAAAAATCAATGAGTAAATAATTTAAAAGAAGTCTAGATTATGCAAAAGGGTAAATCAAATCTTTTTACTTTAGCAAAATATATAAACCAAGAATTTCTAATTGAAGAATTAATTCGTGTAAAGGAATTAGCAGCAGATACCTATTTAAGCAAGTATACTAATAAGAAGCGAGTATTTAAAATAAAATTATTATTCACAAAAATTTTTTATTCTATAATTTTTGGAATTCTTCCTGTTGTACCTCTTATGACATATTTTGGGATGAGAGGCGATTTTGATGCGGAGGGACTCTCCGTAAGTGTTATAATTTATGGAGGAAGTATTTTATTTATATTCTTCTTTATATTACAGTTTTTGAATATTTTCTTTATGGGGATGACTGAAGTTAGTGTTATAATGTCAAATAATTTATTTTTGTGGTTAGAAACTTTGCCTATTTCTTCTAAAAAGTTATCAAGATTAAAACTTATAAGTATTTTTAGAAATTTTGATATACCAATAATAGTTATAATATTCGCATTTCCTATTGTAATGTTTATCGGAACATTAAATCTTATATTTTTCTTCGTATGTTTAGGAATTTCATTTTTAAATATAATATTTTCCTTTAGCGTACTCATCATCTTTGGAGAGAAGATAAATAGAATCTTAGATATTAATATGATTAATTCAAGAAAGACAATGATTGTTAGATTGATTAATATTTTTGGTTATGTTATCGTATTTTTTGGAAGTTTAATTTTTGTTCAATGGGCAATAAGCTCAATACCTTATTTTTTTAGATTTCATATGGTTCAAAGACATCCCGAAATTTTAAATCTTATATTATGTACAATCCCTTATCCTTTCTCCTCTAGTTATTTAATCTCTTTTATTACTACTACAAATCAAATTCATTTTCACTATTGGATAGGTATGTTTTGTGGTTTAGGTCTATTTATTATCTTTACTAGGTCGGTTTTTAAAATAGCATTAAAAGGTCTTGATAGAATAACCTCTTCTAGAGGAGATTATCTCAAAAAGTACAGAAAACTCAAATTAATAGAAAAAAAGATAAGAATCAAAATAAGAAAACCAGTATTAGCCCATTTCATTAAAGATCTCTCCATAACATCTAGGAATATAACGGTCTTCTTATCAGCTATAACTCCAATTATAATTTCGTTTGTCTTCACTTATACATTTAATTTTACGGTTTTACAAGGTCAAACTCCTTTAGATACAGGTTTTTTTTATAATTGGGTGGTAATATTAGCTATGCAACCCATAATATGTGGTATGCTAATATATAATTTAATAAATTTAGAAGGTAGTAGAGAATCAATACTAATAGCACTCCCTATTACCCCCAAAAATCGAGCAAAAGCAAAACTTTTATATTTCATGATAATTCAAACAATTTCAGTAATTTCACCATATCTTATATATATATATGACCC
>JABXKB010000074.1 GCA_013375485.1 Promethearchaeota archaeon | reverse complement strand
CAATGCATATATCAGCTTTACATATGATTCAGAAACTTTTTCCCATATTAGAAAAGTTGATAGAATACTTGGATAATAAAATAAAGGAATTTAAAGATATTATTAAAGTAGGGAGGACTCATTTACAAGATGCCGTACCTATTCCTTTATCTTTAGAATTTGAAGTTTATAAGAAACAAATTCGAACTACTATTGAGAGATTGCAAAATACTTGTAATGAATTATATTATGTTCCAATTGGGGGAACTATATTAGGAACAGGTTTAAACGCGCATAAAGATTTTGCTGCACTTACCGTTTCTCACCTCTCAAAAATCACTAATCTACCTTTTAAAGTTAATCCTGTGAAAGCAGAAGGTATTGCTTCCCATAATACAATAGTTAATCTTAGTGGAAATCTCAGGTCGTTAGCCCTTTCATTATTGAAGATGGCTAATGATATACGTTGGATGGGGAGTGGGCCACGAGCGGGATTATCTGAATTGAAATTACCTCAAAATGAACCAGGGTCATCAATAATGCCAGGAAAAATAAATCCAACCCAATCTGAGGCATTAATTCAAGTTTGTCTTCAGGTTATTGGAAATGATTCTGTAGTTTCATTTGGAGAGGCATACGGTAGTATATTAGATTTGAATGTATGTAAACCTATAATGATAATTAACTTACTTGAATCAATTAAAATACTAATTGGAGGTATTAATTCATTTATAGACAATTGTTTGACTGGATTGAAAGCCAACATTGAAAAAATTAATGAAAATTTGGAGCGAATGCTAATGATTGTTACAAATTTAACTCCTATCATAGGTTATGATAAGTGTTCTGAAATAGCTCAACGCGCATATAAAGAAGGAAAGAGTTGTAAAATAGTTATAAAAGAGATGGGACTTAAAATTGACAATTTGGATGAATTATTAGATCCAAAAAAAATGGTTTGAATATCGAGGTATAATTATGATAACAGAAGTAAAAACTTTAGAAGATGTACGCAATATTGCTAGAGATAAATTAAAAGGAATATGTGGAGTTTACAAAGATTGTGATGGAGATCCACGTAGACTTTGTCAAGGTCAGAATTATGGTAGAACTCTTGGTATTGGAGGTATTGGAAGTGGTGTTAGCTTTAATAACAATTTCCTAGCTTTAAGAAAGTACAAACTAAAAATGAAATTAATAGAAGAAGACCTTACCCCCGATACTAGTTACGACTTTTTTGGAAGAGAATTGAGTATGCCGATCATGGCGGCAAGTGTAGCGGGAGTTAATAGTTTTGGTGGAGAGGAGATAATAACAGAAATAGATTTCTGTCGCTCAGTAGTTTTTGGTTGTAGAGATGCTGGAACTCTAGGTTGGAGAGGAGATACTTATACTTATTCACTTGAAAATTCTTATGGCCTTAATGCTATTGCTGAAGCGGGAGGTTGGGGAGTTAAAATCGTGAAACCAAGAGACCAAGGAACAATAATGAAATTTTTTAATAAAGCCGAAGAGGTAAGATGTGTTGCTGTTGGAATAGATATTGATGGTTGTGGTTCATATGCAATGGCTAAACATAATAAACCAGTTTTCAAAAAATCAATTGAAGAAATTAAAGAATTAGTTTCTTCAACAAATCTTCCAGTAGTTATAAAAGGTATAATGTGTATTGAAGATGCTATAAACGCAAAGGAAGCAGGAGCATCAGCTATCGTTGTATCTAATCATGGTGGAAGAGTTTTAGATCACACACCTGGAACCGCTGATGTATTACCAGATATTGTGGCAGAATTAAAAGGAAAAATAAAAATCATTGTGGATGGTGGTGTTCGATCTGGTTATGACGTACTAAAGATGCTTTCACTTGGCGCTGAATCGGTTTTGATTGGTCGAGATATTGTTCGTGCTTCAGTAGGTGCAGGAATTAAGGGTGTACAGATCCATATGGAATATTTGCTTAAAACTATGGTAAAAGCAATGAAAATGACAAGTTGTAAGTCTTTAAATGATATTACTCCAGATATTCTATTTTAAATAATTAAATTTGTTTGATTTAAAAAGGAATATTTTCCCAGCACCCTCACAAGGCAGTCATTATGTACCTATCCTTTATGTACATAAATCATTCTTCTCTAGGATATAGATTATAAATATTTATTTATTGCTTCAGTTATTATTTCTATTGTCGGACGATCTTTTTTTGAACCAATATACTGCCAAACTACATTGCCTTCTTTATTGATGAGGAATTTAGAAGGTATGGCATGGCTTATTTGTAATTTATCATGCCCAGCACTTTTTCTGTCCAAGAAAACATTATAAGCTTTACTAAATCTTCCAGCACGATCAGTAATAAATTGTATTTTAAAATTATTCTTATATTTCATCTTTATTAACTTATCAGGGAGATCAATTGCAATTGAAATTAATTTAATATTTAATTCTTTTAATTTAGATAGATTTTCAGTTAAGTAAGTAAGATGTCTTTTGCAAAGGATTCACCAACTTCCTCTGAAAAAGTCAAGTAAAACTCCAGTATATTGTTCTAATAGAATATTTAAATTAACCTTATCTCCATCAATATCTTCTGTGTCAATCATTGGAGCTTTAGTACCTAATTGTAAACCTTTATTCGGAGTTGAAATATGTAAGTCTACCATGAATGAATGATTAATTTCTAATAATTTAAAGAATTAGTTTTTAGAACATAATTTTTAATTCATTTTTAGGGATCATAAGTTTTATATTTTAGTAGCAAGTAATATCAAATTAATTAGTAATTACGTTCTTTTACAAAGTTGCTTATAAATGAAAGATCTCTCTAAATTTATTGATGATGTATTGAATGAAGTTAGTGGAAAATATGCCTTTGATTGGGTATCGAAGATCTCGCAATATAATCGAGTGGTAGGGTCTCGAGATTATCATGAAATTGTTGAAAAAGTAATAAAAGAATTAGAATCTTTTGGGTTAGATGAGATTAAACTCCATAAATATCCTGCAGATGGAAAAACTAAAACATGGGAATGGATAGTAACTCAAAGTTGGGAGATTACATCAGGGGAATTAAGCTTAGTAGAACCAAAAATAGAAATCTTATGCCGATTTCAAGATATTCCCATGTGTGTCTTAGGAAGATCAAAGGGTTGTGATTTAACCGCAGAGTTAATAGACGTAGGGAAAGGTGTCAAAGAAGAAGATTTTGAAGGATTAGATGTACAAGGTAAAATTATTTTAATGGAAGCTCCAAGGATAATAGTTCCCCCTTTTTATGTTGAAAAAGGAGCATTGGGTGTTATAGTCTATCCCAATCCAGAACGATCAGCAGGTTATAAAGGTATGACTATTTATAATAGATTTCCTGCAATAGCTGAAGATTTAGAAAAAACTACTTTTGGTTTTAGTATTACTTTTGAGCAAGGGTTATACTTAAAAGAATTATTAAAAAAGGGACCTGTTAAACTTCATGCTAAAATTGATGCTAAAATTTATGATGGAGAACTAGAAGTAATTTCTGCTGCTATTCGAGGGACTGAAAAACCTCATGAAGAAATTATTTTAACAGCACATATTTGTCACCCTGCTGCTGGAGTAAATGATAATGCGAGTGGATCCGCAGGATTGTTAGAATTAGCACATTCACTTACAGTACTAATAAAGCAAAACATATTACAACCCCCTAAAAGGACAATAAGATTTCTTTGGGTTCCTGAATTTCATGGAACGTTCCCTTGGGTAAAGGAACACGAACATATTGTTAAAAATGCACTTTTTAACATTAATTTAGATATGATAGGGGAACATCCCTTAGAAATTGGGAATCCCTGTAGTATTTGTCTTGGGCCCTATTCAAGACCTTCAATTTTAAATGATATAATTCAATATTTTACGAGGATAATAGCAGATCACCCTAAGGGTGTAGCAATAAATGGCACACAAATGCAGATGCGATATCGGATAGTTCCCTATTCAGGTGGGAGTGATCATGGTGTATTTGTAGCACGCCCTATAGGCATTCCTGGTATTATGATTGGACATGAAGATCCCTTTTGGCATAGTTCCCTTGACACAATAGAAAAGTGCGATTCTACAGAATTAAAGCGTGTAATTGCTATTGCTCTTTGCACTAGTTATATTTTTTCGATACAAAATAAGGATACTTTAATATCTATATGGCCAATTATAGAAGGAAATTTTTACCAACGCCTTGGTAGCGCAAAAGAAATGATCCTTTCTCTTTATAACAAACTCAATCAAGAAACTACAACATCTTCGATATCAAAAGATGAGATTATTTTAATGGGAAAAACTTTAATTAATATCTTTGTCAATTATGAAAAATCCGTATTGGATTCAGTAAAACAACTTGATTCATTATCACCAACAATAGAAGAGTTATTTTTTGAAAAAATTAAAGAATTAGAAGAATTAAAGAAAAATCTTTTGTCTTACTGGAATAAATTATGTAAACATGCGTCTATTGACATTAATCTTATTGAAGAACCAGATCATTTTAAACAAAAATGGGTTTTAAGTTTTGTAGGTAGAAGGAATTTAAAATATTATATACCAATTCTACTATCAAGTTCGTATGAGACGTTTAAAGTTCCAGAACCCCCAGATGTTTGGGGAGGAGACGTCCAAGAAATGATAAATTTTATAGGATTATCTTTAAATCTTAAGGAGATCTGTGCTATATTAACTTTAGAGTATCAACATATATTTTATCCAAAGAATGTTCTTAATTTTGCGAAATCATTAGAAGAAAATGGTTTTATAAGAAAGACTTAGAATTAAGTCTTTATCTATCTTCTATTAATGATTTAAAAGCCTAAGAGTTAAATATCAACTTCATTTACTTTTAGGTAAATCTATGATTTCACAAATTTGGAATTTAAAATGAATAGAGAATATAAAAATTGTGAGACGCCAGATACTTTTGTATGTGAGGATTATATAGAAGAAGAACCTAAACTCTGCGAGCTTGATAAATCCAAAACTTATAAAGGATTAGTTGGAATATACGTTGATGAAACCCTAATTACTTATATTGATGGAATAAAAGGAGAATTATATTATCGGGGTTATCCTTTACATGATTTAGTTGCGAATTCATCTTTTGAAGAAGTTGCGTATCTTTTAATTTATGGTAAGTTACCAACTAGATCAGAATTCACATCTTTTAAAGATGAATTAATTAAGGAGCGAAACATAACGGACAATATTTTATCAATTTTAAAGAGTTTTCCAAGAAATACAACAAGAATTGAATTATTAAGAACCTCAATATCAGCATTATCTCTTTATGATCCTGATGATTATGATTTTTCTGAAGAAGCAAATATTAGAAAAGGCATCAGAATAATTGCGAAAATTCCAACAGTTTTAGCATTTTCTCATAGAATTCAAAGTAATTTACCTTTAATAGAACCTTCAGAAGATCTTTCTCATGCATGTAATTATTATTATATGATGACGGGAAATGTACCGAATAATCAATTTGAACGTTATTTTGATAAGATATTAATTTGTCATATGGACCACTCCATTAATAGTAGTACTTTCTCTTGTCGAGTCACCGTATCTACTCTTTCAGATATGTATAGTGGGATTACTAGTGCTATTGGAACACTTCGAGGACCACTTCATGGAGGTGCAAATGAAAGAGTAATTAATTTAATGTTAAATGAAATCAAAAAAAAGGAAAATGTTATTCCTTGGGCAAAAAAGAAGCTTGAAAACAAAGAAAAAGTTATGGGATTTGGTCATCGGGTATATAAAACGTGGGATCCTCGGGCAAAAATCTTACGTGAAATCTCAAAAAAATTGTGGAGTAATCCTGATGTAATAGAGAAGATTCCAGATTTGCAACACGAAGAGCACAAAGGAAAAATTGACAATATTTATGAAATGACCGAAATATTGACAGATTTTATGATTAAAAATAAAAATATATATCCTAATGTGGATCTATATTCTGCTGGCGTTCTTCATGCATTAGGTATACCTACAGCTTTATTTACCCCTCTATTTGCGGCTTCTCGTAGTACAGGATGGATTGCTCATGCTATAGAACAATTATCAGATAACAAACTTATAAGACCACGACTTCGATATATTGGAGAATTAGATAAAAAATATGTTAGTGTTGAGAATAGGTAAGAATATATTTAATTGGTGAAATAAATGGATGAAATAGAAATTAAATCAAAAGTCAAAGAGGTTATTAATTCAAATTTAGGGGAAGTATCAATTTTCAATATTCAGATATTAAAAGAATTAGATATGGGAGATCCCAACAAATTACCTTATTCTCATAAAATTTTACTTGAGAATCTATTACGAAACCTTGATGGAGATCGTGTAAAAGTAGATCATCTCCTTTCACTTTGTAAATGGGACTGTAAAAGTAAAACGACGAGTGAGATACCCTTTATTCCATCAAGAGTTCTACTTCAAGATTTTACTGGAGTACCTGCAGTAGTAGATTTAGCTGCTTTAAGATCTGCTATGAAGAGATTGGGTGGAGATCCCTCCAAAATTAACCCCATAATTCCAGTTGATTTAGTAATTGATCATTCAATCCAAGTTGATTATTACGGAACTAAAGATGCTATTAAATTAAATGAAAAAAAAGAAATGGAACGAAACAGAGAACGCTATACTCTCTTAAAATGGGCACAAGAAGTTTTTCAAAATTTTAGAGTAGTACCTACGAGTAGAGGGATCTGTCATCAAGTTAATTTAGAATATCTAGCTTCAGTAGTTCATATTAGAGAAGAAAATGGGGAATTTTTAGGATATCCAGATACATTGGTTGGAACTGATTCTCATACAACAATGATAAATGGTTTAGCTGTTTTAGGGTGGGGTGTAGGTGGCATTGAGGCTGAGGCTGTTATTTTAGGACGACCATATTATATGAATATTCCAAAAGTAGTTGGGGTAAAACTTATAGGGGAAATAGAAGAGGGGATAACAGCAACAGATATAGTTTTAAGAATAACACAAATTCTAAGGAATCATGGAGTTGTTGGCAAATTTGTAGAATTTTATGGAACAGGTTTGAAAAAATTATATCTTGCTGATAGAGCGACTATAGCAAACATGGCTCCAGAATACGGAGCCACTATGGGTTTTTTCCCTACTACAGAGGAAACATTGAAGTATTTAAGAGAGAGTGGAAGAAAAGAGGATCATGTTGATTTCATTGAGCAATATGCTAAAAAAGTAGGCCTTTTCTATACAGATGATGCCCCAACACCAAATTATAGCGAAAATATAGAAATAGATCTAAGTGAAATTGAACGAAACTTAGCTGGTCCAAAACGACCTCAAGATCGGATGCTTCTAAGTGAAATGAAGAATACCTTTGTTGATCATATGAAAACTGTCTTTAATAAAAGTGAAGAACATGAGAAAATATCAGACGGAAAGGAGATAAGCCATGGTTCAGTTGTCATTGCTGCTATTACATCTTGTACTAATACTTCAAATCCATCTGTGATGATTGGTGCTGGACTTTTAGCTAGAAATGCAGTAAAAAAAGGTTTGAATGTTAGAAATTTCGTTAAGACTAGTTTTGCACCAGGCTCTCGAGTAGTTATTGATTATCTTAATAACGCTGGATTAATGCAATATTTAGAAGAATTAGGTTTTAATTTAGTCGGTTATGGGTGTACCACTTGTATTGGAAATAGTGGTCCATTAAACAAAGATCTTGTAAATGAAATTGAAGGTAGGGACCTAGTAGCAGCATCAGTTCTAAGTGGAAACAGAAATTTTGAGGGAAGAATTAATCCTCATACCAAAGCAAATTATTTAGCATCTCCACCTTTAGTTGTTGCTTTTGCTTTAGCTGGTACTGTAGCAATAAATATGGAAAAAGAACCTTTAGGATCAGATCCTAATGGGAACCCTGTTTATTTGAAAGATATATGGCCAAGCTCAGAAGAAATTATAGCGTTGACTCAAAAATTTTTTACTGCTAAATTATTCAACAAAGAATATGGAGAAATTTTTGAAGGTTGGGATTTGTGGAATCAACTCAAACCTCCAAAAGAGGAAATTTATCAATGGGATGAAAATTCAACTTATATAAGAGAACCTCCATTTTTTATTAATTTTCCATTAGAAAAACCTCCCTTGAAGGATATGATTAATTCAAGAGCTTTGGCACTCTTAGGAGATTCAGTTACAACAGATCACATATCCCCTGCAGGTGCAATTCCTGAAGATATGCCCGCAGGAAAGTACTTAATTTCAAAAGGAATAAACCCGAAAGATTTCAACTCATTTGGCTCCAGACGCGGTAATCATGAGGTTATGATGCGCGGTACATTTGGTAATATTCGAATAAAAAATAAATTGGTTGATAGAGAAGGAGGATGGACGTTAAACTTCCTTTCTAATGAGACTGTGCCTATATACGAGGCAGCGATGGATTATATTCCAAAAAAAATTCCTTTAATAATACTTGCGGGGAAAGATTATGGAATGGGAAGTTCTCGAGACTGGGCTGCGAAAGGTACACAGCTTTTAGGCGTTACAGCCGTTATTGCTGAATCATTTGAACGTATTCATCGAAATAATCTTGTAGGTATGGGAGTATTACCATTACAATTTAGAAAAGGAGAAAATCCTGAAACTTTGGGGCTAGATGGTACAGAATCTTTTGATATTGCTGGTGTTAAAGATATAAAACCATTTTCTGAAGTATTGATTAAAGCTAAAAAAGAAAATGGAAAGGAGATACAATTTGACGCAATAGTTAGATTAGATAGTAATGTTGATATTGAATACTATCGAAATGGGGGGATTCTCCATACTGTATTAAGACAAATGATAAAATACTAATTTTTCATAGATATCTTTTTTTAATTAAAATTGCTAGGGTTTTTATGAAAATTAAATACTAAATGTCCATAAATGACTTCTGTTTTATAATCAAATTTAATTAATCTATTTTGTTGATGCTTATCATAAAGTTGCTTTAAATCAATCATCATCTCATTAAACGTTGGATGATCATCTAAGGGTATGTAGGAAGTAGAAAGTAATCGCCCCACTAAACCATCATAATCAAATATTTGATAATTATCAAACTTCCGATATTTATAATTCCTCTCTGCTTTACTTTCTCCAAAAAACTTATCAAAATCTAGCTTCCTCTTTTCGATAGCATTATAATCGGTTCCATACTTTAAGAGAAATTGTTCATATTCTTTTAAAAATTCATTATTCAGCATTTCACGGCGATTCCAAATTAAAAGAACCCATCCTTCAGGTTTGAGAATTCTTAAAAACTCAATTCTTGTTCTTTCTAAATCAAACCAATGAAAAGCCTGACCTGCTGTAATTATATCAACACTGCTCGAATCGAGTGAAGATTTTTCAGCTGAGCCCTCGATGCTCACAAAATTAGAATATTTAGCTAACTGAGCTTCCCCAGCTTTTCTCATGTCAATATTTGGTTCAATTCCATAGACCTTGTTTCCTTCCTTTAGAAAAAGTTCACTGAGGATACCAGTACCTGATCCAATATCAGCAATAACAGAATCATTTGATAAAATTTGATTTTCTTTTAAGAAGGAAATGATCTCCTGCGGATAATTAGGTCTATATTTAACATATTTTTCTACTCTTGAAGAAAAACGCTTTTTTGGATCTTGTTTAAACTTTTTATCAAACATTAAATTGATAAATATAAAAAATGCAAAAAAAATTTGCGTTATAAATTTATTTAAGCGTGTTTTTGTTTAATAAGATTCAACTTCCCACCAGCCATTAATTCTTCTAAATCTTGTTCACTTAGAGAATGAGCTAACTCAATATTTATATTTTTAGTTATGTTTTTTAATGAAACTTTACCAGTTTTGATAGTAGTTAAATCAATCTCAAATCGATCTTCAGTATCAATTTTATTATAATCTTCTTTATTTACAAATGTAAGAGGTACTATGCCAAAATTTAATAGATTAGCTAAATGAATACGTGCAAAACTTTTAACTATTACTGCTTTGATTCCGAGATATTTTGGTGCTATAGCAGCATGTTCCCGACTTGAACCTTGTCCATAATTCTCTCCTCCTACAATAAATCCCCCTCCCTTCTCAAGAGATCTATCATGGAAGGTTTCATCAACTGCATTAAAGACAAATTTGCTAATCTCTGGAATATTACTCCTTAATGGTAATATTTTAGCTCCAGCAGGCATTATGTGATCTGTCGTTATATCATCCTCAACCTTTAGAATTACTTCACCTTCTAATTTATTAGGTAGTTGATTAAATTCTGGTAACGGTTTTATGTTAGGACCTCTAACAATTTCTATATTTTTAGCTTCTTCAGGGGGCAATGGTGGTACTATCAAGTTATCATTTATGATAAACCATTTAGGCATTTCTAATTTGGGTAAATCACCATATTTTCTTGGATCTGTAATTTTTCCTTCAATAGCAGCTATAGCTGCAGTTTCAGGGCTCACTAAGTAAGCATTAGCACTTTTAGTACCTGATCTCCCAAGGAAGTTTCTATTGAAAGTTCTTAAAGAAACAGCATCACTTTTTGGAGCTAATCCCATACCAATGCATGGACCACAGGCATTTTCTAATATCCTTGCTCCCGCTTTTACTAAATAACCCATTTCGCCTGACTCTATCATATGATCTACTACTTGACGAGAACCAGGAGATACTGTTAAAACAGTTTGAAGATTTATAGTTTTTCCCTTCAACATATTTGCCACAATTTTGAGATCTCTTAAAGAAGAATTAGTACAACTACCAATACATACTTGATCTACATTCAATCCTTCATTTTCTCTAACAGTTTTAACTTTTCCTGGGCTATGAGGTTCAGCTATCAAAGGTTCTAATTCACTTAAATTTATTTCAATTTTCTCATCATACACAGCATCTTCATCGGGTTCTAGTTGAATCCACTGGTCTCCTCTTTCTTGAGCTTCTAAAAACTCTTTAGTAATATCATCAGAGGGGAATATCGATGTAGTAGCTCCAGTTTCAGTTCCCATATTAGTAATTGTTCCTCTTTCAGGAACAGTTAATGTTCTTATTCCTGGACCTGTATATTCTAGAACCTTATTTACAGCCCCCTTTACGCCAATCCTTCTTAAGACTTCTAATATTACATCCTTTGCAGAAACAAAATCTGGAAGATTCCCTGTAAGGAGCACTTTAACAACTTTAGGCATTTTAAATCTAAAGGGCTCTCCTGCCATAGCAGCAGCTACGTCAAGTCCACCAGCTCCAATTGCAATTGATCCTACGCCTCCTCCTGTAGGTGTATGGCTATCACTACCTAATAATGTTTTCCCTGGACGAGCAAATCGTTCAAGGTGAACTTGATGACAAATACCATTTCCAGGACGTGAAAAATATAAACCATATTTTGCAGCAATACTCTGGAGATATCTATGGTCATCAGGATTTTTGAAATCAGTTTGTAAAGTATTATGATCAACATAACTTACTGATAATTCAGTTTGGACTCGTGGAACACCCATTGCTTCAAATTGTAAATACGTCATTGTACCTGTTGCATCTTGGGTTAATGTCTGGTCAATTTTAATTGCTATATCGGAACCTTTTTCTAACGTTCCATCAACTAAATGTTGTTCCAGAATTTTTTCAGTTAAAGTTTTTCCCATTTTCATCAATTAAACTTTTTAATAATACTTTTCTGGATAAAATAAATACTAAAATAATTAAAATTAAAATCCTATTAAATTTTACTTTTGGAGAACTCCCATTTTTATCCCCCTAAAGAAAGGATTTAGCTACTTTTCACGTATTTATGTCTAACTATTTATATTTTGAATAATTTTTCAAATTAAATTTCTTCTATTTAAAGTACTGAATAATATGAAAGAAGATTTAGAACCATTAACAAAAGAGGAATTATTAGATTATATTGAAGATCTTTCTAAAAATTGGTTAGCAATCGATGGTACTTGGTTTCAAGAAGTTGAACGGGAATATGGATTAGAAAAAGCTATCGAATTAGATGTTAAACAATGGGAAAAATTCACCATTATTGAAGCGAAAAGAATTATGAATAGATTTAAAATTCCAGAAAACGGTGGAATTTCCGCTCTAATTAGAGCTCTAAAATATAGAGTATACGCGAATATTAATATACAAGAAGTAATTGAAGTTTCAGATAATCGATGTGTGTTTAGAATGAATGATTGTCGTGTACAATCAGCTAGAAAGCGCAGAGGGCTCCCAGACTTCCCTTGTAAGCAAGTAGGGGTAGTTGAATATGGATTATTTGCTAAAACAATAGATCATAGAATAGAAACCAAATGCATTGCTTGTCCTCCAGGTTCTCACCCTGATAATTATTGGTGTGCGTGGGAATTTGTGCTTAAAGAAGAATCATGAAGTACCTAAAAGAAATGGTATATATTAAATTCACCGAGTAGTAATTTGGATCTATCTAAAATTGATGATCATAATAAATCTATAATAGAGGCACTAAAAAGCATTAAATTTGAGGCAATCCTCAAAAAATGAGGATAAAAAGTTTAAAAGGCTAACAATCCTAACTCTATTATAATATGCTATTAATTTATTAGAACTGAAATCATAATAAAAATATTAAAAAATAATTTAAGAAAATAATTATAAAAAATGATGTTTTATGTCAGAAGAAAATATTAGAGGGCAAATTAGTGCCAAAGAAGATGAAGTCACTCGCATAGAAGAGGAAGCCAGCAAGGAAGAGGCTTCAGCAGAAAGCGAGGTTGAAGCAGAATACAATCCAAAAATTACAAAAGCTGAAGCAAAATTAAATGAAGAAGAAGTCTTACGAGATGAAGCTATTGAGAAAGCAGCAGAATGGAATGCAAAAATGAAAGAAAAAAAAGTTGCTGCAAAAGATGCTAGTAAAACGCTAAATACTTTAAAAAGTGATAAAGAGAAAGCGTTAAACAGTAAATTGAAAGAAATTGCAAATGAGAAGAAAACTAAAGTTAAAGAAATTCAAGGAGAAATTAAAGTTTTACAAAAACAAATAGCTGCTATAGAAAAGGCTAGAGCTAAGGCAGCTAAGGAAGCTGCTGGACAATAAAAAAAAATATTTAACAAATCCTATAGTAATCTTTTTTTTATATTTTTATCTTATTTATAAAAACATTTTTTCTTAAGAAAATTGAAAAGTCTAATTTTAATAGGATTTGGTCCATTTGGTCACTTCTCAACAAATTTAAGTGGTGAAATTGTAAAAAGATTTTCAATTGAAGATGAACGTTTCTCGATTGTAAAAAAGATTATACCTGTTAGTTGGAAAAGATGTATTAGAACTTATGAGGAAAAATTATCACGATTAGCTTCAAAACCACTTTTAGTAATTCTTTTGGGCGTTCATTTAACTAATATTTTCCACCTAGAAAATATGGGATGGAATTTCAAAATTGGAAAAGATATTGACAGTAAATTCAAATTTGGCCCCATTAAATTCAATTTCTGCCCTTGGATAAAAACTATGTTAAATTTAAAAAAAGTCTATTCAGTTATTGAAGATAAAACAAATGTTTCAATATCTTATTTTGCAGGCTCCTATTTATGCAATTACCTTTATTACTGGGCTCTTCTTTTATCGAAAAAAGAATATCCCGTTATTTTTATTCATGTTCCAAACAAGGGAGATTTATCAGAACATGTTAAAAAAGTTGAGATAATTTCAAAAGCGATTATTAAAACATATTTAAAGCTAGAATTATAAATTTAATGGTAATTTTTGACCTTTTTCATTAATCATATCTTTAAAAATCTCTGATTGAATCCTCAGTTCGTCGTATAACCAATTTAAAAGACGCATTTTAGAGTTATAAATTTCAACTTCTTCTTCAAATAACTCCATTATATTATTACCAATAATAATGTTTAACTATATTCCAAGAGAATTGTTTACACATATTTATCTAAGTAATATCCAAATATTATGAAACTAATTCTTCTATAATTTTAAGTAAAGTAGAAATAGAATAAATTAGGAAAATATAGTAAAATCTAAAGTTTAATATATTTTTTCTGAATCTTTTCAATATCATACATGATATTCTCAATAGGATCTCCATTTATCACTCTATGCATCATATTGATTAATTCTTGAGGAAATATATCAAATTGAGCAATTTCTTCTCGGTAGATTTTGAATTCGTTAGATATTTCATATATATCTGAACTTCTTTTTATATCAAATTCTCTGGTTACAATCATTATAAATGACTTAATTAGATCATTATAAAATTCATCTTCTAATTGCTGTGCTGTGTAATTGATATCGTATATCATATGATCGTATTTTGTATTTATTTTTTGAATTTCTTCCTCTCTTTTTGAGTTAATTTCATCAATTTTTGGTTGTAATTCATTTTTTTTCGTTTCTAACTCTTTAATTTTAGATTTTAACTGTTCGCTCATATTACTCTTAAATCAATGACTTTATTTAAAGAATTAGTAAGTTATAATTAGAGTGAGCTTTAGTTTTTTTCAAATGAGATTTTAATTGGTATAAAAATTTAATGTACCAGTTATTATATTATTAAACTGATACTATACGTTATTTTAAAAACTTATGTCGAAAAAAGGAAAGATACCAGAACCAGAAAAGAATCTCAAGTTCATTGATGTTCATTGCCATTTGCCTTTTCATCGTCCCAAAAATGATCAATTACCTACGGATAAGGAGCAATATTTGAGTTATTTCAAGATGGGAGGTCTATTTTTAATTACTAGCACAATAGACATGCAAACTTTGGATTTAACATTAGATTTCATGAAGAAATTTAATAAGAATTTTGGTTTTACGTGTGGTTGGGCTCCTCAAACAGTAACATATACTCCCAAAAATAAGTATAGCTTAGAATGGAAGAAATGGATTAACTATATTCAAAATAATCTTGATAAATATCTGGGAATTGGCGAAATTGGATTAGATTTCCACCATGCAAAAATTTTAGAGAAAAGAAATAAACAGGTTGAAGAATTTAGAAAAATCATTGAATTAACAAGAGATCTTGACAAGCCATATATTCTACACGTTAGAAATGCCGCGGAGCATGAATTCGATAGACAACATCCAAAACATAGATTCAATAAAAAAGATGGAGCAAATAAGGAGATCCTCAATATTTTAAAAGAATATAATATCGAACCTAAGAGAGTTATGTGGCATTGTTTTTCAGGTCCCTTAGAATACGGAAGAACCATACCAAATCAAGGTTTTATACTCTCTGTTCCAAGTTCTGCATATGGCTTTGAAAGATGGCGTAAAGTGTCAAAATTTTCACCCTTAGAATCATTGGTAACAGAAACCGATTCATACTATCAACATCCCTTTAAAAGAGGACCATTGAATGTACCTTCAAATGTAAGATATTCTATAGCTGCGATTGCGTATTCACATAATGTATCTCAAGAATTAGTAAGTGAAAAAACAATTGAAAATGCGAAAAAATTTTTTAATTTAGAGATTATATGATTTAATTACATTATTCAATTTAAAAGCAAGTCAAATAGAGTTATTTAATACATGTTTTTCTGGTATGAAGCAGAAAAATTTGCCCTCACAAACTTTTTCCTCATTATTGTAAACATGTACCTTGACTATATGCTTTTTCCCTTCAATTTCAATTAATTCTCCTTCAGCTATTATAATATCGCCTGCGATCACAGGTCTGATGAATTTTATCTCGGCTCCTCCTAAAACTAAGTTAGGATGATTAATTGCCAACATTGCTGAATAGTCTGCTAAACTAAATATAAAACCACCGTGTATTAAATTACTATCATCAACAACCATATCAGAAGTAGTTTTAAGACTAATTTTTGCATAATTATTTCTTAATTCGATTGGTACTCCACATAATTGCTCATTTATTTTCTTATGAGTATTTTGTATTATCCATTTCACCTATAAAAATCTAAATTTTAATAATTACTATAAATAATAGCTAATTTTTAAATTTAAAAATAAAAATTTTTTACAAGAATAAGTTGAGTAAATTGAAAATACTAATAACCTATTATTCTAAAACGGGTAATACAGAAAAAATCGCTCAAAGTATTAATGATGCATTAAAAGGGCAAGATACTGAAATAAAACCTATTAAGGAGGTTGAATCATCCAGTTTAAAGAATTATGATTTAGTCTTTTTAGGTTCAGGAATTTATGCCAGCAGAGTAGATAAGTCATTATCAGACTTAGTAAGTTCTGCTGACGAACTGCCTAAAAAATTTGTCTTCTTTTGCACTCATGCTAGTACAAACATGTATCAGGATGGATTCAAGGTGGTAAAAAGAAA
>JABXKB010000073.1 GCA_013375485.1 Promethearchaeota archaeon | reverse complement strand
CTTTAAAAGAAAAAGTGCTATTTGGGACAAACGCTTTTCCGGATCAAATTTGAGTGAATTAAAAAGTCACCAAAGATCAAATAACATATCAAGCGTTTACTATTTACATTTTTACTTATTTCTTTGCTGTTGTACATCTTAGCATGCTTGAAATGTGGATTGGATTCGTTCTATGGGGTATCTGGAATATGTTTAATGATCCTCTATTAGGAGCATTAAGCGAAAAAACAAAACAAAAAGGTAGATTAGGAAAACGCAAATTTTACTTGATAATTTCATTTATCCCGCTCGCGTTGATAATGATTTTTCTTTTTACAGTAACTGCAAGGGATCCACTCAGCACCTCGCAGTTTACTTTTCAGTTCTGGTATTTTGTCTTCATAATTTTCACCTTTGAATTCTTTTATACAATGTTTTCAGTAAATACAAATGCTGTATTCCCCGAAATGTTTCCAACAGAAAAACAGAGAGGCGACGTAAACGTGTTTATAAAAGCTTTTACTATGATTGCAGTAATACTTGCTTCATTAATTCCAACCTTTATCGTAACTCCTTCTTTAGTTCCAACAACTGATCCATTAGTTGATCCAGTAGGTTATGCCGCAGATGTTGCTAGTATTCAGGCTAAATATGTTATTTCTGGTATAGTATTAGCTGGAATAATATTGGTCGCAGCAATTTTGTTTATTTTCTTTGGTGTGAAAGAAAAAGAAGAACAGATAAGTGATTTTGAAAAAAGACCAGGATTTTTCAAATCATTGAAAATAACTTTTTCAAATCGAACATTTATAAAATTCACACTTGGAAATATGCTTATTTGGTATTGCTTTAATGTGTTATTAACAATATTTCCACTCTACGCTGTCTATGTATTGGGAAGAACTGAAGGATCCTTATTAATCGGCATTACATTGATGCTAGCGCTATTATCTGCTGCATTCCTTATGCCTGTTCAAGCAAGGATTAGAAAAAGATACGGTACTCGTAATGGATTAATGATTGGCTTAGCAATATGGATAATCACTTTATTTCCCCTAGTTCTTTTATCAAATAATGATATAAGTAGAATATTATCATTGTTTGTCTTTATAACAATAGGATTTGGATTATCATCTGCGCTATTTTTTATTGATATAATTCATGGTGATGTAATTGATCAAGATGCACTTAAGTTTGGTGTAAAAAGAGCCGCTAGTTATTATGGTGTAAATGCTTTTATTCATCGTTTTTCAATGATACTTGGAATTACAACTATTTATATTATATTTTCGGGAACTGGATGGAGTAGCTACGTGCCTGTTGTTGCTGATCCATTTTTAAGAGAAATCGGTATAAAAACTTTGATGTTTCTGTTTCCTTCAATAGCTCTTGTTGGATCAATTCTCTTCTTTAAATTTTACGATTTACATGGTGAAAAACTCGAACAAATGAGACAGGAATTAGAAAAGCATCCTGAATTAAAGTAAATACTTCTTTTTTTTATTTTTTTATTTTTTTATTTTAATCCTAGCATTTCTCGTGTTTTATCTAAAGTTGCTGGCTCTCTTCCAATTTCTTTGGCCAATCGAACCATTCTTTCCACTAATTGGGCATTATTTTTTACAAGCTCACCCTTTCGATAATAAACTGTATCTTCAAGACCAGTTCTTATATTGCCACCCATACACATAGCTATCATGGTCGTTCTAAGACAATAACGTCCAATAGTGACAACTTGCCAGGTAGATCCTTCAGGAAGTAAATCAACCATATTCAAAAGGTTTTTAACAGTAGCAGGTGCCCCACCTTTAATACCAAGTACTATACTAAAGTGAAGTTTCTCATTTGGTTGAAATACCCCCATTTCGATTAATTCCATAATATTTGCAATATGACTCGTGTCATAAACTTCTATTTCAATACCTGCGCCAATTTTTTTACATCCATTAACATATTTTTTGTTAAAATCTATTGGATTATTAAAAATTGATGATGTTTCCATACCTCTCATATTGGTTCTAAACTCAAAAGTACCAGCGTTTATAGTAAACATATCAGGTTGAGGATTAATTTTTAATAAATGGAGTCTTTCTTCTAATGTAGCCATTTTCAGAGCTTGACCATATCTCTTTCCTGATTTGCTTACTTTTACGCCATATTCTAAACGAGCACCAATTCCATTTCCAATTTGAGTAATAATCGGACATTTTTCTTTTATTAATCTCACTGTTTTATTATAAACATTGAGGTCTGCGGTTGACAAGCCATCTTCTCCCCTTACATGGATATGACATATTGTAGCACCTGCTTTATAACACTCTAATGCATCTTTAGCTTGTTCTTCAGGAGTAATTGGCAAATTAGGATTTGACCATTTTCCATGGGCACCTCCAGTAATCGCAGCAGTTATAATTACTTTTTCCTCAGATAATAAATTTGGTTTCATAATTATCTTAATCTCTTTAATTTACTTTTCTTTAAATTATAGAATATTCATTTCATATTTTAATAATAATTTCTTTCATTTAATCCTCATGTATTAATTTATTACTGATCTGTCAATTATCAAATTTACATTTTAAATAAGAACTTTTCACTTAACAGGGTTTTTAAGAGAACAAGGAACTCCACAAGCACATTTCCCACACATATCTGATAGCCCTAAATGGGAATAAATTCGACCATTTTCCAAGCAAACTTCATAACATTTATGCCGATCAAATAAATCGACATTTAAAACGTTATAAAAACATTTATCAATACATTTTTTACAGGATTTATCATGAAAATAAAGACAATATTCTTTTTCTAATCTTCTTGTTGTTTTAATTTTTGCTGTAGTTATTAAGCTACCTAATCTACCACAATATCCTTTTTCAGTTATTATCATTTTATGTAAACCAAATCTACCTAAACCAGCAATGTAGGCTATATGTTTGTGAGACCAGAAACTTACTAAAGAATTTTTATCAAAATTATGCGTTGGAAGAATTTTTACAGAATCAAAGTCTTCTTTCTTCAATTCTTTTGCTAAGAATTCATTTAATTCTGTTATTAATTTATTAGTTTCAATATAGGCAAATGCCCATTCTATAGATGCCTTTTTTCCTTTGGTATTGCTTAAAACAACTTTATAATTAAATGGAATGAAATAAGAAATAACTGTTTGAGCTTGATTAAGTAATTCATTTGGTAATTTATGTTTTTTATTAACTGTTTTCTTTAATTCTAGGAAAAGTGGGTCGCTTGCATTGGCGAATCCTATTATTGGCTTATCCCATTCAGTTTTTAAATTAGAAGATTTTTTATAATTTTCAACGAAATTTATGACCAAATTTTCTATATTCGCTAACATATTTACGTGAATAAAAAGAAAATCTCTTTATTTTTTTTTACTCCATGTGTAGAAGCCCTTACCGGTTTTCATTCCAAGTTCTCCTTTATCAACCATATCTTTAAGTGCATCAGGAGGTTTATCTCGGAGTTCACCACTTTCAAGATAATAACTCATTTGTACAGCATATACAACATCCAAACCAATACCATCCATCAATGAAAAAGGACCCATAGCCATACCTGTAAAAATCTTCCATGCTGAATCTATAGTTTTAATATCAGCATGTCCTCCTGCCCATAGATTGAGAGCTTCTCTTCTTGCTGCATGCCACATTCTGTTTAAAACAAAACCAATAATTTCTTTTTTCACAACAATTGGATGACATCCTATACTTTCAATCCATTTTTTTCCCTTTTCAAATGTTTCATCACTTGTTTTAGTACCTCGCATAATGTCTGCCATCGGTCGTAGAGGAATAGGTGGATAAAAATGTATATTTAAAACTTTATCTTTCCTATCTACCACCTCTTCAATCTTGGAGACGGGAATTGAGGAACTATTAGTAGCTATGATAGTATTTTTAGGAGCGATTCTATCGATTTGGAAAAATAATTTTTTCTTCAGTTCAATATTCTCTGGTATAGCCTCAATGACTAGGTCTGCATTACTAACAGCCTCTTCAATTTTATTACAATAATATATATGGTTACTTAATTCAGGTTTTTGTTTTCGTTTTAGAACGCCAGTAATGTACTTTTTTGCTTCCATTAATATTTCTGAATTTATGTCAAAAATACTTACATCATATTTATATAAAGTCGCAATAGCAGCTATCTGCTTCCCAGTGAAACCTGCTCCTATAATTGAAATATTTTTTATTTCATTCATTTTTTAAAGTTTTCATAGTTCTATGATTAATTTAGATTTATTATCAATAAAATAAGAAGATTCATAAATACTATTTAAACGGTGAAAATTTCATTTAATTATGAAATTAAAAATCTCAAAAAATTTTCAAGATTTTTTAATAATTCATTTTGTTTTTGCAGCAATTTGTGTTTTAATATTATTAATTCCTATTTCAGGATCTAATGGAATTAAGTTATTCATTCTTGTTGTAATTTATAATATAATAATCCCATTATTTGCATATTTTCGTAATCATTCTGAGTGGATAAATATATGGTTGTTTGTATTTATTCTTAGTTTATTTCAAGTATGGCCAGATTGGTTTTTATCTGCTGAACTAGATATTTTAGTATTTCCAGAAGATGGTTTCATTAAAATTGGTACGATATCTTTATATATGGCTGGTTTATGGGCAATACCATTGTTTTTAATTATTTTTATTGTCTCATATTTACAAGAGAATTATTCAATATTAAGAGTATATTTGGTTGTTGCTTTTCTCTCATTAATTATATTTGGATTAGCAGAGCAAGCAATTTGGATGCTTGAGTCTTGGTATGCTCAAAATGTTATTATGATTGGACATTTGGCATTATATATTATTATTCCAGAAATCATTCTCGGTATAATAACTTTCTATGGGTATAATCTGATTCTAGATAAAAACCACTTATTAAAAATTCCAGTTGCTTTTACAATAATGTTACTATATCTTGGAAGTGCTGTATTCTTTTATTTCTTAATTGAGCGAGTAATATTTTTATGAAATCTAAAAGAGGAGTAATCAAAAATTACTTCAGTTACTTATAAAGAAGTTTTAACTAAAATCTTTTTAAATTCAGATGATAATATTAAATTAAAATAATATTTTTATTAGGAAGTGAGGAAAAGTGACTTTATGTTTTGTTTTAATGAATGTACAAGCAGGATTTGTAGAACCTGTTGTTCGTAATTTGGAAAAGATAGAGGAAGTTAAAGAAACTTTCCCTGTCACTGGAGGTATTGATATAATTGTTAAAGTAGAAGGGAAAGATGTAGAAACAATAGCAAAAACGATATTAGCAAAAATTCATAGTATTGAGGGGGTTTCACGGACAGAAACTCATATAGTTGTCCCCTTGTAGAGAAGTAAATTAGACCTTAGCTTTTTCCGATTAATTTAAATTAATATTTAAACTAAAAAGGGAAAAAAAGGAAAAACTGAATTAATAATTTCATTCTTCAATAGAACTTTTAGATTTTTTATCCATTTCTTTTTTAATAAATTCAATATTGTCTTTAAGAGTGTGTGCTATTGGATCATCACTCAATTCAAGTTTATCTAAAATCTCTATGGCATTTTCAAAAAGTGTCAATGCCTCAGGAAATTGGGAACGTTTATAGTACAATCCAGATATATTGAAAAACTTAAATGTAATGCATTGCAATGCTGTTATTAAAACCCATATTATTATAAGTATTGTTAATATCCATTCAACAAATGGATTAATTGTAATCATAAGAAGTATAAACACTCCCCCGATAATAAAGCCATAATATGCGAGGAATTTTTTAAATGTTGGTCCTTTATACATTTTAGATTTTGGTCCATGATACATTAATATACTATAAAGAACAATATAGATACTTGATCCTGCAAAAGCTATAAATGCAATAAGACTATGAAAAATAAGAAAAGCTTCAATATACGTTTCATCTGGGATTATTCCTACCAATGCAATACACACACTAGTGAATATAGATATTCCTGTAGCGAGTCTTCTAACATTATCTTTTATATTTACTAATTCTCTTTCAAGATATATAAAAAATGGGATTAATAATGAACCACTTACTACAAAACCAATGCTGAATAATGACTTTGCTTGACTTTCTCCTAATGAGCTTACAGTGTGTCTCAATGGATTATATCCTGGAGTAAGACACGCCGTAATAGGTAAAATTATAGCTACAAATAACGTACCAAAAAAGCCAAATAAAACTTCCACTCTATCTCCTGTTTTTTTTTCCATTAATATCTCTTTTTTAAATTCCTTTTTTTTATTTAATAATTAGTTTATTAATTTTTTAAACCTATGCACTACTTACAGTATAGTGTACCTTAGATATTTAATAAATTTCAAATTAATATAATTAGGAAAATTTCCTATTAACTTTAAAAAATCCCATTTTTAAGAAAAATTTCAAATTCTTGGTATCAAATGAAAGTAATGAGAGATCATGAAAAAAAATCGAGATAGTAATATGAGAATTATTAAATTTAAAAAATTTAATTATCTAACAACGATTTTTTATTAAAAATCTTTTCACACCTAAAATTTCTTTTTCTATTATTAGTAAATGGAACATATAAAATTTTATTAGAATATGTAAATTCTTGATTTAAATTGTTCTACTATGAGATGTTTTGTATTTTTGGATGTATATATCACAGAATCTTATCTGATTAGATAAATAATTATATTAGAAAATTAAAATAAAAAGTAAAATTTTATATAAAAAAAAATTGAAATTATAATTATCTAATATATCAAAAATCGATTAAATAATCCATTGAATGATACAGCAGATAAATTTACGTTTAAAGTAACCGTGATCGGTGACGGCGCGGTAGGTAAAACTAGCTTAATTAGGAAGTTTACTCAAGGAAATTTTCAAGATCAATATATTAAAACTATTGGAGCTCAATTTTCTAAATATGTTGAAGAGATAAAAGGTGATAAATGCAAATTATTTTTCTGGGATATTGCTGGTCAAGATACTTTCCATTTTTTACGACCAGCTTTTTATAAAGCAAGCGTAGCTGCGATTGTTGTGTTTTCCCTTGAAGAAAATGAATTAGGAGTAGAAAGTTTTAAGCATGTTCCTAATTGGTATAATGAAATAAAGAAATTCTGTGGAGATATCCCAATTGTATTATTTGGAAACAAAATTGACTTAGTTGATGAAAAAGAGGTAGAGGACGAGAGAGTTTTAAAATTAAAAGAAAAGAAAGAACTCTTGGCATATTATCGAACTTCAGCAAAAACGGGTCAAGGAGTTCATGAAGCTTTTCAAGCAATAATTAATGAATTATATTCCAAATACAAATCAATATCAGATTAATTAGAATATTTAGAATTTGGAAGCTTGTTGAATTAAACTTTAAATTTTTTTTTAATGTTAAAGAAAATCTTGAGTTAGAAACTTTAATAATTTTTTCAGAAAATCTTGAGTAAAATTTCGTTTAAACCTCTCTTGGGGACATAAATTTGTCCTCTATCATCTTTCCAGTAATCAAACGAATCTTCATAAGGTTCTGTTACAGATTCTTCATCTGGATATCCCATACTTATTACATGAGTTATTTCATAATAGTCTGGGATTATAAATAATTTTCTTATTCCTTTTCTGTCGATTGATCCCATCCAACAACAACCTAAACCAAAATTAACTGCTCCAAGTAAAATATTTTCTACAGCAGCCCCCACATCAAAGTCGTAATAAGAATTCTTTATTTTTTTATTCACTAAAACTATAATATATGCTGTAGGTTGCCTTCCCTCTTCTGGAGTTCGTTGGTCTTCTGGAAGTGAAGATGCCCACCTTACTAAAGGGAATAATTCTTCTCTAATTTCTGCTTTTTGAACAATTATGAATTCAAGTCCTTGAATATTTCTTGCCATAGGAGCAAGGCGAGCAAAATCAATTAACTTTTTTAAAATATCAATTGATATTGGTTTTTCTTTAAATCTCCGTATTGTTCTTCTTTTATATATAACTTCTTCTAATTCCATTATTAACCATTTTTTTAAGTTTATTGTTTAGATTTAATCAAAGTTTCTGCTAATTTGTAAAAACTCTCTTCTACATTTTTACCAGTTAATGCCGACATCTCAATATATTCTAAATTCAACTTTTTTGCAATTTCTTTTGCACTTTCGTAAGAGACTTTTCTATAATTGATTAAATCCTCTTTATTCCCTAACATAAATCCTATTAATTCTTCTGTAAGTATTTTAATGTTTTTAATTATGTCATTATACCAATTAGAGATGCTCTCAAATGATTTATGATTTGTTAAATCAAAAATAAGGATTACACCTTCTGCCCCTTTATAGAAGTGATGTCTCATAACCTCGAATTTGCTCTGTCCTGCAATATCCCATAGAATTAAATTAACATAATCATTATTTACTTTTAAATTCTTTTCACATATATTCACACCAAGCGTGGGAATGTATGTTCGTGTAAATGCATGGTCAGTAAATCTTAGAATTGTGCTTGTTTTTCCAACACTAGGATCTCCGCATACCACTATTTTGAAATGATATCTTAATTTTCTTCCTTCAGTTTTAGCTTCTTCAGGAAACGCTTCTAATTCAGAAGTTGACTTCTCTTTATTAGATAAATCATCTAATATTTCTGAAACTCTACTTTTTAATTCATTAATTTCAGCGTAGATATCATCTGTTATAGCTTGATTATTTTCTAATTCTATAATTTTCTGAGCAGTTTCGGTAAAGGCAGATTCAAGATAATCGATATATTTATAGAATATCAGGTCATCTGCTTCTTTAAAAAGTAACGTAAGTGATGATAGAGCAATTCCTCCACGTCGTGTCTCATCTGTTCGTTCAATATATTTTGTTATACCTTTCAAATTTAACATAGGAAAAGGGATAATCACTAAAGATTGAGGGATGATTCCTTGGTCAGTTGATAGCATTGTAATTGATTTAATGCCAACTGACATACGAATATCATCGGATAAATCAATCGGATCCCATAAGAACGGTTGTGGGCCAATTTTCTCATCTAATACTGTGTATACTATTGCATTAATTATTTCTTTTGACATCGCTGAGCTAAGTTGAAATATTACATTAAAAAAAATTCTAAGTTTTATGTGTTTAATCTTTATAAATAATAAAACCTAAAATTAATAAAAATTTGTAAATTTGATAGTTTTCGTATATATAATATGAAGATCGTGAAACTTGCCTTTCACGTTATATTCTATATATCACTGTAATATTTTAAGTTTAAAGATGAGTCTAAACCTTATAAACGTGATTGATATAAATAAGTAGCAATTGTGGAAAAGGCATAATTGACATTTTCACCCAATAGTGCTGAAGTTTCAATAAATCCTAATTCTAATTTACTTGCTAATTGATCTGCTGTTTCAGAAGATATCATCCTACTTTCTATCAAATCTTTTTTATTCCCAATAATGTATCCCGTTAATTCCTCAGTGCGGTCTTTCACCTGTTCAACTACATCTGAGAACCATTTTGAGACATTAGTAAGTGTCTCTGGTCTTGTTAGATCAAAAACTATGAAGATCGCATCAGCCCCTCGATAAAATTGTTGTCTCATAGTTTCAAATTTTTGTTGTCCACCAATATCCCATAGAACAAGTTGAATAACTGAATTTTCTATTTTAAAAATTTTTTCTGAGACATGAATTCCTAGCGTTGGTACGTAATTTCTCCTAAACGCATTATCAGTATATCTTAAAATCAATGAGGTTTTACCAACATTAGGATCTCCAACAATGATGATTTTGTATTGATAATCTAGTAAACTTCGATCTTTTATTTGTTGTTGAGGAAATTCCTCACTTTCTTGTTGAGTGATCTCTTGAATTTTTAATTCTTCTAAAAGGTTTGAAACATTAAATTCAAGGTGTTCTAGAACTTTTATGAAATCTTCTCTAGGACTATTTGATATTTCTAAATTTATTATACTTTGAGTGAGATTATCAAAGGGAAGGGTAAGTTCATTAATATATTTATAAAAAATTACATCATCAATTTCTGGAAATAATAATACTATTGCAGATTGACCGATTTCTCCACGTCTTGAAGGATCATCCCATCTAATATATTTAACTAATCCCTTTAAATTCATTGAAGGAAATGGAAGTATAACTAAAGTTTCGGGGACAAGTCCTTTCTCTCCTGATAAAATAGTTAAAGCTTTTATGCTTATATGGATGAGATCCGTCTGTGAAAATTGAGCACCAAGCCAAGCTACTGGATTTGGCCCTAATTCATCGCTCATTTCTAGATAAACAATCCCGGATATTAATTTTCGTTCCATGATTACGAGAAATTTAACTTAATAAGGAAATTATAGAATTATAATCTGTAAATATTTCGTTTTTAACTTATAATATAATTTTTTTATATAAATAATAATTGCTGAAAAAAAAAAGAAGTTTAAAATAAAATCTTCACAAACCAAAATACATAAACCAGAAGCTACTTAAATAACCTATTCTCACGATAATTACCATTATTCCTGGCTCAGTTAATCCTTCTAACAATCCAAATATACAAAAACAAATTGAACCTACAGATAATAAAAGGAAATTTTTGCGTAAAACTCCTGAAGATTGAAAACCTTTATATAAAAAACCAAATCCTAAAAAGATTAGAACAGTTACTAACATAATACCCATTAATATCCCGGCAAGAGTCATTAAATTAACATTATAATCAATTAAATTTTCGCTAGGTGGTGTTGGTGGTATTGGGTTAAAATTAAAAGACCCTAAGGGATTTACAAAGATCACAATTTCAAAGAATATTGAAATAACCAAGAAAATAAGTACAATATATTTCTTTTTGTTTGGTGTTAATAGTTCTGCCCCGATATACATTGCAGTTATAATTACAGGAGCAAACCAAATATATGATATTAAAGCAACAATTCCACGAGTATTTACGATATTTTCATTAGTAAAGACAACAAATAGGAAATCAATAAATACACCTAAAAACATAAGCCCAGCAAGCATGTTAGCTAAACCTAAATATGCAAGTAGCTTCGCATTGGTTTTTTTTGATCTATAGATAAAGAATAAACCAAATATTATGCCAAAAATAACTACCACTGAAGCTGTGATTCCATCAATCCAACCATTTATATCTAATGACAAGATTAAATTCCATCCCAATTTATTCTTTTATTTATTAATAGAAAATTCATTTTTTTTTAAGATATTATATATTCATTTATTCTAATAAATAATAGGTTTAATGGGAAAGGAGGGATTTGAACCCCCGACCTCTTGGTCCCGGACCAAGTATCATACCAATCTAGACTACCTTCCCTTAATACGTAAACATACCAAAAAGTAGAAATTTAGTTAAATAAGACTTATTTTATTATGAGTTTTTACCCTGCGGGAGAGTTGAATTTTAATTATTAGTATTAATCTTTAACCTTCTCTAAGATTGAGATGATCCGATATATTTAATAAAATTGAATGTATTAATCTTTAATCTTCTCTAAGATGGAGATAATCCGGTAGACTGTCGTCCGGGCATGGAAGGGAATATTTGCATCTTGCGCAAGATCATCAACCATATACATTACATTGCTAGAACGGACACCTGGGGTTTCATCCTCATTATGTAATTCATTAATACTTCTCTGTGCGACCCTTTTAATATTTCGAGGTACACTTCGGTCATTTATCATCCCATTTAAAAGATATTCAACATTTTCAAAGGCTTTTTTTTCTTCTTCAGTTATTGCCCTTGGCATTATAAAAATCACCAAAAAGAGTATTTTTAATGAGTAAAAAGTTTAAACAATAAAATATTTTTTAAAATTTAATTTTTTTGATTTGGAGAGAACTTTTAATAAATGCCAAATTCTCGAATTTCTCGTTTAAGAATAGGGATTTTTTCTCCAAACTTTTGTAATTGTTTTTGGTTATTTTTAAAAAAGTCATCAAATTTCTTTATTTCTCCCCTGTCAATAGTTTTAATAAAATCATAAGAGATTTGCTGGATAGTATTAAATATTTGATTAAATTGTTCAGTAGATGTCAGAAGTTTTTGATTTACTATTTTTCCCTGCTTTCTTACCATATTTCGAAGTTTACCACGAGGAATTCGAATTTTATCAATTAAATTATCACATTCATTTAAAAATGTATACGATTGTGCTTTATTATTATCATCTAGTTTAGCTTCAATTATCTCAGTTCGCCAAGTATTCATTCTACCTCTAGCAAACGTATCAAAGTTCAATGACAGAGAATCAATTCCTTCTTGCACCAGAAATCTAAGAAAATCAGAATCATCACTGGGTGCTTGACCGCAAATTCCAATTTTTTTACCGTATTGATGAGCTGTTTTTATCAAATGACTAACTGACCTCCGTATAGCCTCACTATTGGTATTATAATTATAATTATTCATTAGAGGAATCATTTTTTCATTGTCTCGTCCAACCCCATAAGTCAATTGAGTTAAATCATTTGAACCGATTGAAAAACCATCAAAATATTGACAAAATATATCAGCACAAATAATATTTGATGGTATTTCAGCCATAACATATACTTTTAGTTCATCTTGCCCTCGAATCAATCCTTCACTCTCCATAATATCGATAATTTTTTTAGCTTCTTCGGGACTTCTACAAAAGGGTAACATAGGTATTATATTTTTTAAACCCCACTCTCGGGCTTTTTTAATTGCTCTTAATTCCAACATAAAAGCTTGCTGAAATTCGTCGTGTACATACCGTGAGCAACCTCTGAATCCTAACATAGGGTTATTCTCTTCTCCCTCATAAATCCAACCACCAATAAGGTTAGCATATTCATTGGTTTTAAAATCTGAAAGTCTTACTACACATTCAGCAGGACTTCCATCAGGTAATGTTTTCCATACTCCAGCAGCAATAGTTGCTATCCCTTCAGCTAATTTTTCAATGTAAAATTCTTCTTTATCGTCGTAACCAACTGTTAGCTCTCTAATTTTGTCCAAAGTTTGCTTCAGTTGAAAAATTTCTTGACTAAAAGGATCTTTATGATAAAGATCACTTTTTTTTATATTTTCTATTCTTTTCTTTTGTTCTACTAGAATATCATATCTCATTATTAATGCTTCAAAATCTATTATTGCATTAGGGTGAATTTTAATCTCATCATTAATAATAAATTCTAATCTTGCTAGACCTGTGCCGTCAGGATATTTTCCAGAAGATAAAGCTCCCTTTGGGATACCTAAATTAACCAACACTTTTGTTCTTGTAATTGGTAATTTCGCGAATTCAATTGTATCAGAATCATATTCAACATCTTTCAGCCAAATTCTGGATTCTCCCTCACTACAATCAATTGTTACATATTCAATTCCATCTCGTTGTTTTTCTTTCATTATTTGGACGATATTATCCGCACCTACAATGGAAGCTATATTCAATTCCCTTGAAACAATTGCAGCGTGACACGTAGGACCTCCTCGCTCCGTAATAACACCTCCAAGATTTTGCATATAAGATGTCCAATCAGGATTGGTTTCTTCTGTGATAAGAATATCTCCTTCTCGTAATAAATATGCATCATTTATATTTTCAATTATTTTAACTTTTCCATATCCAATTCTGCGCCCAATAGCAATACCTGAATTTTCAACCAATAAGTTTTGTTTTGCTAATTCTTCAGGATCTTCAAGCAAATAGAAGACATCTTCTACATCTCCCTTAATACTATGGACTGTTTCAGGACGAGCTTGAACAATGTAAACTTTACCATTATTTCCGACAGCCCATTCAATATCCATTCTCCTCCCATAATGATCTCTAATTTTTTGGGCATATTCCGCTAAAATCATGACTTCATTTTCTGTTAAACAGTATTCCATTTGCTTTTCTTGTGGTAATTGAACAACTTCAGTACCAATTTTCTCATAGCCTTTAGAAAAAATCATCATTTTTTCTTTTTTAACAAGTTCACGACGGATAATTCTAAGACTTTCAGGATCATGTTTAAAGACAATAAACTCATCTCCTTTTTCAACTCCTTGCACAATTAATTCTCCTAAGCCCCAAGTTCCCCTAATAACAACGACGTTAGGATTGCCTGAATCAGGATCTTCAGTGAACATTACACCAGACGATTTTACTCCTTCTAGACCACCAGCCATTTCTTGAATTCCTACTGAAAGTTTTACTGAGAAATGATCAAATCCTGCTCTTTCACGGTACATCGTTGCTCTTGTAGTAAATACTGAGGCCATATCTTTTAAAATATATTCTAGAATTTCTTTTTCTCCAGATATGTTTAAGTGAGTGTCTTGTTGTCCTGCAAATGACGCATCAGGTAGGTCTTCTGCTGTAGCTGAACTCCTCACTGCAAAAGTAGATTCTTCCCCAATTTTTTCAATTAAAGTTTTGTATGCTTCTAAGATTTCATCTGCTAAAGAGTCAGGAATTTTTGATTGTTCTATAAAATATCGAATATTAGCACATTTTTTACCTACTTTTTCTACTGCTTTGATATCTTCTGATTTTAATTCATTGGAAATCTTTTTAATGTCTCGCGCAATTAATTCTCGAAGAGATACTTCTTTTTCTTTGATAGTATAAAAGTTTGAATCTAAAACGTAATCAAAAGCTTTTGAGGTTACTGCAAATCCAAGAGGAACTGATATTCCAAAAGAGAGTAATTCTCCAAGGGAAGCATTTTTGCCTCCTACAAGAGGAACATCATTTACTCTAACATTTTCAAAGAATTTTATATATTGATAATCAGTCATATTAATGAGAAACTCCTTTGCATTGTAATAATGAGAATTTCTCCAAATATTAATTAATCTTCTTCTAATTATAAATTAAACTTTAATAAAAAAAGTAACGTCAATAATAGATTATTTTAACTCCTTTTCGAATACCTCAAAATCAGGAGCAGTGTATAAGCAAAAAATAACTTTTTCTATTTGAGTATTGCCTTGTAAATACTCTTTTGCCACATTAATCATAATTTTAGAACAGCGATCTATTGGAAAGCCAAAAATTCCCGTAGATATAGCGGGGAAAGCAATTGTTTTTAAATTATGCTCATCCATTAATTTTAAACTATTAATGGTAGCATTTTTTAACTTCTGATCTTCATTTCCTTCCCCCATTCTTGGACCAACAGCATGGATTACATGTTTAGATTTTAAATTCCCTCCTGTTGTGATTACAGCTCCACCTACAAATGTACCTCCAATTTCATTACATTCCTCTTGAATGATCGGTCCGCCTTTTCTCCTTATTGCTCCTGCAACACCTCCTCCGAGTATAAGCTGATTATTAGCAGCATTTACTATAACATCTGTTTCTAATTCGGTAATATCTCCTTGAACTAAATCAATCAATGAATTATTTACCTTCAGTTCCTTCATACTAAACAATAATTGTAGTTTTTAATTATTTTAGAAAAAAAAATAAAAAGAAAATTTATTGGTCTTCACGATCTTTTTTGAAGATCTCATCAAGCTTAGCCCTATCCTCATCAGTCATTTTGCTCATTGCTTCCATGTTTTGCCGCATCAGGTCCATCATTACTTTTTGTGAAATAAGTTGATTTAATACTGGTAATGCGATTCTCATACGAGTTAATTCATAATGCATGATTTTTGCTGTTTCTCGCATCTCTTTTAAGTCTTCTTTTGTCATACCTTCTTCACCAATACCAGGACAATCAGCATCTACTACAATAAAGTTTTTCCCATCAAATTCTAGTGGATAAGTTCGACAACTTAATGGGCGATTTTCATAAACTAAACATTTTTTATCATCTTTATTATATAATGGACATTTTACATCAAGTAACTCTTCGATAGGTACACCACCAAATGGATCCTTAGTGCTTTTTTCTTCTTCTCCTTCTTTTGGTTGAGGTGCTAAGGGTTTCAAAATTAGATCAATTCCCCCATCTGGTTTTTGATATATATCAAAATATGGCATAAAGTTAGCTACAACACCATTTCTAGCCCACATTTCTAAATCCCACATGGTAATTACAATTGGACCTCTCTCAGCACAACAAGCATCGCAACGAGTGCATTTAAAAGTAAATTTTGCTTTAGGTTTCTCTTCAGTGCTTTCTTTTTCAGTAGATTCTTCCTTTTCGTTCTCTTTTATATCAGATTTTTGAGTTTCTTTATCATCTTCAGACATTAAAATTCTCACTTAATGATCTATTGTAAAATTAAATTGGTATGAAATAAAGGAATATAACCTAGAAAAAAAGTTTTATTTTTATTCAAATTAAAAAAATTCTAATTATCAAGATGTAATAAACAAATCTTTAGCATTCAATAAGTTTCCAAGATATTTTAATGCGGGTTCAAT
>JABXKB010000072.1 GCA_013375485.1 Promethearchaeota archaeon | reverse complement strand
CTTCATTCAACTGAGATGGGTTTAAATATGTATAAACGGATGGGTTTTAAGGAATATTGCACGATAGAATTGTTTATATGGCAGCCCGGTTCAAAGGAATAAGTTAAAACTAAAATTTTTCCCAATAAAATATCTTTATAGAAATTGACGCGGTTAGTTTGTGAGCTTTTCTAACTCAACTACAACAACTCTATATTGTTGCATACCAATGACATTTTTCAAAGGAATTTTCATTGAAATCGGACTCTGAATTTACCTTTCCATCCCAATTTTCCATTCTCAATGCTCTATTCTTTAAATTGCCCTATATATTGTTTATAATCCTTTTTTGTAGCTTTTCTCAGACTATTTATCGCACCGCAATTTTCACAAATTTCTCTAAAAGTTGTAAGAAATGTATTACAAGTTTCGCAAAAATATGGCTGGGCTTGGAGGAAATCTTCTTGAGCAGCTCGAGATTCATATTCTTTATATGATGGTTTAAATATAGCGTCAAGAAGAGAAACTAAAATTATCGTTACTGGGATTGCTATAATTATCGATATCATAACTATATTCCAAGGGAGTGGTAAAAAAACTGTAATTATTTCAGTCACTAAAGATACACCAAATTATTTGATTGATACTACTCATCCGTGGGTTGATACCGATCCTTTTCATTATCTTTCTTTTTTATCATAAATACACCATGAATTATTAATCCAACCCCCACCAAAATAAATACCACAAAAATTGAGTTCAAGTCCATCACACTTGCAAAAACCCCTTCTGATTCCAATCGTTCCAAGTACATGTTAAAACTTAAAATGCCAAAAAGCGAGAAAATAACGATAATGACACCGAAAGTTATTGAAATCATCCCAATGAGCAATTTAACGCGCGTTTTTTCAGGAGGATTAAAATAAAAATAACCAATAAGTAGCGATGAGACACCAACAATTATAAGGTTTAAGTAAATTGCCATATTAAAAAATGGATATAAGGTTGAAGATATGATTAACATGTATAATGGACGGGACACCCAAACAACTACTGTTATTCCAATCGAGGCTAAAATTACTTCCCCAACGAGTTTCGTATTTTTTCGTTTTGTGATGATTAGGATTAGTCCGTGTAAGAGTAAAACCGTTCCCGATATCATAAAAGTAGCCAAGATTGGAATATCGTTCCAAAATATATAGATGCTTGAAGTTCCCCCAAATCTTACAATAAGCGTAACTATTATTTGCATAGTAGTAAGAATTAATATTCCCCCTATAATGGTTGAAATTGAACCTAGCATGATAATTCCCTTCCTCGTTCTCCGTGGTTTTAAAGTGAAGGTACCGGTAAGAATGAAGGCTATTCCAAGGATCAAATAATTTATCGTGCGCACCGTTCCAAAAGTAAATGGAAAACCTATCATGTAAAATAACGGGAATAAATTATATGCTATAATAACTATTCCGATTAAATTTAAGATGACTCCTTGTAATATCCTTTTTTCTTTTAGTTCCATTTTGTTAAGTATTTTATTGATCACCAATTAAAATTATCTTTTTATTTTTTAATCCTTTCTGATTGAGACCTGGAGAAAGTAAAAAGAATTATGCCAATATTCTTTGATAATTTCGTCATTGAAATTCATTTTTTTCATTTCTATAATTCTTCTCTTAAAATAAAAATTATTTGGTCAAATTATTTTTTAATAAATTTTATACCCATTTTTGTAGGAGTGGACGCCAGGGGGAAGAAGAGAATAATCCATGGAAGTTTCATTGAAATCAGACTCTGAATTTACCTTTCCATCCTAATTTTCATTTAATTTCAATTCGAAGGATTTTTTGATCGAAATATTTATTGTTTTAAAATAATTAGGTTATTCTATGAAGCATAATCGATTAAGGTCAATTCGAGTAACACCTGATAATGAAGCCTTTTTCTATGAGTATATTAAATATAACTTTGCTGAATACTTTTTTTTTCATGTTGACTATGCTCAATATCCGGAAAGTACTGAAATTTATATGGCGTTAGATAATGAAGAAAAAATAAAAGGAATGGTTTTAATCTGGAAAAATCGCAGAATTCAATTGAGAGGAACAGTCGTAAGTCTTAGATTTTTATTAAATAGAAAGAATTATAGTCCAATATCTATTACTGGATTTGATATCCATAAAAAATTGATCTCAAAATTCTTTCCAGATTATAAAAAAGAAATTGCGTTGTATCGTATGTGTTTAAAAAAAGGAGATCAAAAGGATTTTGAGAAATGCAAATTCCAAAAACTAAATGAATCTTATAGAGAAGAGATAACTTCATTAATGAGTATTGCTGATCCTATTTACTGGGGTTCACGCAAGCCAGAGGATATCTTGATTGATGAAAATAATACTTGGTATGGTATAATGAAAGAGAAAGACTTGATTTGTATAATTAGTATATGGAAATATGAAAGTATAGGATATATAACGATCGTAGGGACTCATCCAGATTACTGGAACCAAGGTTATGCTAGTTCACTAATCTCATCGACCTTAAAAGAATTATTTCGAGAAAAAAAACAATGTTTTATTATGGTAAGGGTGGCTAATGCTCCTGCTATCCATACATACAAGAAAGTAGGATTTTCAATATGCAATACTCATTATTCTTATGAGAGATTATAAACTTTATCTAAAATTTTCACTAAAAAATCCTTGAAATCAGACTCTGAATTTACCTTTCCATAAAAAAAGAAAAAAAGAAATTGCTGCTCAAGAACATACTCCATCCTTCCCTTCTTACCATCTCAAATCATTCATTCCAATATCGCTCCGATTACGCTCCATTCCCTCATTAAAAGAATCTTGAAATTTTTTTACAATTTTTAAAACAATATTTCCTTAAACCTTGGAAATAAAGAAACAGCATTTTGCTGGACAATCTTCATGAAAGTTTCTCTTTCAAAATTATAATTTTGAAGACCTTCATTCATTAGTTTTACAACCCTTTCGGGCAAAAATGGATAATCACTCCCATATAATACTTGTGTTGGTTCCACTAAACTAAGCAGGGAACTTAGTGTATAGGGGGTTGCTGACACTGCCGTATCATAATAGAAGCGTTTTAACTGATTAATTATCTTTTTATTTCCAAAAGTAATTCTCCAAGTTATAAAGGGAACAGTTCCTCCTCCATGTGAAAATATAAAACTTATATCCGGAAAGCGTTTTGTTGCTCCTCTATGTATAAGATTAACAATTGCCCTTGTCGTATCAAAAACGAATTCTAAAACTGCGGGTTTTATTATCATGGGTAATGTATCTAAAGGAGGCACACTTGGATGTACAAAAACCACAGCTTTCCTGCGGTTTAGCTTATAAAAAAGATCATCATAATGGACATCCCCGATGTATATACCCCTAAAATTTGTAAGTAATACAACCCCATCCATTTTTAAGGTATCTAGGGCATACTCTAATTCAACTATGGATGCCTCTATATCTGGTAGGGGTAAAATAGCAAACGCACCAAAGCGATTTGGGTGTTCCTTCACCATACGAGCAGAGATTTCATTACATTTGCGCGCTAACTTTTGAGTAAAATCATTATCTCCAAAATAAATACCTGGTGCAGAAATTGAATTAATTGCTATAGCTATCCCTTGCCTATCCATAAAAGCAAGGGTGTTTTCAATATCCCACTGAGGGAATGGTTCACCAACAGCATTTTTAATGCCTACTGAGGCTAAATCTGCAAGATATTCTTTAGGTACAATGTGATGGTGAACATCAATTTTTTGAGAGTTTATTGGCATAATTATCTAACAACTTTATATTATTATAGGATAATTTTGAAAAGGAGAAGAACTCCTAATTCATTAATTTTTGAAATATGTAATTATTTTTTTCATACACTTATTTGAACGTGGAATATATTTAAGACCACATAATATTGAAACATTAAATAGAATTATATGTTTTGCACCAACTTTGCTAAAATTCTCAATTTGACCAATAATTTCATCAGGATTACCATTTAAGTAAAAATCATGACACATTTTACTAGGAATCTTTTCAAGTATTTGCATCAATGACTCTTTATCGTAATGTGTAGGAATAAATTCTAAAGTTCCATCAATATTTTCTCCAAGAGGATGTGATAATCCATATGGCTTGAAATCTTCATTATATAACGTAATTAGGTTATTTTTCGTAATTGGATTATTGAGCATTTTATCAACTTCTTCACTATCCTCATCGGTGATAACTCCTAAAATAACTGCAGGAGTAATCTCATCCATATTTCTATCTGCTTTCAGTGTGTATTTTCGAAGAATCCTTAGTTTTTCCTTATAAACTTCGGGTTTTAAAAATATAGGTAACCAACCATCACCTAATCTGCCAGTTATATCTAGCATTCTATTACCACGAGCAGCAATCCATATTGGGGGAAATTTTCCTTTTTTAAAAGGATTTAATCTGAGAAGGGCATTTTCTAACTTCCAAATATTTCCATCATAATTTATTTTTTCATCACTTTCCCATAATTTTCTAATGATTATAACGGCTTCTTCTAATCTACTTACAGGATTCTTCCATTTAATTCCGTAGGGTACGGTATTTTCTTTTTCGCCCGCTCCTATCCCCAATATTGACCTCCCTCTGGATAATTCATCTAAAGTTAGAAAGGTTTGTGCAAGTACCGCGGGATTCCTTCTAAAAGCTTCAGTTACTCCTGTTCCGAGGTAAATCTTTTTTGTGTGTAAGGCAGCAACAGTCATCATAGTAAAAACATCATATATTAGATGGGGACTGGGATAAACTGTAGCAAGATCAGTAATATCTGGAGTCCAAATAGATTCCGGTATCCAATTTAAGATATGATCGGCAAAAAATATGGAATCATATCTCTCATTTTCATAGCTTTTGACTGTATTGATATTACTTTTAAATGGGGGTATAAATGTTCCCTCTCGTCCTATCTTAAGATCACTAATGTCCATAATATCAAATTTTATAATTCTTCAAATTGGATTATAATACTTTCTCAACAATATCGGCCACGCGGTAACCACTTTCTACAGAACCAGGAGTTCCTATAAGACCTGGAGCAATGCATGAATCTCCTACGTTAAATAAATTAGGTATCGGTGTCTCTAATGGCATACCATAACCAAGCCAAGTTCGGCTTTCAGGCCATTCATTGATAATGCCACATACTCTCATTTTTAAAATACGACCGTGTTTTTCGAAATCTGGAAAAAATTCCCTAATATCACTCTTAACCTGTTGCATTTCGTATTTTATATCCATAGGATGGAGGGTTATTTCTGACTTAGCTGAAGTGTAAATAAGATGTTGTCCCGGGGGAACAAGTTCGGGACAGATATTACTAATAGGGATAACAGTTTTAATTCTTCGCGATCCCATTATTATTTCCAATCCATCATGTATTCCTTCCAAGCACAGTGGTTTATCACTTGCGACTAGAATCAGCAAACATGGGCTTGGTCGAAGTTTTATACGCATCTTTTCAAGATATTCATTATCAAAATTTTCTTTTCCTGCCAGACTTACCGTTGATTTAGCCCCTGTATCACTAATAACCATCTTGCATTTTATTTTAATTTTTTTCCCTGCCTTTTCAACAATAACACTTGTAGCTTTTCCCTCTTTGATATTTATTTTCCTCGCAGGAGTATTAGTCCATACAGCGCCGGTTTTCTCAACTAATCTAGCAAGTTCTTCTGCTATGCTGAGGTTTCCATCAGGTGATATATAAAATTTAGTCATTTCTTGGAAAAGGAAAAATTTTGAAACAGGTAGCTCCCAAGAATGGGCCATCATCAATCCTGTACAGAGAGTATCAAAAGCATCGTGTACTTTTTCATTCTCAGTATATTGGAGAAGCCAATCTCGCACAGTTATAATTTCTTCTTGATTTACTCCCCGCATTTTTTTATAATAACCACGCATAATCTTACTTAATTCGACAGGTTTCATTGGACGATTCTTCTTTTCAGCATCTTTTCTTTCAAGCTTATCTATTATATCAAGCGCCTTTGGTACTCCTATTTCAGCGGGGATTTCATATCTTTCACCATCAATTCTATAATAAACACGTGTTATTGGTCTTAAATTGTCAGTCCTGATTCCCATATCCTCAAGTAATTTTACCACCCACCCATCTGGGATAAGGATCGCACCAGTGGGTAATTTGAAACCTTCATACTCAAACGTGGAAAATCTTCCGCCTATACGACTTCTACTCTCTACTACAACAATTTTAAATCCCTTACGGGAGAGGAGACTTGCTACTGTTAATCCCCCCAAACCTGATCCAATAATCACTATATCATAATCATAATCCATCATGTCATCCAGCACCTCCAATTAGAATAACTCCAATGGGATCACTAGCATTGGTCTCTAAAACATCTTGAACAGGTTTTGCATTATACTTTTTTTTTAATTTCTTTTTCATCTATCGCCACCAGAATTATCTGTCATACAGAATTAGTTACATTTTCATCCACTATGAGAGCTTTTTTTAATAGTAAAGACATATTTTATCTAAACAACTTTTTAGATATTAATGATAAATAGCATTTTAGAAATAATAAAAGTTTAGACAATACCAATTATAATAAATTAAGGAACACTAAACTTTGGATATAAAAAGGTCTAAATTTCAATATTCTAGTTTTTATTCTTTTATTAAAATTCCTCCGAAATCGGACTCTGAATTTACCATTTCAATCCAATTTAAAATGAAATTGGGACAAAATTTAAAAAGACTCGAACCTTGTGTCTCTTAAAACGGAGGAAAATACAAATGAGCGAAAAATCGAAACCAAATAAAAATAAGTACACCTATAAACATATCCAATTTTCATAAAAAGAGTTCCCTAAACTCATTTTTCAAGCTTACCTTGGTTTTCTTAACATACACCAAAGAGGTATAGCTGTTTCAGGGATTATTCCATGTTCAAGTATTTCAAATCCATATTTCTGGTAGATTGAAACGTTTTTTTCTGTATTAGTATCCACATAAATCGGTAACCCATCACTTTCAATTGTTTTAAGCATAGTACTTATCAGCAATCCCCCATATCCTTTTCCTTGTTCTTCTAGTTTAACGGCAATATTTTGAAAATACCAATGGTCATAAGGTACAAGTTCTTTATGTCTCTCTTCCTCATATTTAAATAAAGGGAGAACTCTTTTCCCTGCTTTTAAACCCGATTTACGCATTGTATAAAAACCACCATATCTCATCATGGTCCAGGTAGAATGATATATTTTATTAGGGGGTAGCCATATTGTGACTCCCTCTAAGTTCTTAGAGGTAGCATAAGTTAGTCCATGTTTTATTCCATATTTATAGAGCGCATAAAATCCATATTGTGCTTTTTCCTTTCTTTCTTTCTCATCAGGGTATGTAAATACCATTATAGGATCATCTTGAAAAGCATTCCCTGCCACCATACACGCCTGTTTAACATCATTTGGTGTTAATTTATAAAGACCGTTTAAATCATTATCCACATTCATATTAGAATTTAGAAAGAAGTTAATTATTAAAATTTTGTAGTCCAATAATTGTCAGATCTACATAGTGATTAGGGGGGTTTTTATTATAGTAGGGAAGTTGTAATTTCTGATCCTGAATTCCTATGTTTGGATTCATTATAGTCTTAGCTAGTAAAAGAGTTTTTAGAATTAATAAAAGAAATTATTGAAGCACCAGAAACGGATATTATACGCTCTTGGTTTGACACTAAAGAGGATCTTATTCATGAATTAGATAACCACATCCTAAATTTAACAAAAGAGGATTTTTCTAAAATTGAAGATCTTATTATTCTCTTTGCCCCCACATCTGATTTGCAAGAAATTTCTCTAGGGAGTGGATGGAGTAAACTATATTTGATTATCTCTGAGAGATTCGACAGTGCTATAAAGGACTTGATTGGAGAGTATAATTTAAAACCTTTTTCAAATAGTTAATTATTTAAAATCCTTCCTGCTTCCTTCCTGATTTTAATGAAATGTCGTCCAAAAGCTCCCTGTGTACACTCCTACCTAGAATTTTAATTAATTTTAAACAATTGCACTAAAGCGTTTCGGGAAACAGAATCCACCGTTATTTTTACTTTTCAATCCCAACGGGAGATTACAAAATACCATTTTAGTTGCATCCAGTTTTTTTACTTGCTTATGGCTATGATCCGCAAGAATTATGAAGATTTAATAGTCATGTTGACTAATCCTATACATAAGTTAAAAATCATAGAGAAAAACATTAAAAAAACTATTTAAAGATTTGATTGAAATGGGTTCATCCGGAAAAGGTTTAGCCGTTCTTGCTCTACTTATTGGTCTTGGCGGTTTGGGGTTAGGGATATATTCTACATTTATTTTACCTCCTCAAATATCGCAACAAAATGAAAAAGAGATAAATGTAAAAGAGATTGGATTTGATACTGAATATTCACCAATGGTCTATTCCTTGAAACTTTCTCCAGGAGAAGAAATTCCAGACTTAGAGATTTCTCTCACTATTGCTGAAGGAGATACACTCTATTTGGAATTTAGTGCTATTGCAAGAATCTATGCTCCTGTAACAGCAAATAGAATAGATCTTTACTTTGCAATTAATGGCGTTATGAAGGTATATCCTCACTTACAACTTGCTGCTGAAACTGAATCAATGTTAAGTGCTAACCTTGAATATGTTTCTAATGATTTAGTTGCTGGAACATATAATATTACAATATTGGCATACTCAACCAATATAAACTGCTATTTAAAAGATATAACCTTATTTGGTATGGTTCTTGCATAAATACTCTTCTTTTTTTTCTATTTTTTTCTATTTCTTAATTAATTCTTTAAAATCCATAATCCTTGAAAGTAGCTACTTTGCTGAAGATTCGCTTTTTTAATTTTTTCAATGGAATTTCCATTGAAATCAGACTCTGAATTTACCTTTTCTGAAATTAAATCTAATTGGATTTAATCAATTAAACTCGGAAATACAATAATTAAATAATTTATGATTGATAACTTAATTAGGAATAGATCACTAATTCCCCCAATAGTTAGAATTTTATAATAACTTTTAATAATTTTTCTGATCTGAAATTATGAGTTTAATAATAAAGCTAGCTTATTTGTTTGCTCCTTTTATTAGATTAATCAATTTGATTAAAAGGATTGTATCTCCCTACATTAGTCATTTTCGCTCGTTAGAGCCATCTAATACTACTTTTAATCTAAGTTCATGGAATGATGATGCTCTTGTCCAAACGAAGTATGGTTTAGTATCTGGTCTTTCAAATAAAGGATTTTGGTGCTGGAAGGGGATTCCGTATGCAGATCCTCCAATTGGTTCTCTTCGTTGGAAAGCACCACTTGATCCTACCCCATGGATCGGAACTCGTAAAACAAAAAAGTTTGGGAGTTCTGCAGCACAAGTTATGCCTTTTATAGGTCCAATTGGTTCAGAGGATTGTCTTTATCTTAATATTTGGCGTCCCAAGACTCCAGAGACTAAATTACCAGTCTATTTATATATCCATGGAGGAGGAAATTCAATAGGTTCATCTGCGGAGGTTTCCTATTATGGTAATAAGATTGTAAAGAAATCTAACTTATTGTATATCTCAGTTAATTATCGTCTTGGAGCAATGGGTTGGTTTATACATCCTGCAATAATAAGTACTGGTTCTCCTGAAGATAAAAGTGGGAATTTTGGTACTCTTGATCTGATTAAAGCTTTGGAATGGGTACGAGATAACATAGAAGCATTTGGAGGAGATCCTAATAATGTTACAATTGCAGGGGAATCCGGTGGTGCCTTTAATGTTCTCTCACTCCTTATCTCTCCTCATGCAAAAGGACTCTTCCATCATGCTATAGCGGAAAGCGGATTATCTCTCATTTGGAGTACTAACACTGCAGAAGCTCAAAGTACTGATCTTCTTATTAATCTCCTCATTAAGGATCGCAAAGCAAAGAATCAATTAGAAGCTGAACGAGTCATAGAAAAAATGTCGGGAAAAGAGGTTGATGATTATCTTCGTTCAAAATCTGCATTTAAAATATTGAAACGTATACCCAAAATGGATTTTGGAATGTCTGAATGGCGAACTATTTTCACTGATGGTACAATAATACCAAAAGAAGGATATGCTATATTTTCAACTGGAGATTGGGCAAATAAGGTACCAATAATAATTGGTTGTACGAAGGATGAATTAAAGCTTTTTGGCAGATTTAGAAAAGACCCTCCCAAGAATACAAGAATATATGACTTAATTTGGGGGTATCGATCCCTTCTTTGGCGTGTGAATGGTCTTGATTCCTTAGTATCTAAGATGTATTCAAAGACTAATTTACCCATTTATGCTTACCGCTTTGATTGGGGAAGCCCCGATAAAGATGGTGTAAGCGTTCTACCTAAAGGGATGGGACGAAACTTGGGAGCTCATCATGCTGCAGAAATTCCTTTCTTTTTAGGGATGGGTAAAAGTTCTATATCTATGCTGATCGGAAAAACACACACTAAGCGTAATCGATTTGGTCGGGAAAGATTAAAAGATTTGTGTATGAATTATCTTGCCAATTTTGCAAGGACAGGAAATCCAAATGGAGAAGGTTTACTTTATTGGTATCCTTGGGATAATACTAAAGGAAAAGACAAAATTCTTGTCCTTGATGCTGGTATTGATGATTTAAGGTTTTCCTATTTAAACGATATACTTACTGTTAAGAGTGTTATTGAACTCATTAATCTTGAGCTTAAAGAACCTGAAATAGGGATGATCCTTTCATATCTTGATGAAATGATACCATTTGGTTTTAAGGAACCTGAACTATAAAAAAATTCTTGCAATTCTAAATTAAAATTAGGTTTTCAACTTTTTTTCTTTTTCTATGAAAAAGGAAAACAATAGAACAATTAGCTTCTTCTGTATTTTTTTATATCCCACTACTTTAATTGAGTGGAATTTTTCACTAAATTTTCATTGAAATCAGACGCTGAATTTACCTTTTAGCATGATTTTTTATTTAAATAGAATGACCATATTATTAATTTAGATTTGAAAAAACACATCTAAATCATGACTCCTACCACTCATTGAAATTAGATTACAACCCCAGTGCGGACCTCCATAGTTGTATTTACAATTTTCTGGTAGGAGTCATCTTTTCTTTATATGATTAAAAAGTTATAATAAATCTAATCCTTGAAGCTTTAATATGAAAAGATTCCTTAATATAGAGAAAATGACTTTTTGCTGAATATAGTAATTTAAATTGCACTCATTATAGAAAGCATTATAAGAATTCTTATTAGAATAAATTGTCATACCTTAACATTTTCAATGGAATTTTCATTGAAATCAGATTCTGAATTTACCTTTCCAAAAAAAAGAAAAAACAAAACCGCTGCTCAAGAACATACTCCTGCCCTTCTTACCATCTCAAATCTGTAAAATCTTATCGCTCCGCTTACGCTCCATTTAGTATATAGATCCCTTTTATGGAAAACTCTCTGCAAAAACTGCAATAACAATAATTATGAGACTAAATATTAATGCACCGCCTAGCACGTACCAGAAATATCGAAAATACAAATGCAAAAAATTACTTGGTGCCATATTATTTATGATTAATGTGTATATAAGCATCCACAAAGTAGTAAATGCAGCCAATGCATCCACAAACATAAATTTTTCGCTAAGGGTAGTTTTTTGCATTATCTTCAATATACCTGGGATGATAAATAATAAAGCCCAGAAAGTTGTATTAACAATTGAAAGGACTATTAATGAATCAATATATCTTATATTATCAATAATTAAATACATTGTAATAGAAATGAAGATCAATCCCATACTAATTAAAAGAATTCCTCTGTTCTTAAGTGAGAGTCCTCTGTAAAGACTGGCAAATCCTAAGGGCAATAAGATAACTGGAATAGGTAACAACATAAGTGACATTATCGTTCTAAAGGTGAATGGTAAAAAAAGTAAACCAATTATAAGGAGTAATATACCTACAATACGTTTCGTTCGATCATCTACCATGGAATCAGCCTCTAGTGTTATTTTCTGTTATTACTTAAAAAATTTTCGCATCTATCCAAATTGGTACATTTTTTGAATTTATAGTATGCATACTAATAGTATGCAAAAGCATACTATTGCATAGTTTGATAATTTCTTAATAGAAAAAAAGTGGAGTAAAAAAGCCAGTTCTGTGATATCTTCAAGTAGATAATTACACGCGGCGACCGCGATGACCCCCTTTTCTACGACAGTGGTCATGCGATTTAGGGGTAACTTCTTCAATCCTACCAACTCGTAAACCTGAACGTGCGAGAGCGCGGATGCATGCTTGAGCTCCAGGACCAGGAGTTTGCGATTTATTTCCACCAGGAGCTCTTACTTTGATATGAATTCCCATAACGCCTTTATCTCTAAGTTCATTTGCCACACGGAATCCCGCTTGCATTCCGGCGTAAGGATTCGATTCATCTCTATCAGCCTTAACTACCATCCCACCAGAGCATTTTGCGAAAGTCTCCGCTCCGCTGAGATCTGTTGCTGTAACAATCGTGTTGTTATAAGAGCTGAATATATGCACGATTGCCCATTTCATTTCTTCTTTACTCATTTTGAACTAACGACTTACAAATTTTTTACCTTAAGGATTTAAATATACTTTAGAATTTGAATTTTTTTATTTAATTTTTATAGTTAGAGAGAAACCGTTTTTTTTTAAGGTTTATGGCAAAAAACAATAAGAATTGTGAAGATCTTTCTTAGTTAATTCATATTAAAGATCCCTATTAATCTATTTCTATTTAAAGAAGAACGCATTTGAGACAACAGCGCCACTTACTGTATAAATGTTTCAATCTATTTCTAGTTAAAGAAGAACGCAACTCAATTTGCTCCGTTTTGCCTTCCTTGTAAAATGTTTCAATCTATTTCTGGTTAAAAAAGAACCTACTCCTGCTTTAGATCAAATTTTCAATAACCTTCAGTTTCAATCTATTTCTAGTTAAACAAGAACAGGTAGTGTTTTCTTCACAGAATGGGACTACAGCGCTTTTTGCAGATCACCTACCATAAGTACGGGTCAATTGCAGTTACTCTATAAATGTGATTCCTTTCTATTTAAAAATTTTTATTTGTGTTTTCACCCCCTTCCTATTCACTCCAACAATAATCACGATAGGCGCAATTGCTGCAACGATTTTTATTAGTCTGCCATTTTGGTATTTTAGTACTATTGATATATGATTTCATTTCTTTAAAATACTTTTGTACATTGGATCTTAGAGTTAATAATATCAATAGATATTCTATCTTAATTGAATTTATAATAAATATATAGTAATTTCATCTGAACAAATAATATGAGTTAATGTTATTCTTGTTCTTTTAGAAATGCTTCAAATAATTTTTCGACTGCTTTTAAACAGAATTCAGTATCTTTTAAAGCGGACTCAGCAACTTCTTTATTAAATAACATTGATGGTGATTTTTTACTATCATCATCTCCATACATAGCTAGCTCTCTTTTGCTAGCTAAAAATTCTGAAATTAATGCTAATTTATCAATTTCACTACTAAAAAAATTAGGATATGATTCTTTCTCTTTGATTAGCACTACACCTATATCGTGCCATTTAGGAAAATCCTTACCAACAATTCTTAACGCAGCTTTTAAAGATAATTCCACCGCCTCTTGACATTGACGCACACAATAAGCATAAGCTTGATCATTTATCACATTTCTCGCCGTCCTTAATCTTATCTTAGATTGGTTTAAGTAATCCTTAGCTAAATCAACTTGATTCAAAATTCAAAAATCTCTCCAAAATTTATATTTAAATCTAAATAATACCGTTCTTTATCTATATATTTTCTTATTATACCACGTTCCTCAATTTTTTTGTGAATAATTAAGAGAAAATTTTCTAATATCTTCGATTCATCAAAAATAGTTTGCAAATCAAATGATATATCAATTGTAAAAAAACTCACTGCTAATTCTGACTTTTTAAGTGGATTAAAATTAATACGAGGAAATACGTTATATTTATTTAAAAAAATTAGTTCCTCTTGAATATTTTTCGATTTTTTTAGCTCTACTAATTCATGCAATCTCTCATCAATATTCTGAGGTAATTCTTGAAAAATTAGTAATAGATCCAAATCACTTTCTTTTTTTGCTGTGTTTCTAGCTATTGACCCATAAACTCCTATTGATTGTAGATTTTGATTAAACTTATCCTTTAACAACATAAAAACTTTTAAAATTAAATTAGCATAAACTCCTTGTTTCAGCCAACCTAAATTTGCATTTTGTGAGATGGAATAAGCGAAGATGTCTGGCGATACAAGCCTATACACCCTCTTTTTTGATCTTCTCTCAAAAATAAATAGTGCTTGAGCCTTTTTAAGTTCACTTAAATAGTTCAGCGTATATTTTCCTAATTTTTCTTTTACATCATTAAAAAAAAAAGTGTTTTCCTTGAATTCAGCCCATAATGTACAGTAAACCTTACCAATCCACTTAGCCATCCATTTCAATTTAGTATCACCATCCTATTTTTTACATAAGTAAATAACTTATATAAACTTATTTTTAAGGAGAGGCGATATTCAAAGAAAATAGTAAATTTTTCGCGCTTTTCTATAGATAGAATAAGGATATTATTTTTTTTCAACAAATAAATTTTTTAATGTCGAATTACCCCGTTTCTTGCTTTTTTCAATCTATAACTAGTCAAATAAGAACGAACTCAATGTAGACAGAGCTCTAGAAGGAAAGAGTGTTTCAATCTATTTCTAGTTAAAAAAGAATGATTTAGAAGGAATCAACCACGAAGAATCAAAAAGTTTCAATTTATTTCTAGTTAAAAAAGAACGTAAGATTATTAGCCTTTCAATTATAGTATCATGGAAGTTTCAATCTATTTCTAGTTAAAAAAGATCATATATGGTATCATTTTAGGTATGATTTTGATTGTTCGTTTCAATCTATTTCTAGTTAAAAAAGAATGCTGCAGGAAAACCAATTATAGAACAATTAAAAGCCGTTTCAATCTATTTCTAGTTAAAAAAGAACAAAAAAGAACAGCCGTTCACGAGTTTAATTAAGATCGTTTCAATCTATTTCTAGTTAAAAAAGAAGAGGTAGTGTTTTCTTCACAGAATGGGACTACAATTTAATTTATAACTATTATATATTTTTTTGAATTTAACAGAAAATTGAAATTTAGAGCCCTCACATAATGGTGAGGTAACCTTTAATAATTTAGTTCTTGATGAGGTCTATTAAAAATAAATTTCAATTATAAATGTGTGTAAAGAGATAAAATAATTAATAAAACTATAAATCAGATTTTCTGTTAAAGTCCTTAATAATTCTTTGATTGATTAACTTTTTTCTTTTGTTGCTGATATTGGACTATTAGGCGCGAAATCAATAAGTTTTTCTTCCTCTTTTTTTACAATATATGAAGGAGCATTAATCTTTTTTCCTTTAACTTGAATGTGTCCATGAGTAATATATTGTCTTGCTTGGTAAATTGTACTTGCGAGTCCTTTTTCATAGACAAGAGTTTGTAGTCTTCTTTTTAGAACATCTTCTACTGACAGAAGGAGCACATCTTCAAACTCTGCTTCTGATCCAATAATTCCTAAGCGATTTAATTTTTTGATAAGAGTTTGTTGAACTTCTACAGCTTGTTCTTTAGATAATGTTCTTGATTGTCGAGCGATATGACGCCAGTTTCCGAGTATTGTACGCATTTTCCAGTATTCTCTTTTGTTTCTAAGTCCATATTTACCGAGAAATTCGAGTTCTTCTTTTATTCGATCTTTTTGAAATGGATGTTTTGGTTTTTTAAATTTCTTCTTTAAACGTCGTGGATCTCCCATTTTTATCTCCTCTACTATTTCGGTTGTTGACTCTTTTTCCTTCGTATGACACCAACTACTAATCCATGACGACCGGTACTTCTTGTTCTTTGTCCTCGTACTTTTAATCTTAAATGGTGACGTACACCTTTATAAGACTTAATTTTTTTCATTCTATCTATATCCCTTTTAACAGTGATTTCTAATTTATTTCCTATGATATGAAGATTTTCACCAGTACGTAAGTCTTTTGGTCTATTTACCATCCAACTAGGAATCCCATTTTCAATTGGGTTTATGATTATTTCTTCGATTTGATTCAATTCTTTTTCAGAAATTGCGCCTATCCTTAGATTTGGATCGATTCCTGTTACCTTTACAATAGCTTGGGCGATTCTTCTACCGATACCAGTAATTTGTGTTAATCCGTGCTCAATTTTAGCATTCCCATCTATTTGTGATCTTAATTTTCGAAAGAACACCTTTTCTCGGAAATTTTTAGGCCGAATAGCAGATAAAGAACTCATTCGAACTCAATCAATTAATATTATGTTTTCTTATTTGATATA
>JABXKB010000371.1 GCA_013375485.1 Promethearchaeota archaeon | reverse complement strand
ATTCGTCCTCGATTATCAATTGTTATAATTTTTACATCTTTCATATTTTTAATTATCGTTTTACTGCTATAAATTTCTAACTATAATTCATGGAAATAATATTATTATAATTATTATCAAAATTATTATTAATAACTTTAATGTAATTCTACTGAACTGTACTTTAATAAATAAAACTAAAAGTAAATCCAGTCTTACAATACATCTAATAATTTCAAGATCTATACCAATTGTAAAAATATACTAAAAAGTAAATAAAAAAAATGTGTTGGCAACAATGAAAATCTTATTCTTTGTGGGTCTTTGGCTTAACTTATAAGGAAAAAAAAAAAATTCTTTTAAAGTTGATCCTTATGAGCTTTCATTTTCACTGTTAAGTCTCGGGCTCTTTTAGAGTACCAGATCAATAAATCTCCAGCATCTTCCGGTTCAAAATATTCCCCACCACACAAATTTGCTGCACGAGCCATTAGTTCGCGATCAGGGTTCCCGAGACCTACTATATAGGTTACAACGTTAACGTTACTGGCTAATTTCTTAACTTCACTTAAAAATAAGCTTTCATCCGTAGCAACACCGTCTGTTAAAAGAATGATCATCGTAGGTTGATCTGGATTCATTTTTTGGAACTCACTTAAAACATTATGGGCTTGTACCATCGCAGAACCCATATTTGTAGCTTGTCCATAGCTATTTCCTATTCGATCAACAATCATACGAGCAGCATCTTCAAGAACACCTTTCTTACCACTTGCAGAATCCATATAAAAACTTTCGCTGAGAGGTAATATCTGGGCTTCATCTGCGAAGCGTATCACTGCGACCTTTTCTCCAAATCCTCTCCCGACTTTCTCACTTAGGAAGAGAACTGCCGCAAAAGCCGCGGAGATTCTACGTGGTATATTTACTCCATCTTTAAAATGTTTTAAAAATTCTTGAATTTCTCGAGACTCCATTGCCGCTTTTATACCTTCAATGGCAGGAGCGATGTTAGTTACTAATACATCCCTAGCCATCATTGAACGACTTATATCAATTATTAAAATAGCGTTAAATGGGATTAAGCCTACTGGACTTAAAGATAATGTTGTATTTGGAGTAACTTTGGCAAAAATATCCCCTATTAGATCGGGAACAGTATCAATAATCGAACATGCGATGTTTACAGCAGACCACCTTAGTTTTATGCCTTTAAAAATAATATAATTTGAAATCCATCCTTTCATGGAATCTACATTTTCTCGAGCTGTACTTATTATTTCCCACATATTTTCCCCGGAGATGGGTGAGATTCCTAAAGAAATATTTTGTAAAGGGATAATTGCTCTTTGATTTTTTGATACTTTTACTTCAAAACTACCAATACCAGAAGCCTCCAAGATTTCACTATCAATAATAATTACATTATCGGGAGTTGCTTCCGATATCTCTATTTTTCCAGCTCCCATAGCTCCAGTAAGTTCATCCTCAAAAGCTAAAATTTCTTCAGCCTGAATTGATAAAGTATGCTGAGTTCTAGGACTAATCAAAGCATATCCCATCAAATTTGGTTGAGATTGGACTTCCAACATTAATTCTGAGGCTGTTTGTATTGGGGGTTCGGTGGAGTATACAACAACTTGTTCAGCTTGAATATTCGTATCTTCATAAGTATCCATACTCATTTTAATTTCATTCATTCCAGCATTTGCTTGATCTATTCTTGCTGAACCCATAGATCTTGTCAAAGGATCTTCCCATGCTATTAACATACCCTGACCTAAGCCCAATTGCTGAATAACACTAGCATTTAATTGTACTCGTCCACCTTCTATATTATTGTCTAATTTTGGTATAAGAATTATACCATTTTTCTGGTTTTGAAGCATATTAATATCAATTTTATTCGGATAAGGTTCAACTGGTGCAATAGGTTCAATCATTGGTTGACCATAACTTGTTTGGGGGATTTCCATAGGAGGGGGTGGTTTTGTAGGGAGTGGTGATAATGAAGGTTGGGGTACAAACATCGGTGTAGGAGTGGGTTGAGGCATTGGAGTAGGAGGGGGTGTAGGAGGGGGTTGAGGTGCGGGAGTAGGTTCAAGTGGAGGTGTTGGTAATGGTGATAAAGTAGGTTGTGGTATAGGTTGAGGTGGTTGAGTAGGTTGTGGTTTAGGAACCTTTGGAATTCTTAATGTCGGTGTAAGCGTTGCAGCAGCACTTACGGGACGGACTGTTAATTCAACTCCAGAAAATTGTAACTCATCCAATAAATTCTTAGCAAATTGACCAGCAAAATCTAAAATAGTATCAGAAATTTCAACAGTTGTAGTTTTTTTCAGATTATTATCGATATTTAAAACTTCAATTGAATCTCCATTTTTTACTCCTAGCTTAGTTGCATTTGATTGGCAAATCAGAACTTTATTTGTTATTTCATTATTAGCATCGACAAAAAGTTTGATTTCTGTCATAATTATTCAATATTATTTACTAAAGTTTTTTAATATAATATAAGTGATACAGCTTAAAATTTCTATCAACAATTATTGACTATCCTTATAAATAATAAACTAATATCGATATAAGATATAGATCTAGATTTGATATTATTATATATCAAGTATCTTTATATTAAATTTTTACAATATTAATAGATGATAAAATAATTCTTAAGAGAGATTTATCTCTAATACGATATTTTTACATTATAGGATAACGTTTAGATATCTCTTGAGAATAATATCTAAAAACCTTAACTATTTTTCCCAGATCTGCAATTTGTCTTGAGGCCCCCATTAAAAAGAATCGTCCAGCGGCACTAAGTATTATAAATCCGTTATCACCGCGCAAGACAACCTCAAGCATATTTGTATACCCTAGAGCAGCGACAGCATCGCTTCCTGATTGTACAACCACAGCACTTAGACTTGAAAAGAGGTCTGGATCCAAATTATATCCAGGAATTGCACTAAAGGCTAATCTTAGGCCCTCTCGAGTAATGAGCGCCAAAGCTTCGAGTTCTGAATATTCTGTAATAGAACCAAGAAAATTGCTCAAAGCACTGGCTTCTTCAGGTGTTAAATCACTCATTATTAAATAAGAAATAATAATTCAATTAATATTAATTAAAAAATTTTAACTTAAAAATTTATATTACTAATTAGTAAAATCTAATTGTCAAGGTTTTAAATTTATATATTAAATGGATCATTTTTTTAATACTAAATTCTCTTTATATGGGCGAGTCTGAGTAGTCTTAGTCTAAGAGTAATATATTAAGAAAAATAAAGTTGGGGGAATTGGTCTTTTTTAAGCTCCTCCTAATTGCTCTTTAATTTGTTCCTTTAACATTTCTCTCTTGCTTTTCCCTTCTACAGGTTTAGATTTGGAATCGATACGTTTAAGAAACTCTATTGCGATAATTTTTCCATTCTCGCTAAGAATTCTTGGAGCATATTCAGCAGCGAAGAATACTCCTTCAGGAATCGCCCCGACCTTCGAAATTTCTTTAGTCACCTGTTTTTCACCAAGGAATTGCTGTACTTTTTCAACAATGGAATATGCATGGTTACCAATTATAATCAGTTCTCTTTCATAACCAGGAGGCATTTGAATTTCTTCTAATTTTCGCATTACTTCTTGGAAATCTATTTGAGTTTGGTCTTGCATCAAATCAACCATAGACTCCTCGCCCCTATATAAGGGACCAATATTTTGAGCGGCTCGATCTCTGCTTCCCGCTATATTCATACCCTCAGCGGGCTTTGGAGTTCCAAAAATATTCTTTTCTCGTAGAGGATGTACTGAAGGAGCAGAAACCTCAGATGCTCTAATTTCTTTTGCTATTCCTGCTTTTGTTTGACCTCCAATTATCTTTATAAATTCGGGATCCTCCTCACCCTCATCAAGGGGAACAACAGCATAATGCATTCCAACTTGGCCTCTGATTTCTTGAGATCGTTTTGCTCCAATGAATTTTGATCTAACGCTACTTTTTACTCCTTTCCATAAAAATACTTTTCTTACATCATCTGCAACAAGAACATAACATTCATCTGTTTTTAAAACATTCTTAATTGGACCTTCACTTGTTAGCTCTGTGGTTGTTCCATCTGGGTTAATAAGAAAT
>JABXKB010000370.1 GCA_013375485.1 Promethearchaeota archaeon | reverse complement strand
TGCTGGCATCTTTAAGGCCTCCAAAAATGGTGTGGTTAATACTATAAATGTAATAAGATTCTATCTTTTCGGAACGTGTCAAGCTATCAATAATAATTAGTGAATTGGATATTTAAACACCTTAGAAAATAAAATAAAAATAGTGGAGTTTTTATGTGTAAAATTATGTTAAATTGAAAAAAAACATCTAAAAATTCATAAAGATATCAAAATATAAATATGACTTACATTAGCATATTTCTGTAGATTAAATTAAATTTATCATAAAATATAAAAATAAAATAATCAAATATCTTTATTGTTTAAATCAATTTAAACCTAATTCGTAGTTATCAGATAAATAATAATAATACTAATGACAAGGTTAAATATAGAATTTCTTATAAATGCTTCAATAGAAAGTATCTTATCAAATTTAGATACGATTTTTGAAAACCTTCTTCAAGAAATTAAATCCCATTTAAATTTAGATTTAATTTTTTCGAATGTAACAATCATCTATAGTGAAGAAGATAAAACAAATTATAATTTAAAAGAATTTTTTTTTGAAATTGGTGTAAGAAAGACCCAAAAGAATAATTCTCTAACAATATATATATCAAGTTATTATAAAAAATTCCTAAGATTAATTTTATTGCGTGAAGCGTATAAATCTTTTATTCCTTTAGGGTTACAAGGGAATGACATTATAAATATTTTTATCAACCAAAAAGTTGAAATTGATATTCAAAAGTCTGAATATATCGAAGATTGGAAAGAACTTAAGAGAAAAAGTGTTGTAAGTTATGATTTTATGGAAACGGAATTTGATCGCCTAGAAAAGTTCCTAAAACAAGAAGGTGGGAAAAATAAACCAAGTCCGTTTCAGTTTTTCTTTTCCTATATAAAAAGAAACATTGATTTAATTGGTGGTATTAAGGAAGAGTTCTTTTCTTTAGAAAAGAAAAAAGGTTTTTATGACAAATTTTTTGAAGAATATACTCGTAAATACACAGAATATTCAGATGAGATATTAGAAACCATAAGAGTTGTAGCAAAAATCTTTTTTAAAGTAAAAAGTTATCGTTCATTGTTAGATTACCAACATTATTTTATGGAGTATAAAGAATCTGGTTTTATTCAAACCGATTTAAGTCTTAGAAAATTTACAGAAAATATGCAATGGATTAAAAATAATACATATATAGCTCCGAGTTACAGATTAAATTGGCTAGCATTAGAGATCGTTTCGATGTTATGTTTCATGAAATTTAACCCCTTAATTGAAACTGGGACAATCTTTAATCTTATTAAACAATTACCATTTTTTACACTACCGACGTATTCTAAAAATAATTTTGGAGTAGAAATTATTGGTTATTTTATTTGTCCAAAGGTATATTTAAAAGATATTATTGGTTTTCTAGATAAATTTGAATTGGATGGAATTCTTATTGATAAAAAAGTATACATTAATAATGGTGCAGTTAACACAATTAACTTAAACTATACTACGAGTAGAAGCATAATACTCAATCCTGATAAAAAACAATATAAAAAAGAATATGAACTTGAATTTGGTATTAAATATGGTGATGGTATATTAAAACCAAAACTTTCTCTTCTTGATTGGCTTTTAATTGATCGGATCAGGACAATCTCAATTACAGGGTTCGGGTTTGAGATGAGATCAGAAACCTTAAATTCTTTAAAATCTGATCTTCTCAATGAAATTGAAAGTCAACATAAATTGATTGAGAAAGTTAAAAAAAACTTGATTAAGATCCATCATTCACCAGATCTTAAAAGGAAATTTTTAGATTTAATCGAGAGTAATCAATCCTATGGATTTTTTTATATTAAACAAATTCTTAATGATTATATAACAGTTTTTAACGTAATAATTAAAACTTTAGTTGAAAATCCTTCATTAAACAATTACTTTCAATTTCAAGAATTTATTAAGAATCAGGGGATTTCAAAAACAATTGAAGATAATATATTGCTAAGTAAACTTAAAAAGAATATATTTAAAGATTCAATTTCATTTAAATTTAAATTTAAACAAAATTTAATTGAAAAATTTGAAGTTTATAGTTATTTTTACAATATCTTTAAATCATTTAATGATCTCAAATTATTTGATTTAAAATCAATTAAATCTATTGTTAAGGATGAATTATTAATACAGAAGATCTATCAATCTAAAGAAGAAAAATTAAGAAAATCATATGAGACTTACAAGATCTATAAAATTACAAATAAGGTGATAGAAAATAGATTAGAAGATTTTTTAAATAATGAACCTCCTGTAATCCAGCCAAATTTGTTAAATACTATAATAATCGCTTCTTACCTTACAAAATTTTGTCCTATCTTAATCTTAAAAGATACGGTACAAACAAGGGAAGGAATTGAGAAAATAAAACCATATTTTCCAAGAGTAATAATTGTGGAGATGTCAGACTATGAATCACACAATAAATATATTTTTTTACGGCTCCTGATGCCAAATTTAAAAATAAATGAAAAACAATTATTTTATACCATTTTATATAATTTCTTTAAAGAAAATATTATTTTTAGTAAATCCTTTCTCCAAAGTAGTTTTACAGAGAATTTTTCAAGGAGAGATTTTTATGATTTAGAAAGGGAAGAATTGTTTTACACAGAAGACTTGTTTAAGCAATTTTATCTCTATGCCCAAAAAACTATTCGAAAAAAAGGAAATCCAATTTTGGAATCACCTAATAAGCTTAGAGGAGATATATGGGGAAAAAAAAAAACTATTTTATCTCTAATTAACGAAGTGGAGAATCGTATATCAAGGGAGAGCATAGACCTTAACATTAGCAATTTAGAAAAAATATTGGACTATTATAAGAATCTAGATAAAAATATATCGGAAATAGAACGATTTAAGGACTATAAAGATGAATTATTCTTTAAAAATTATATTAGAGCAATAAAATTTATTCCATCGTTTCAATCTTTTGGATTTGGGGAATATTATGTATATTTTTATCCACTAGAACTAGAACAAATAGATTTTAAACATTTTTTACATAATTCATTTCAAAAAATAAAATTCTCAGCAAGTATTGATAATTCCAGTTCATTTTTTATAAATTTTATATGGCCTTACAGAAATCCAAATATTTCATTGTTGAATTGGTTAAATAAATCAAAAAAAGTTATCCGAGAATATTGCCTGTTTTTCATCAAAAAAGTATTTCAAATTTTTCATTTTAATTATAATCTTAGTGTTAATGAATGGGATTTAGATCCCAATCGTTTTAAAATCTATTTTCAAAATATTCTATTTAATCAAGACTATGATGTAAGGATCTCTGAGCTGAAAGAGTTCAATATAGGTGATCTAAACATTTCAAATTATTTTACGCCAAATTCACCCGAATTTGCAGCCTTAACTCAATTATATAATTGGAAATCTATTGACCTTAAATCGTATTTAGGAACTCGAAACTATACAATTATTAATCAAATAATTGATTTATTGGATAAAAAATTGATATTCCCCATTTTCTCTTTAAAAAATCTCGATTTAAAGGAAGAAATTTATATTATTTTACCTAATGTGAAAAAAGAACATAATACAACAATCTTGAAAATCTTTAGCTTTTTTAATGTTGGATTTATCTATGAAATTGAAGGAGAATATTACATTCAAGGGTTTCCCGAAGAAATTAAATTTGAAAATGGATTGATGATTAAACTTTATCTCCCAGATTGCCAACGTGATGAATTTGAAATTTTATTTAACTTAATATTTGAATATTTAAAAATCGGACATTATGTGATAATAAGTGATTTGGCTGATGGTAAAGACTTCCTTAAATCTATTTACGGTAGTTTAGATTTTTATAAATCGTATAATCCCTTAAAAAATTTGATTTGGAATAATAAGGATAAAATTTGGATGAACCATAAACTATTTACAAGTAAATTCGAAAAAATTTATCCTTCCTTAAATATTGATGATTGATTTTTTTTACATATAAAAACACTACTATTTTTATTTTATTTTCTAAGGTGTTTAAATATCCAATTCACTAATTATTATTGATAGCTTGACACGTTCCGAAAAGATAGAATCTTATTACATTTATAGTATTAACCACACCATTTTTGGAGGCCTTAAAGATGCCAGCA
>JABXKB010000369.1 GCA_013375485.1 Promethearchaeota archaeon | reverse complement strand
TAGATATTTGATTTTTGTTTAAATTTAAAACCTGTAAGAGATTTAATTTTCCAATTGTTTCTGGAAGTGTCTTTATTTGGTTGTACTCTGAATTTAATATAATTAGTTGATTAAGATTACCTATTGAATCTGGAATTTTAGTTAATTGATTACCAGCGATATTTAATCCTTGAAGAGTTTTTAAGGTTACTATTATTTCCGGGATACTTGATAAATCATTTTCTCGTAGTATCAATTCTCTTAATGCTAAAGAATGAGTTAATCCCTCTATTTTTGAAAAATCGTTAATCTTTTTCCAGCTTAGATCTAATACACTATCAATTATTGAAATTTTCTCGCCATTAAATTCTACAAAATTATTCATTATATCAGATTCTCTTTCCCCCATGTCTTGGAGGGCGATTAAGATTATATTCCATTTTTTTTCTCAGTTCAATATCTATATTAGCACCTAAACCTCTAAGAAGTTCAAGAGTCTGAATGAGAACATCAATACCTTCTTCAATAAAATTCTCAAAATCAGCCACTCTATGAGCTTCGTACATTTCTGAAACTTCTGCATGAATTCCTGCTAGTTTGGTCCCTATTAGAAACTTTTGCTCCTCAGATTTAAAATCGTTTACAATAGGAAAGCCGTGATTTTTCTTTATTTCTATGGCTTCTTCCGCTAGTTGATTTAATGGTTCTTCACTCATGTTTATACTTAAGAATAATAAAGTTAAAAGTTTTCTCGAATCTCAAATTCCATGGGGCTTCATTTTGATGTATAAAAAAAAATTATGTCTTATGATATGGTGAATAAATATAGTTAGGAATATTTAACAAAATGTGATAAAAACCTAACATTTATAAATGTTAATTATTTCTAATAATATGTTAATTATTTCTAACAAATTGTGATAAAAAATCAGAAGTGAAAATAAAATGGATATAGGAATAATCTTTCTGTTTGTTCTAGGAATATTTCTGGCACAAATTTTGATTTTTATATTTGCGTTCAGATATATAAAGAAAAAAGGGATACTTCTAAGAGATGAAATGACCCGCGAGATGATGCGTAAATCTAGCGAAATTTCGTTTTGGGGATCTTGGTTTTTCTGGATCATGATCTTAATATTAGAATCCATTTCAGAGTTCACCTTCAATTGGTATATCTATTGCGGACTAATAGGAATGGGAGTTATTTTTGTAATTTCCAATGTATTCATGAAATTCCAATTAAAAAGAAAGGGTCCTGATTAATGCAGAAGAAACCTAAAGAAGAGGAGTTTACTACCAGAATCAAGGAATTACGGGCTAGAAATAATCTGACTCAGAGTGATTTAGCTAAAATGGTTAATGTCCGGCGCGAAACGATCCTTTATATTGAAAAAGGAAAATATAATCCTTCTCTTGTTCTAGCTCATAAAATCTCAAAAGCACTGAACTCTAAAATTGACGAGATATTTATCTTTGCAGATGATCAAGATTCTAATCCAATTTAATCTTTTTTTTATTATTTATTATTTTTAAAATTAAAGTATAAGAAATTTTTTAGGATTTGCATTCCATAAGGATTCATTCTGATGGATTCGGGATGGATATATCAATCTAATAAATCAATAATTGAGTTTAATGTTGAATTAGGGGCGATAAAATGGGAAATAAATTTATTTTACAATACATCTAAAATCCACAGATTTAACTCTGCATAGATGATTTTAAAAACTCGGGACGAATACTATGATTATGAGCAAGCTCAAAAAAGAGTTGTCACCAGAACAACGCGAAGAACTACTCAGAGCGTTGAAAGCCCGTTTTGAGAAAAACACGAACCGCCATAAAGGTCTTGAATGGGCTAAAGTACAAGCAAAGCTGGAGGCTAACACTGAAAAACTGTGGTCACTCAATGAAATGGAAAGAACTGGTGGAGAACCGGATGTTGTTGGTCATGATAAAAAGACGGATGAATACTTTTTTTATGATTGTTCAGCGGAAAGTCCTAAAGGCCGCAGAAATGTTTGTTACGACCGTGAAGGGCAGGAGGCGAGGGAAAAGAAAGGGGTGCATCCAGAAGGTAACGCTATTGATATGGCAGCTGCCATGGGCATTGAGCTTTTAACGGAAGAACATTATCGAGAGTTGCAGAAACTTGGAAATTTTGATATGAAAACGTCGAGCTGGGTGAAAACGCCTTCTGATATTAGAAAACTCGGTGGCGCAATCTTTGCTGATCGCCGCTACGGCCATGTCTTCGTGTATCATAACAGTGCACCCTCTTTCTATGGCGTTAGGGGGTTCCGTGGCTCGCTAAGGATCTAAATTTGGACTTTGAATTTTAGCATTTCTTTGATTTTTGCTTTTGTTTTTTACGAACTGCATTTTGTGGTTGCACCCGTTGTCCTTAAATTATTGATTGGGAAAAAAGTTCCATTTAATTTTCATTTAACTCAGAATAATGGTGAAAGCACACTTAGAGTTGATTCTGTAACACGAGAGGGAAAATATCAAGCGACAATGAGTGCAAGTGGAGATATTTTATAAATATAACAATAAGCTATAAATCTAGAAGTGAAAGATTTTATAATTAAATTTCTCAGTTATGATATCTTAAAATTTGCTTTCAAAATTGCAGAGTACAAAAAACAGATTTTATATTTAGTGCTGGGAAAACTATTAAAGAGAAATTTCTATATTATAACTTCCAATATTTTTAAAACCTCTCTTCTTAAATTCAAGAAAGTAACTTTTATTCGAATGATTTTCTGATATAATTAGGTACTCCAAACATTTACTATATTCAATTATGCATTCTTAAACAGTATAAAATATAATTAACTCTTTTTGAATCTTATTAGATTTAGTTAGGTGTTCCTAAATCCTCTCGAGTTTATTTAGGTGCGCCTAATTCACTATAAACATTTATATTTGTTAAATCCTAATTTAAATATAAATTGAATTTCAAGTTATTTGAATAAAGAATCAAACTAATTCGAAATAATCATGAATAGATTCATATGAAAAAATTATAATTTTATGATGGAGTATGCTAGGCCGTTTCGAGATGTTATTTAATATTATTGGATATTATCTTTTTTTTATAATTGGTGTCATTCTAAATCATCGGAGGACTAAATTGCCTAAAGGTTCGATTTTAGTTGAAAAAACGTTGACAAATGAAGAAAAACAAGCACCTGGTAACCGGTGGTCCCAATATTCAATAATTTTTGGGGAAGCTTTCTTAATTGGAATGGAAATTTATTTATTAATACATTTAATTTTCGGTGCATGGAAAATTGAGTCTTTATATTTGGCTATTGATTTACCGGTATTTGTAAACTGGATCGGAATAATTGGACGTTGGATTTCGATCTGTTGGGAGCTTTCAGTATCATACTATAATATTAATTTTACTTCAGTTAATTTATCTATTAAAAATGAATATGTGCTCGCTACGGGTGGACCATATAAATATATCCGACATCCATTATATGTAGAAAAAGTAGTAATATATTTTTTCTTATTTGCAGCTACAGGGATATGGTTCATATTTATCGGGTTAATAGGTTTCTTACCGTTGCTTTACCAAGCTAAAAAAGAAGAAGAAAAGATGCGACAAATGTTTGGTAGTGTTTACGAAGACTATGTGTCTAAAACAGGACGATTTCTACCTAAAATTAAAACCAAATTTCATATTTTTGAATAATGTTCAAATGAATAATATATCAATAATGATGAAGAACAAAATAATTCTAATTTTTAAATAAAGTTTAAGAATTTTCCTAGTTATGATCTCTCCAAAATGCAACCCAATCCAGACAAGAGGGCTGATAAGCAGAAAAGTTTTCCATAAGACTTATCTTTAAAATTCATCAAATTCAAATTCTTAAAAGATTTTACATATAATAAATAGTTATTAGTAAGGCTGAAAATGTATATCTTGCCAAAAATTTCTAAAATTTGGGTTATTCATTGCCAACAATTACTAAATGTATTGCTAATATTAATTAAAAAACACAAAATCATTAATAATCATGAATTTTATAGAGGATTTAATTCAATTAATACAAGAAAAAAAAAGTGTTGTTAGTATGGGACTTGATCCCAGATTGGATAATGAGGGTGAAATTCCTCAATATTTAATTGAAGAAATAAATGATCCAAATAAAACCATAATTGAATTTAATAAA
>JABXKB010000071.1 GCA_013375485.1 Promethearchaeota archaeon | reverse complement strand
ATTACTGGTTTATTAGGTCTAATAGGTCTTATACGGGTATGTTCAGTGAGTAATTATTTATTTAAAGACTATGTAGCTTTTAATGTTAATTTTAAAGAAGAATTCAAAAAAAGTATAAACTATCGGTTAAAGTACCCAATTTTTATTGATATTATCTTATTCATTTTATTTGGTGTTATTTTTGATTTAATTCAAGATAATATCTATGAAACGTTATTTCTATCAGGGATCTCATTAATTTTTGCTACAATAATTTTCTTTTATATTATTTTAATACCATTGACGTTAATTTCTTTGATTTTAAATTCTATTTATATATTTGTTAGGTATACTTACAATATCAAAGATATCGAAAAACCAATTTATGAAGCAAGAACACTTACTAAAGGTTTTTTTTGGAAAATAGTAGGTACGTTAATAATAAATTTCATTATACTAATGATTGCTTTTAATTTCTTCATGCTTATTTTTCAATTTATAATGATATCATTTTTTCCAGATGATATTTTTATGCTAATAATGGACCCGTATGCACAAGAACGTAATTATGGTTTGATTTTACTAAATAATTTAATTTTTGACATGCCTACAATATTATTAGGTCCCTTAGGAGCATGCCTATTAACTCCACTATTTGCACATCAATTTTTAAAAAGAGAAATCTGATTATATATAAAAAAAATAAATCTTTTTTTTTATTTCCTTATCAAATAAGAGTTATTTACCTACTTCTTCGTATCTTACGTGCTTCTCTTTCAACTTCACGTAAAATAACAATGTCGTTTATTTTTATAGGTCCTTTTACATTACGTGTTAATATTCGATTTCTATCCGGTCCATCAAGAATACGAACTTTGATCTGTGTAATTTCTCCTGTGAGCCCCGTTCGACCAATAATTTGAATTACTTGAGCTGGAGTCGATTGATCTTGAACTGAAACTTTAGATTTGTCTAGTTTAACCAACGATAATCACCAAAATAATTACTTTTTAATTTCTTCAATTTTTTTTATTACATCATCTAATACGCCTTCATTTCCAGTACCAACATTTTCAATAGCTATTGCGCTTGAAGATACATTAATTCTTACGACGTTGCCAAGTTCTTTTTTAGTGGAAAGATAACCATAAGCAATGCCCTTTTCTTCGCATAAGAGAGGAATGTGGAATAAAATCTCTGGAGGGCTAACATCTTCTGCCATGACGACTATTTTTGCTTGAACTCTTTCAATAGATTTAGTTACTTCATTCATACCTTTTCTAATCTTAGAATCTCTAGTTTCTGCAATGGTAGTTAAAGCATTCTTAAGCTGATTTTTCAATTTTTCCGGAATTTTAAATTTAACATAAGAAATGTTTATTCATCTCCTTCAAATATATTTATTTTAAGATATATTTTCATAAATCATCGATTTATTATAAGAAAAGTAATTACAGAAATTAAATAAAATTTTTCATTTAGGTAAAAAACCTAATAATTTTGTTAAAATTTAATCTATCAGGAATATCTTAATTATTCTTTTGGATTTATCTCTAAATTATTATATCATTTGGCTCCTTGTATTTCAATTAATTGAATCCCAAGTCAAATTACGTTTTATCTGGCAAGCATAAAATTTCCCAAAAGAATTATAGGGTACATCATATAAATCTGCTGCAAAAGCATAATATATTTTTGGTTGGTAAACAAATATATCAGGGTATAGTTCTCCTGCAAGATAGTGTGATATATTTTTATATGTTTCAATTCTTAAGGTTTCATTAAGTTCATTTATCGAATCACTTATCATCTGTTCTAATTTACGATCATTTACGAGTGCGTAATTAGAAAAGGAAGCGTTTGAGTACAACGGAACGAATAAATCAATCGGATCGAGATAATCAAGATAGCAACTCCTCCAAAATAAATCTAATTCATCAGGATGAGGATATAGCCAAAGAAAATACGCCCAATCGGACGTGCCGATTATTGTAATACCAATGGCATCAAACCAATCACGCAATAATATATATAATTCACCTTTAAACTCATCACAATACTTATAGAAAGAAAAATTAAATGAAGCTAGATCTGCATTTAACCAATTTTCATCATCAGGATCATTATTCGCAGTGAGTCCAGTAGTATCAATTCCTGGATCATCGATAATTGTTTGTCGTGCAATAGTTAGATTATAGTAAGGAGCAGTATTTACTATAGCGGGATCATAATATTTGCCGAAACCAAGTGAAATCGGACCATATGATCTAACGAAACGACCTTGGTAATAATCTTCGATTATGTAAGTGTAATTAAAGGCATAAGACATTGCTTTTCTCCATGTCACATTGATATTTTCATTATTGAAATTAAGAAAGCCGTAACCTAAACCTGGTTTTTGATGCTCGTAAAAAGTTACCTTAGAATTTGTTTTGAATGATTCAAAAAAATCTAACGAAGGCAATCTCAAGTAATCAATTTTTCCAACTAGTAATTCATAATTACGTATGATCTCATCACCTATAATTTTAAATTTTAATTCTTTAAACATTGCCAGATCTCGCCAGTATTCATCCCATCGAGTAAATATTACCTCTCTTTCAGCGATATATTTGTCATACATATAAGGACCTGTACCAACTAACCTGCCTGTAGCGAGATCAATGAATGAGGTTGCATCTTCCGCATGTGCAGTTGGGGAGAGCATTACAGAGGATGTGAAACACATTAAATTCATAAGTGATGAAAAAGGTTGCGCTAAATGAATAATGCATTCATAGATCCCAGTAATTTCAACGTGAGAGAGGAGAGGGTTTCCAGTAGGGTCTTCATATAAGAAATGAGGTGTAGCTCTACGTTCCTCAGAAGACAATTGACCTGTATGATTGCATAAATAGAGCAATCGGTCAATATTCCATTTTACGGTATCAGCATTAAACGGCGTTCCATCATGGAATCTAACACCTTTTCGGAGAGTGACGCTAAGAGCGGTAGTATTTATCCACTGCTCACTTTCCGAAAGCATGTTTATACGATCCATATTGATATCAGTTAAATTATAATACCATAAAGGTTCTGCAACTTGTCTGATAACATCATTAGCTGGACTCTCCCAGGAATCAACTGGATCAAGCACTGTTGGTCCAGAAGGAGTGCCCACGATTAAAATTTCTTTATCAGGTGTTGTTCTTTGATTATAATATCTTCCTAATTGAATACCTAAGATTATATTCACTCCACTTGAGATTATTATGCAAAACGATAATACTATAACTGTAAAATCTTTTTTTTCTAATTCCATTATTTTATATTAAAGTTTTAACTGATTTTTTGGATTTATCTCTAAATTATTAAATATTTGCTATATTTATCAATTTAAGGTTTATGATAAAAATTTTATCCCTTATCAATATCTTTATTTTAGGATTTTCAATTTTCTTTAGACAAAAACCCAAAAATTTTTTTAAAATGCTTCTTTTAATAGAATATGATCATACCAATTCGCTGTTTTTCTTGTGGAAAGCTGATTGCTCATGTTTATAAACCTTATCTGGAGATGTTAGAAAAAGGTGAGTCTTCGGAAAAAGCATTTAAAGAGTTAGGAATCGAGCGATTCTGTTGTAAACGCATGATTGTAAATTAGTAAGCATTTAAGCTTTCTAAGCGTAAGTCATGTAGATCTAATAGATGAGCTCCTCAAGTTTCCAAGATTACAGTAAAACGATAAGCTAAAATATATAATTTAGGCGCGATTGCTTAAATATTTTCTTTTGAACTTCTTAATTTTTTTATCAAAATATAGATCCCAGTTTAATTTTTCTGCTCTCTTCCAATAAGAATGTGATAACGTCTTAACATTAAATTCATCACATAATCTCTTAAAAAGGTCAAAACTGACACCAAAAACCTCAGCTAATTTGGTTTTAGGACCGAAACGTGTTAATTCGTCAATAATTTCTTTGTTCCCTATTTTTTCACGAAGAACGTCATACGCATATCTACCCCTTCTCATTGGATAACATACTCTTTTCCTTTCCATGCTGAATTCATATGATTCCATCATTAAGTTAAACAAGTCCGGACCTATTCTTAAATACCATTGGTTTTTTATGTTGCAATCTTTAATCCAAACTTTTTCTCTCCCTGCTCTCTTCTTAATTTTTACCATGTCTAATATTGAATTCTCTCCTTATTTGCTTAAAAAAGTGTCTATTTGAACTATGAATTATAGGAGTTCCTTCCTCACCATCTCCATCATAAAAGCCGAGTAAGACGGATAATGCAATATTATGTCTCAAATCTCTGAAAAAACCATCCTTTAAAGCCTTTCCGTCTTTAAAATCTAAGAAACATAATTCTTTTAAATCCTCAATCATCGGAACACATCCTATTCTTATTCCATATCTTTCTGGATATTCCCCTGATTGTTTTTTCTGTCTCCTATCTATTACATATTCAAGCTTATTTGTAATGTGTAGATCATTACGAAATCTCTTAACAATCGTAATATCTTTCTTTTCTAAAAAAAGTCCAATGTGTCCATCAGAAGAGATAAATCCGTCAGTAAGTAGTAAGCCGAAATAGTACCCTTTGTTTGTTGTATCAAGTGATTTGAAATTTTCATATTTTAAATTAGGATTGTGAATATGTCATTGCTGTTGTTGGTATTTAAGAAGCTCATTTTTTTCGATATATTTAAAAACAATTTCTTCGCATCTACTAATATCAATATCTCTCAACTTTCTTGATAAAGATTTAATAAAATCTCTTAATTGATCTTCAGAAAATTTAAAATCGGGATTGTATTTTGGGCTATTTGAATTCATTATTCTAAAACGCGTGTCTCTTATATATCGAGTATGCATACCTAAATATTCAGAAAATTTATCATAAGAAAGTTTTCCACCATGTAACTCACTAAATGGAACTAATTTTGAAATTTCTTCACGAAGATCTTCTATGAACTCTAAAGTAGGATAAGACATACTTGAATTGAAAATTGAATTTATGTAAGATTTTTATATAAAAGATTTAGATTTTCACCAATTTATAATAAATGAGACTTTTTGTTTATTAATTTCCTCTCTAATTTGAATTAAGGTAATTTAAATGAATATTAGTGTGAAATTAGGAATGAAAAACTGTATTTGGTGATTAAACTTAATAAGTTTAAGGTTCTTAGATAGAGGTAATTGCACCAGCATTAGCATGTGTTTGATTTTACCCTTGCCTAAAATAAGAGTTTTTGGTTATATACGGAATTAATTTCAAAATGGGTAAGTAAGAAAACAAATTATTTATTGTTTCCCGTAATGGGCTGTCCATCTTGTTTTTCTTGCTTTTCTTTTAAAATCAAGCAATGATCTTCGGCATTTATTAGTACAGAAGTTCAGAACAGTACCATCTCTCTTCACAAACATGAGACCTCGGCCGATAGGAATGTCGTAACCACAAAAACTACACTTTTTTACCTTTACCATTATTTCCACTCTTAAGAATTGTTTAAATTTTATTCCTTCTTAAAAATTTCAGCTTCTCCGTATTTTACAACTTTTAAGTTAATTAATGTCATATCATACGTTATTTCGTCTCCTCGAACCATTTTTCTCCTTTTCTCTCCTTTTCTTTGAGGTTTATACCCAATACTTCTTTTTGATACCAATATTCTCTTTTTAACTGGTCCATGAACGCCTTTCCTCATCGGAAAACCACTGGAATCACTTCCCCCCATGATCTTAAATTCATAATTTGCGAAACCTATTAGCCCACCCTTTATGATTTCTCCGATTTTCATCCCTTCAAATCGAAATTTCTTCTCATCAATCTCAATTATTTTAGATAATCCCTTTCCGGGACCCTCGTTCCCACCACTAATATTTAGTTTGTATACAATTTTTTCAGAGGACACGATACATCAATATCGAACTTAAAAAAGCAAGATTAACTTCTAAAATGTATATTTTCATAAAAATTTTATGGAAAAGTAATATTTTGAATTAGTTTCTAAATAAATAAAGATAATGAAATTTATTTTAATGAATTACCTATTGCAATTATATAAGAAATTAATAGACCTTCCAATATGCAAATATTTGAAGTAGTGGAATTATCAGAATTCCCTTACATGGAAACACGAGAAGTAATTCAAGGGCAGACAGTCAGAGATATCTTGAATGAAACTAGCATTGAAAAAGTATATTTGCTCGCAGATCATGATACTAAAAGAATTTGGACATACAATGGCCCGAAGAGTTCTTTTAAAGTACAAATATATGGAGGTATTTTAGCTGGTAAGCTACGGCAACAATTAAAATTATTTTATAGAGTTTACTCATTGAATTTGTATTCAAAAGATGATCCAGAATTTCAGGAAATATTAGAAAAACCGATTGGTGGAGGTAGAGCTAAGCCAATAGAAAAAAAAGATTTTCCAGAACCAACTCCAGATAGGTATGTTGCTGATATTTCAGTCTCAAATCCAAAAATAAATAGCGCTTTAGAATATATAAACCAATTTCCTCAACCCGATAGTCTCATTCGGAGATTTATGATAATTGGTGGAACTATATTTACTGATGAAGAAATTACAGAATCGTTTGTTAAAGAAGAAAAAATTACCGTTAAACCAATAAAATTAGGACGTTTGAACACAGGTTTTACATTCTTTCAAGATCATAATTATTCAACTCGGTTAATCATAAAAGAACGAAATATTCAAGGACTTGAATTATTTGTTGATGAAGAAGATAAATCTCCTTCTTTAAAAATTGAAACACCTCTAATTTATGAGGAAAAATTCAATAAACCTGGTTCTATGAAAACATTAATTAAAGCATTTCAAATCCCTAAAAAATTGCCTGGAGAAAGCGAAAAAGAAAAAATGAGTGAGAGCGAAACCGATAATTACGATGATTCTGCTAATTAATCCTAGAACTTCTAAGCCATCAGAGGTTCGTTCACAGTTTTTTAGAGAACCTAACTTAGGATTATTATATTTAGCAGCAATTTTAGAGTTAAATGATATTCCTACTGAAATTTTAGATCTTGAACAATTCATAGATTTTGATGAATATGAGTTAGAAAACGTAATTCGTGAAAGAATTATCGATTATAAGATTTTTGGCATAACATCTCTTACAAACACATTTCATTTTGCTTTAAATATTGCGAGAATAATAAAAAATTTCGATAGAAATAACTATATCATTTTGGGCGGACCTCATGTTTCTTTTATGTACGAAGATATCCTACAAGATGATAAAAAAACGGAAAGTCTAATTGATTTTATTTGTATTGGAGAAGCAGAGATTTCTTTTATAAATTTAGTTAAACTATTAACATCTCAAATTTTAAATAAAAAAAGAGTAAATTACTCTGAAAGGCAATTACAAGCTATTAATGGAATCGCATATATTAATACCAAGGGAGATTTCTGTGTTAATCATGCTATTGATGAAATTGAACTAAGGAATATACCTTTACCAGCCCGTTATAAATTATCTCAAGAAAATCATTATTATACTGTGGCAAATGTTATTGTTAATCGAGGATGTCCTAATCAATGCTCATTCTGTTCAAGACAAAATTTATTTAAGAATACTAGGATTAGAAGTGTCCAATCAATTCTTGAAGAAATAAGAGATATCCAATCTTTACAAACTTATAATCACATCAACTTTTATGATAATGTAAATATTAATAAAAGATTTTTCAGAAGTTTTTGTAGAATGTTTATTGAAAATAAGATTACAATCCATTGGGGTTGTGAGCTCCGTGTAGATACAATTAGTCCTGAAGATGCGCGTCTGTTAAAGGAAGCAGGATGCAAATTAATAGCAACCGGGATTGAATCTGCGAATGAAAAAGTCCTTAAGACAAATTTTAAATACCAAGATCCAGAAAAAGTTAAATCTGGAATTATTAATCTGAAGAAGTATAATATTGCTATTCAAGCTTACTTTGTATTAGGATTACCCGGCGAATCAGAACAGAGTTTTTCTCAAACAATTGAATTTATAAAATCTCTACCATTAGATGAGAACGATAATTTAAATTATTTTGTGGCAACACCTTACCCCGGCTCTCGCTTGTGGGATGAACAAGAATATTTTGGCATCAAAATCTTTGAGAATGATTTTACTAAATATGACTGTAATCATATTATATTCAAAACTAAGGAGTTAAATAAAAGGAAATTAGAAGAATTATATTCAAAAGCAAAAGAAATTGAAATGAAACATCATCGTAATATTTAGATAAAAATATTGTTACAAAATGGTGATTATCAATTCCTAGTGATTTTACAGAAAAAATTATTCAAATAATTAAAAATATTCCAAAAGGTAAAGTTCTTACCTATGGATTTATAGCTAAACTAGCAGGGAATCCAAGAGCCGCTAGACAAGTTTCATGGACTTTACACTCCTCAAGTAAAAAATATAATCTTCCATGGCATCGCGTAATCAATTCAAAAGGAATAATAGCTTTAAAATCTATTGAAGATCGAGAATATCAAAAAAAGCTATTAGAACAAGAAGGAATTGAATTTACAGATGAATTTAGAGCCGATCTCAAAAAATATCTATGGAAAATCGATAATATTGAAAAAGTAGAAGAATAAGTTTTTAGCTAAAAACTCCTCGCTCTATGTGGTAAGCAACTCGGAAAAGTTCGAAAAAATATTGAAAAGGCAATATCTTCTTTACCGTCTTGAATCAATTTTCTAACACTTTCTAAATTCTCCTTCTGATTAAGTAATATATTATTAGGAGTACTTGAATGAACGGTGTTTTTAATTTGGAATTCAAGATTTTCGATTACTTGGATTCCATTATTCTCTTTGAAATTTCTAAAATCTTTTCGACAAATTTCTAAGACTTTACCATAATCGGGTTTTTTAGGAAATTTTCCTTTTGCCATCGTATATACCATTTATTTTTCACCTTTCAATGCTTAAGATGCAGTTTTTTTATTTTGATATAAATGTCAATTTTGATATAAATAATTTGCTAGGTATCGATGATTTTCAAATATTCCTAAAATCTTATTTTTACCTTTTATACTGTTAATGCAGCCCAAATCGAGCAGCAGTTGCCTTCGTAATTTCAGAAATATTTTCAATATCTTTCTGAGTAAAATTTGGAGTATAATAAGTAGGTTTATGTAAATGATAAATATAATACTTTTTATTTGTCTTAAAAATTTTTGTTTGTAGCTCGAGGTGCTCCAGAATTTCTTCAATTATCTTTTCTGGGGTTTCACATAATTCATCATACCTAACTATAAGAGTTGCTTTTTTTAGCTTCTTGTTTGTATCAAGCTGATTAGCGACAAAATTATAAATGGAATTCCAATAGAGAGCCCAACCTTTTACATAAGTTTCTTTAAAATCCCATAATTCACGAATTTCATGAATGAGTTCTGCATTTCCTATGTTTATACATAATTGACGATATCCAAATTCATTATGTCCTGAAATTCTGAGCCAATCGGTTAAAAGGGGGTGTTCTATTTCCATCCTTAAAATTAACATTGTTTGCTTAATTAGGGAAGCAATATGATTGATTGGATTACGAATTATAATTAAAAATTTTGAATCTGGAAAAATACGTAGCAAGTATTCCAATCTTGTAACATGATAATTGTTTTTAGCTAAATACCGAGAACGATTTTGATTAAAAATGAGCTTTCGAATATGATTTCTATAAAATTTCTCAAATTTAGAATTAGAAACATCTCCACTTAGAACCTTTGAAATATTTTCGTCATGATAGTTATCAAAGAATTTCCGCCAAAAAATTTCTTCTAATGCTTCAGGGCTCTCACGTGAAACAATTATACCGTCCTTATGGAACCGTTCAAAAGGTTTAGTATAAATTTTAATTCTATTTGCTATCAAACTAAACCAGTAAGGGAGATATGGCATAAGAATATGTTTATATTGGTGTGTTGCGACATCTAAATGCTTACTTAACATTTCTAAAATAATCGTTGTTCCAGCACGAGCAAGACCAGTAATGTAAATTGGTTTCTCAATGTTTATTTTATCTATATCATTGTGTAAGGCCAGAGTTTCCAATTTATCCAGGAATAAAGAAATTGATTTAAATTTATCAAAAAACTTATTTACACCATAAGCAGCATATCCTAATACTGGAAGTTTAAATGAACCACTTTCGCTTGATTTTATTCTTATCATTACATTATATTTATTGCTAACCCAGAATTCTCAATTCTAATTTTTTTTTATTTTAAAGATGATATTTTAACTTATTTATGAAAATTTTTCTATAATATTTATTTAGATTATCAACTAATATTTAAACATCACAAGATTTGGTTTAATAATCGAGTGATAAACATTATGTTCAATACAGAAATTGATAAATGAAATAAAATGTCTGAAAATAATTCTAATTCTTGGATAAAAAAAATTTTGATTCTAGGAATATTTATTGGTGTTATATTATTAACAGCAGAGCTAGATTGGGCGGCAGAACATTCAGAAGTCGGATTTGTATTACGAATTGTATGGTTAATTAGCTTAATCAGTCTAGGATTAATAGTACCCATTGGATTTATGTACCTTGCAGGTAATAAGGAAAGTGAAAGAGGAGGATCAGATAAGAAATGGTTCATAATCGGAATAATTCTCTTCTTGTTCGCCAATGGAATACCAATTATTTTTTATCTAATACTTGGAATTTCACAAGGCTTTTTCTTATACGTGCAATTGGCATTGTTTGGATTAATTCCAGCCTTTTTTATTCAACCAAAAAAATTTAATCTTAGAATTCTGATATTAGTTATTCTTTTTGCAGCAGTTATAGCCCCTATAGGATTTCTTGTTAATTTAACTATTGATGAGCTGTGGTATGCGGGTGTAACTGATAAAACTATGTATTATTTATCCTTCTGGGGTCTGTTAATGACATTTTTTTATCTCATTATTGCTATTGGTTGGAAATTAGGTGGCGGCTCTAAAAGACAAAGTTGGAATATTTTTATTGCGGGAACTCTGTTGCAATATAGCACTCTTGAAGATTTCTTTTATTTCTTCTTAAATGGACAACCTCTACCCGGTAATTGGCCTTGGATGAGTAATTTTGTGATTAATTTAGAAGTATTATTTGGTCATATTCCTACAGATTTAGATCTATTAATTTTCTGCTTAATAATATCGTCTATAGCCATCTTTATTTTATTCGATGGACATGGTTATATCTGGAATAAGTTAAAGTCATAAATCACAATAAATTCCCCTATTTTTATTTTCTATTAATTTTTTTTAGTTTATACAAGACACGATATAGTATATATCATTTAGACTTTTTGCATACTCTTATATTTCATATAAAATATAACTTTACAGAAGTGTATAAAATTGTAAAATTAATATTCTGGTAAATAGATCCTAATTCTTATAGAAAATGATAGACGTACTATTAATAAATCCTTATCAGAGAAAAAGAATTTCATTAGCTTCATATCGAGATAAAATTAAATTTCCTGTTCTTAGTTTATTATCATTGGCTTCATATTTGGAAAAGGAGGGATTTAAGGTTGAAATTCTTGATCTAAATATTAAAGCTTTAAAAAATAAAAATATCTTACGAGTGATTAAAGAAAAAAATCCAATAATTATCGGTATAACTTCTATTACCACATCTATTTATGAAGCTTACAGGTTAGCTAGATTAATTAAAGCGAACTTTAACGCTACTTTAATTATTGGGGGTCCACATGCTACTTTTTCCGATGAAGAAATTTTAAATGAATCGACTTTTGATATTGTTGTGAGAGGAGAAGGTGAAGAAATTCTTAGTGAAATTGTCAGAACTATTAAGAGGGAGCAAAAACTTGATGATATCAAGGGAATTAGTTATAAGAAAGATGGAAAAGTCATTAGGAATGAATCTCGGGAGTTTATTGTCGATTTAGATAAATTACCTTTTCCAGCAAGAAATTTAGTGCCCCTTGAAAAATATGGAACTCATGCTTTTACTATTATAACATCGAGGGGATGTCCTTTTGGATGTAAATTTTGCCAAGTTCCCGGAAAAGATGGGTTAAAATGGAGACATAGATCAGCAGCGAATATTATTGAAGAAATTAAAGAAGTGCTTAAAAAATATCCCAACATGAAAAAGGTGAGTGGACCAGAAGGTAAGAGACCAATAGCTTTTTTTGTTGACGATAACTTTATGGTGTCTATCGAAAGAATAGAAGAAATTTGCAATAAGATCATTGAAGAAGGAATTGAAATTTATTGGGATGCAAATGCCAGAGTCGATACTATAGCGAATATCAGTGAAGATCTATTGGACTTATTTAAAAAATCCGGCTGTCTGCATATATTTTTAGGTGTTGAGTCAGGTTCTGAAAAAACTTTGAAATCCTACAACAAGCAAATAAAAAAACAAGATGCTTTAAAGTCCGCTGAGAGATTAAAGAAAAAGGGAATTTTTTTTACTGGGGCCTTCATGTTAGGGTACATACAAGAAAAAAAAACTGATTTGAATGCAACGATACAGTTTGCTAAAAAGATGGATCCTACAATAGTAGCTTTCAGAATTTTAATCCCTCTACCGGGTACAAAAATTTATGAGAAATACATAAAAGAAGATTTAATCATGGACTTCAATTATTCTAATTATACTTCAGGAATACAAATAATAAAACATGAAGAAAACTTAGAGAGATGGGTGCTAAAGGGTTATTTAATGTATTATTTAAGACCAAGAAAAGAATATTTAGATATAGGAATGTGGAAAATGGTGCTTCAAATATATAGTTAGGCATACTTGTTATATATTAAGGTATGAAGCATCCTCAATTCAATCTGATATAAATTCCAATCAAGGATAATTTTATTAATAGAGTATTAACTCTAGAATAATGTAGATACGCAATTTTTTTATATTATCTATAAAACACTCTATTATAAATAAAAAAACTCTACAAGATTATAAAATGAACTAATAAAATAATAAAAAAAAGGAAAATCATATGGCTAAAAATGAATATTTTATCGGAGAAGCACTGATCGGAGAAGCTCCCAATCTAGCTCATATAGATTTAATAGTTGGTTCAAAAGATGGACCTGTAGGAATTTCTTTCGCAAATGCGTTAAGCACTCCCTCAAAAGGTCACGGTGGATTGCTAGCAGCTATTAGACCTAACCTCTTATCCAAACCCATCTCTTTAATCGTTCCTAAGGTCACTATATCAGATATGGAAGATGCTAACAAAATATTTGGTCCTGCTCAAGCAGCAGTAGCAAAAGGTATTGCTGATGCTGTAGAAGAAGGATTAATCCCCATGAACAAATTGGATGAGTGGGTAATAATTGCAAGTGTGTTTATACATCCTGAGGCTACAGATTACCGAAAAATCTATCAATTTAATTATGGCGCTACAAAACTCGCAATTCAGAGGGCTCTTAAGAATTATCCTCCCATTGAAAAGATATTTTATGATAAAGACCGCGCTAAGCACCCAGTTGCGGGAATTCGGGTTCCTAGGCTTTGGCGCCCACCATACATACAAGTAGCATTAGATCATCCTGCCTTAGAAAAACAAATTAAAGTTGTTAAGGATTTACCAAAGAGTGATCGTATCATACTGGAAGTTGGAACACCATTTCTCAAGAAATATGGTGTTGAATCAATTAAACAAATTCGTGATGTTGCAAAAGAAAAATTTATTGTTGCCGATTTAAAAACTTTAGATGTTGGAAAATTAGAAGTGGATTTTGCATTTGACGCGACAGCCGACGGAGTTGTCGCAAGTGGTTTAGCTGCAACTGCCTCACTTGATAAATTTATTATGGAAGCACAACGGCTCGGAATTCATGCATTTATTGATACAATGGAAGTTCAAAGTCCCATTGAAAAGTTAAGTTCCTTAAAACAAATACCAGATGTCGTGATAATTCATAGAGGTATAGATGTCGAGCAATCTGCAGGAGACAAATCCCCGGATGCTCAACAACGACAGAGATGGACATTAGTTCCGAAAATAAAAGAATTGTACGCAAGCAAGAAGAAAGCTTCAGGAAAGGACAGGGTTTTAGTTGCTGTTGCTGGAGGAATTGAACCCAGTACTGCAGCTTATGCCTTAGAACAAGGAGCAGATATTTTAATAGTTGGAAGATTTATTGCATCAGCCAAAGATGTTAAATTTGCTATGAGAAGAATACTTAGTGTTCTACCTGGTTATCAAGACATAGATCTAAAACGAATTCATACCGAAGACGATGATAACGAAGTTAAGAAGGCTACTTGGGATTGAGATTTCCTTATCTCGGAAAATCTAATTAATTTTTTTTAGATCTCGTTTTAGACAAATAGCCTTTATTTAATTTAATTACTCTTATCTAAATTAAATTTTTAAACATTCTCTAATTTGAAAATTTTATCATTCTTCAATAATGATTTGAGGATCTCCTTCTTCCTTAAATTCCTCTAATCTGAATAATTTATCATTTTTTTTAACAGGGTTATCAACAATGATTCCAACTGCTATTCGGTCTTTTTTAGATGAAACAAATAGTGTTTCGGTTAAATTTTTCTTTTGCTTAATCTGAATAGAGTTAATTTTTTGTCTTAAATATGTATCTGTATGCGTACCAATAATAAAAACCTCATCATTTAACTTTAGTTTCCCCGATGTTAAAAGAATTTTTGCTGCTTTTTTTTCAGGGAAGTAATTTAAGACCTTTCCAATCTCAATTTTTTTATAGTTTGAGATATTTCCATCAAATTCTCTTTGTATTTCTCTACCAGTTGGCAATCCAAAATAAAACCCCGTAGAAAATCCTCGATTATATATTTTATTTAAACGTTTTAACCAATCTTTAACTTTCTCTTGTGTATAATTATTTTCATAATATGCATCAATAGCTTCTCTATAACATGAAGTTGTCTCTTCAATATAGATTGGATCCCTCATTCGACCTTCAATTTTGAAAGCATCTATATTTCCATCTATTAATTTTGGAATATGTTCAATCATACAGAGATCTTTTGCGTTGATAAAGAAAACCCCATCGTATAGGAACTCATTATTTTGATCATCATAGACTCGCCATTTTCTTCTACATGGTTGAATGCATTTCCCTCTATTTGCTGAGTAATCTTGAGATTGACAGATTTCAGCAGAGAAATAGCATCGCCCCGAGATTGATGTACATTGAGCTCCATGTACGAAAGTTTCAATTTCAGTTTTATTTACTTTGTTTTTTATTTCTTTAATTTGTTCTAACGATAATTCTCTCGCAAGAATTAATCTTTGTGCCCCTAAGGATTCATAAAATGTTGCTGTTTGGAAATTAGAAATATTAGCTTGAGTGGATATGTGGAAATGCAAGCCTTTTTCTTTTGCCAATTTAATAGCTCCAATGTCATGAATGATTACAGCATCAATTTCAGCCTCTACAGCTTTATCCAATATTTGTTCTAAAAGAGGAAATTCATTTTCATAAATTATTACATTTGTAGTTAGATAAGCGTTAATATTATGATTATGGCACTTTTTTACAATACTATTAAGTTCTTCCAGTTTAAAATTATCGCTATACATTCTCATGTTAAACGATTCAACACCAAAATATACAGCATCAGCCTTATTTAATACAGCATTTAAGGATTTATAGTTTTTTAAAGGAGCCATTAATTCTACTCTTTTTTTAGAGGTATCTATCATAGTATTTTTCCTTATCTAAGTATTTGATTCCAGATTTAACTATATATAAATAATTTCGCATTATCTAAATATTTAATAATTACCAATTTAAAAATTAAATTTTCATCTCCTTATCAGTTGTCTCCTTGATTTCTACCTCCTCCTCCCTTTTATCTGGATGTTTCACGTGTCTTGATTCATCAATTGGATGTTCACATACCCAACATTCATTCTCGAGATTAGCTAATGATCGGGCACACTTTTCGCAATAAAGAACATCACATTTCGGACAGATGAATGTAAATGTAAATCCTCCTACATGGCTTTTGCATACTAAACAAATTTTTTGCTCCTTATATAATTCCAAATCCTCTTCGGAGATTTTTTCAGTTGGTTTCTCCCATTTTACCACTGCTTTGGTTGGGAGGGTTTCTCTCATCTGAATTATGACAATAGTAGCTAAAATAAAAACAAAAAGTAAAACTACTGTTAAATAGGTAGGCTCCGCTAAAAAGAGAGGTCTCATGATTTCTGCAATAATAACACCAATTACACTTCCACTCATCATGAAAGCTAAAAAGAGTGCTCCATTATCTCTTAAATATTGATATTCGGAGAGCTCTCCATAAATTAAAAAACTGGTTGTGAGACTCAAACTTAAACCAGCACCTAAGAGTAATGGAGCGATGTAAAGTAATATAAATTCATTTTGACTATTAAATGAGAGAATTAAAAATGCAATCGCTTGAAATATTAACCCAATTAAAACAGATATTCGCCTTCCTATCATATCTGCTATTAGTCCTCCAGGAAAGGAAGAGACCATTATCGAAATACAAAAAACAATTACATAGATGTTTAACTTTGCATCCAGACCATTTTTTTCTAAGAATAAAATTGTAACATAATAGATATTAACCCATAAAAACCCAGCAAAAAAAGCGAAACCTATCTTAGGTATGTCTTTCCTTTCTTTAATATATGAAGAAATATTCAGAGATTCTTGAATCGGCAATTTAATTATAGCTCCCTTACCCAACATAGCAAATATGAAGATTGAAATATACACTAAAATGAAATAAATTATTCCTAATAAAGGATTTTTGTTGATATCAATCATAGCTTCAATCATAATAAGAAAGCCAACGAAA
>JABXKB010000368.1 GCA_013375485.1 Promethearchaeota archaeon | reverse complement strand
TAATACTCGGATTGTAGATGTTGAATATGATTCTGATTATAATAGAGCTGTTATCACCTTTGTTGGAACTCCTGAAGCTGTTTTAAAGGCAAACATCGATGCTGCTAAAAAAGCTATCGAATTGATTGATATGAATTCACATAAAGGCCAACATCCTCGAATAGGGGCTGTTGATGTTGTTCCATTCGTTCCAGCACAAAATGTGACTATTGAAGAATGCATTGAGTTATCAGTAAAATTTGCTGAAATCATGGCAAAAGAAGGAATTCCTGTTTATCTTTATGAAGAATCTGCTCGGAAAATGGAAAGAAAAAATATAGATAATATCCGTAAAGGAGAATATGAAGGACTTAAAGAAGCTATTAAAACTGATCCAGAAAGAAAACCTGATTATGGTCCATCTGAATTTCATCCTACTGCAGGAGCAATAATAACTGGAGCAAGAAATCCTTTATTAAGCTTTAATATTAACTTAGGTACTAAGGATGTTAGAATTGCAAAGAAGGTTGCCAAATCTATCCATTTACATTCAGGTGGATTAGTAAATATCAAGGCAATGGGCACAGAACTAAAAAATCGAGATTATGTTCAAGTTGGAATTTCGAATATCAATTATAGGAAAACACCATTGTATAGGCAGATGGAATTAGTAAAACTGGAAGCTGCTCGATATGGTGTTTCGGTAATTAGCTCGGAATTAGTAGGTGTTTTACCATTAGGTGCTGTACTTAACTCATTAGAATATTATTTACAACTTGAAACTCCAGAAAAACTAGAAGAAAAACATTTATTGGAATATTATTTTGATTTTTAAGTTATTAAGTTGATAGATCATAATCAACTAAAATTTTACCATTTTTTATTACCTTAGATACTAGATTTACTCCATAATGATAAGGTAAGAAATTGTGATTAGGTATGTCAAAAACTATTAAATCTGCTCTTTTTCCTATTTCAAGACTTCCAATTTCGTTTTGTTTTTGAATAGCACATGCACTATTAATTGTCGCAGCCGTAAGTGCTTCTGCTGTTGAAAGTTTCATATGATAACAAGCTAATGTAATAATCATTTGCATTGATTCTGTCCAGCAATTTGGATTCAGATCAGTAGCTAAAGCTATTGGAATCCCTAAATCTATCATTTTTCTCGCTGGGGCATAATCATCCAACATTAAACAAAAAGGTGTTCCTGGTAGAAGAGTAGCTATAACCCCCGCTTCTGCCATAGCCTTTAGGCCTTCATTATTAGATTTTAATAAATGGCCTGTTTGAATTGCTCTAATTTCAGAAGCCAATAAGGCACCATTAGTATCTACAATCTCATCAATATGGATTTGAGGTTTTAATCCATATCTAATTGCAGTTTTTAAGATTTTACGCGTTTGTTTTATTGAAAAAATACCTTTTTCGCAAAATACATCACAAAACTCAGCAAGTCCTTCCTCAGCGATTTTTGGTATCATTTCTGAAATAATTAAGTCAATATATTTATCAGGTTTGTCATTATATTCCGGGGGTATAGCATGAGCACCTAAAAATGTTGGAATTAGATCTAAAGGATGGACTTCATTTAGAATTTGTATCGCTTTTAATTGTTTAATTTCACTTTCAGTTGTTAAACCATAACCAGATTTCGCTTCTAAGGTAGTTGTACCGTAAGACATCATTCTATCTAAGATTTTTTTTCCATTTTCTACTAATTTTTCCAGGGTAGCTTCTCGTGTTTTGCGAACTGTTCGTAAAATACCCCCACCTGCTTTCAAGATTTCAAGATATGTTTTTCCTTCAAGTTTCATGGATAGCTCATTTTCTCGAGTACCATCAAAAATAATGTGAGTATGGGGATCTACAAATCCAGGAGTTACTAACTTATTTGTTGCATCTACTTTAGTAGGAATTTTCCCAAATTCATATTTTGACATTAATTCATCTGTAGGTCCTATAAAGATAATTAGATCGTCCTTAATTGCGATTGCTCCATCTTTAATAATTGCCAATTCAGACATATTTTCGCCTGTTCTTGGAGCACCATATCTGGTATTCATGGAAACAAGTTCATTTGAATTAAATATTACTAGATCTGGTTCAACATTAGAGAAGATTTCCTTTTTCATATATGTAGATGCTACAAACAAATTTGTTCCTCTCTTAAAGTTCTTGCGAGACATTTAGTAATTCATTACTTCTTATAATTTCTAATGCTAAGTTAATCTTCTTGGATAAAATTGTATCCTCAGTAATATGTGGTATTTTTTTTCGGATATATTTATGAACTTCTTCTAAAATCTTACTAGATTTTAAGGGTCTTCTAAAATCAAATGCTTGTGCAGCGCATAACAGCTCAATAGCAAGAATTTTTTCTAAATTTTTTATTATTCTAAGGGTTTTTCTAGCGCTAATTGGTCCCATACTAACATGATCTTCCTGACCAGCGCCCGTAGGAATACTATCAACACTTGCGGGGAAACACAATGTTTTATTTTCACTAGTAAGGGCTGCTGATGTATATTGGGTCAACATAAATCCAGAATTTAAACCAGCATTCTCTATTAAATTTGGAGGTAAATTCCATTTTCCTTCAAGTAATAAAAAAATTCTACGATCAGAAATATTTCCAATTTCAGATGCTGCTAAACTTACATAATCAAGTGGCAGAGCTAAAGGTTGTCCATGAAAGTTTCCTCCGCTGTATGTTTCTTCATCACTAAAAATAACCGGATTATCCGTAACAGAATTAAGCTCACATTCTAATTGTTCATTCAAATGAGATAATGCATCTCTAGAAGCACCATGAACTTGTGGAATACACCGAATGGAATAAGGATCTTGAACTCTACCACAGTTTATATGTGATTCTACCATTTGGGAATCTTCTAGGAACTTCCTCATTCTTTTTGCCACAATTATAGCTCCTTTATGTGGTCTAAGGTTGATTAATTTTTCATTAAATGGTTGAGGTGAAGCTAAATAACTCTCAAGTGTTAGAGCTCCAATAATATCAGCAAGATCAAGGCATCTAGAAAACCTTTCAGATATCTTTACAGCATGTGCAGCTATAAATTGTGTACCATTAATTAACGCTAAACCCTCCTTTGCTTGAAGTTTTAAGGGTTTTAAATTTTGCTCTTTTAATACTTTATCACTTGGTATAAAATCTTTATTATCTTTAGTTATAAATCCTAATCCAATCAAAGGTAAAAATAAATGAGCTAATGGAGCTAAATCTCCTGAAGCCCCAACCGAGCCTTGTTTAGGCACTAAAGGGATAAAATTATTATCAATATGCCAACATAACCTTTCTATTACTTCAAATGATATTCCAGAATATCCTATACTTAATGCATGAACTTTCAATATTAACATTAATTTTGAAATTTCAGCTTCTATTGGTGATCCTATTCCTGCACTATGGCTTTTGAGAAGGTTTTCTTGCAAATTTCCTGTTTGTTCTTTCGAAATTCTAGTAGTACAGAGTGAACCAAAGCCTGTATTTATGCTATATACTAATTTTTCTCCTTTAGCTATTGATTGAACTGCATTGAAGCTCTTAATTATTCGTTCTTTGATTTTTTCCGTTATAACACCATCTATATTACCTCTTGCTATACCTAAAGCTTTTTTTACGTTTAATTGTTCCACACCATATCTGAAATTGTTAACCATATAAATCACATTCTAAGCTATACTATAAAATCAATTCAATATGTAGATATTCTTCAAATTAAATATTTGTTAATTAATTTTAATCGATTTATTTTTCATTTAAGTTTTTTTAAATAATTATCTACAATATTATCTAAAAGTTTATCTTCTGCTATAAATGGAAGTGTTAAATGTCCTCTTTTTTCATTTTCAATATTCCAATTATAGGCAGTCTCATATGCATTAGGATTTCTAGCCCAACTTCTTCTCGCAATACCACCCATAACATCCCATTCTAAAGCATTTTTGATAATATTATCAACTTTTTCCGACCCATTTAAGACTAACCCAAACCCTCCATTGAAACATTTTCCAATACCAACTCCACCACCATTAGAAAGAACTATATAAGTCATACCTCTAATTGCATTTCCTGCAAAACAATGTACAGCCATTTCTGCCATCACATTACTTCCATCTCGGATATTTGATGTTTCTCTGAAGGGAGAATCTGTTCCAGAAACATCGTGATGATCTCTCCCAAGCATTAT
>JABXKB010000070.1 GCA_013375485.1 Promethearchaeota archaeon | reverse complement strand
ATATTTGAAATTAAATTTTTTTTATATCGATCTATTGAAATATAGTCTCCATTATCGCGATTTTTTTTTCCAATTTCTTGATATTTTGTAGGAATAATAGAATAGAGATTTAATAAAGATAAATTAAAATTGAATAAAGGATTCACATTAATTTGATTAACACATATAACTTTATTTGAATTAAGAATTACATTTGGTACAAGGAATTCATTATCTTTTATTTGAACTGTTGTAAGTGAATTGTATTTAATTTTTTTCAATTGATCTCGATTAATTTCCTTGTTCTCAAAAATATCACTATTATCTAAAAATGCTAATTCTGCCCCAAGTGTTTGAAAATATTCATTGAGATTTAATAAATCTGATATAACTTTGATCGGAACTCCCTTTAAAGGAAAACTGCCTAAATAAACTTTCTTTGCGCCTGCTTCTTTACAGGAAATAATAAGAGTTTGAAGAACATCTAAATTTGTATTTGTAGGAAAACCTTCAGGTAAACATAAATTAAATTTAATAAAAACCTGGTCACCTTCTTCAATAAATTTAGAAATTCCTCCAAGAATATCAATTCCTTTTAATAGACTTTCTTTTGGAGTATTACCTTTACTAATTGCTACTTCGGGTTTCTTTGATTTTGAATGGGTTAACATGAAAACATTAGGCAAAATTCATTTACTAAATTAATATTATAAAATAATGAAAGATTTGAATTTTAAGTTAAGTGATAAGAAGGATGTCAAAAATAATTTTAAGCGATAATGTTATCGAAATTCCATCAGATAAAATTGGAATCGATATGGGACAGACTCTTTCGAAAATTGCATATTTAGATAATAAAAAACTAAACCTATCTTCATTTCCTACTCATACCAGCCTTTCAGAGATTAAAATACTACTAAATACAAAAAAAGATCGGTTAAAAGTAGTCAATTTTACCGGAGGAAGAAGTTTTGAGTTGTACACCGAATATTCAAAAGACTTTACGTCAAATCTTATAAATGAATTCGAAGCAAACGTGAAAGGTGTCGAGTTCCTTTATACTCTGGAAAAAAAGAAGGATTTCCCACGTTCATTAATAGTGACCATAGGAACAGGGACTTCAATTGTTCTGAAAAACGATAATATTAAGCATTTGGGGGGATCTGCACTTGGAGGAGGATTTTTTATGGGTTTGATAAAAACCATATTCAATTTAGATAATTTCCAAGAAGCAATGAACCTTGCAAAAAAAGGAAATCGATATAATGTTGATTTAAAGGTTTCAGATATATATCATTCAGATGATAAAAGAGTTAATTTACTTTTCAGAGAATTCACCGCAGCATCATTAGGTAAAATTAGTGAAAATTTTGATCTTAAATCTTTAAACCAAGAAGATTTTATTAATTCTATAATTTGTTTGATTGGTGAAAATTTAGGAATAATTGCGAATATGTTGGCTGATAATAATGATGTTACAGATATTGTTTTTTGTGGAGGTTTCCTAAAAGAAAATAAGATTTTAAAGAAAATTCTCTCCCTTTTATGTAAAGTGAATAAAAAAAATGGGATTTTCTTAAGGAACTCTGAATTTTGTGCGGCAATTGGGGCAGAACTTATTTAAAGTGTGCGCCGATTTGGAGATTTTTACTCATCGAATTATTATTCTAATAAAAACACTATAAATCGGCGCATTTTAATGTGGTTGCAATTTTTTTTGTAATAAATAAGAATTGAAGAATTAAAAAAGAAAATTATTATTTTTTAAGTACTTTGTGAATGTTTTTCAAGTAAATCTTTATTTGTTTTACCCATTTTTATTGCTAATTCTGCTATAATGGCATCCAAATAACAAAAGGCTGCAATTTCAAACATGGTACCTTCGGGTGCCAAAACCGCAGTGTCTCCAATTGCCTTGTCCCGTTTAGTTCTACCTTTGAGTTTTATAGTAATATCTCCTATCCTCCCTATTACTGTCTCTGGATGACTAGTAATTGTAACAATACCATATGGCTTTATAGTATTTACATAATTGTTAAGCAAACTAACAACAATTCCCGTAGTCCCAGAACCAGAAAGTACTATCAAGATATCTTTCTTTCGTAATGCTGGCATGCTTGCTAAGTTGGTAACTATATGTACTTCGGCGCCTAGGTGCACTAATCGTGTCGCAAAACATTGTAATATGAAAGCACTTCTTCCAGAAGCTAATAAAAAGAATCTACGCTTATTCATTAAACCATCATGAACTAAATCAATAAATTTTTTCGTATATTTGAAATTCTTGTCTAAATGGTCAATGTTAGCCTTAATATTATTCATAATTAGTTCCATAGATTGAAATAAAATTCTTTTCGTTTCTCCATTTACGATTAAATCATTAGTTTCAGTCATGTTAAGTTTTTACTCAATGCTTGATAATTTTTCAATTTCCAATATTAATAATCTTGGATTTAAAATAATATTTTTGGTTAATACTTATTTTCTAATAAAGTTTTTAAAGTCCATTATCAAACCATTATTTTTGCCGAAAATCGATAAGATAATGAATGATTTTGGAGGATAAAATTAAAAAATTGAATATCAGTTCAAAGTTCATTCTAAGTTCAAGAATTTCACCTATTTATGTTATCAAATCCTATAATATGTAAAGAATTAAAAGAGTTATATTATGAATAAAAATAAAATACCTCCCAGAGCTTATTTATTTCCTATGCCAGTCGCTCTTATCGGGGCAAATGTGAATGGAAATCCAAACTTTGAGACCCTCGCATATGTTGGTATTATTGAAGCTCAACCACCATTAATTTCAATAGCTTCTTATGAAACTCATTATACTAATATTGGTATTAAAGAAAATGGAACATTTAGCGTTAACACCCCTTCGGAAGTTTTAGCAGAAAAAATTGATTATGTTGGTATAGTTTCAGGTAAAGAAACTGATAAATCGGAAGTTTTTGACATTTTTTATGGGGATCTTAAAACTGCGCCAATGGCTAGTCTTTCACCACTTAATCTAGAATGTGAGGTTGTTAAAACCTTTATGATAAAGGAGTTAGTGGATGTCGATGAAGGTCATGAAATCTTTATCGGAAAAGTAGTAAATGCTTATGCTGATGAGAAATATTTAACAGATGGTATACCAGATATTACTAAATTTAAAACATATACATATTCATTGAATAATTATTGGAAAGTCGGTGAAAAACTTGCACCAGCATTTGAGATTGGAAAAAAATATGAAAAACAATAACATTACAAATTTTATTTGATTAAAATGAATAAAGAGAACTTAAATAAACAAGTTATTGAAGGGAATCTTTTAAGTCCTTTGCCTGTAATTTTGGTTGGAGCAAATGTACATAATAAGCCTAATTATCTGGTAATTGGGTATAGCTGTCCATTTGATTTTGGTAAGTATATTTTCTTCAGTTTATCTCCAACACGCTATACTACAATCGGAATTCATGAGAATATGACCTTTAGTGTAAATATCCCTTCAGAGGATCTAGTGGAAAAAACAAATATTTGTGGAAGTAAATCTGGACGGGATATTGATAAAAGTTCTCTCTTTGATAATTTTTATGGAGAATTAAAAACAGCTCCAATGATTCGTGAATGTCCAGTAAATATAGAATGTGAAGTACATGAAATCCTCGACTATGGCGATGGTGAAGGAATTATTGGTAAGGTAATTAAATCTTATGTTAATCAGCAATACACTATTAAAGAGGAAGGGGAAGTAAAACTCGATTGGAGAAAGATTCATCCTATAGTATGGACTACTGGAGGAGATTTCAACTATTACAAGCTAGGTGAACGAATCGACTCTAATTAATGTGAACGAAATTAGTAGGATAGAAATTTTGGAGAAATTCTTCTATTGGTTTCTTAATTTCAAATTTGAAAAAGAAGATTAATACTTTAATATAAAATTTTTTACATAATATTATTTCTAATTGATGATAAAATTCTTTTTGATTAAAGAAATATAGTTTTTAATGGATAAGTTATTTCTTGGATTAGATTGTTCAACCCAAAGCTTGACTGGAATTATAATTGATTTTAATTTAAACACAGTAGTTTGTAGGAATAGCATCAACTTTGATAAAGAATTACCACACTATAATACGCAAAATGGTGTTGTAGTCCTTGATAATGAAAAAGTCATTCATTCATATCCTCTTATGTGGGTAGAGGCTTTAGAATTACTGTTTGAAAAAATGAAGGATAGTGAGATTTCCTTTTTTGAAATTAAAGCAATTTCTGGTTCAGGACAACAACATGGAACAGTATATTTAAATAGTGAATTTGTAAGAAACATCGAGCAATTAGATGTAAGTAAGACATTAGTTTCTCAATTAAAGAACTCGTTTTCTCGTCAGACAAGTCCAATTTGGATGGATTCGAGTACAACTAAACAATGCGATGAAGTTCGTGAGAAACTGGGGGGATTAAAATCAACAATAAGACTTTTAGGTTCTAATACCATTGAGCGTTTTTCTGGACCACAAATAAGAAAATTTTTCCAGTTACAACCTGAATTGTATGAAAAAACCTCAATCATTCACTTAGTTAGCTCATTTATGGCTTCAATTATGTTAGGAAAAAGTGCCCTCATTGATCATGGAGATGGTGCCGGAATGAATTTAATGAATATAAGAACTAAGAAATGGGATGAGAGAGCTTTAGAAGCTACTGCACCTAATTTAAGAGAAAAATTACCTCCTCTTATAGAGTCTTATGGTATCATTGGAAAGATATCTTCTTATTTTGTAGAAAAATATGGATTTAATCCTGATACTAATCTGATAGCTTGGTCTGGTGATAATCCAAATAGCCTTATTGGTGTTGGATTAATTGAAAAAGGAAAAGTTGCCATAAGTTTAGGAACAAGTGATACGTATTTTGGTTATTTACAGAATTTATTTCTAGATTATAGAGGAGAAGGCCACGTTTTTGGAGCTCCCACAGGTGATTATATGAGTTTAATTTGTTATAAAAATGGTTCATTAGCAAGAGAAAGAATAAAGGACAAGTTTAATCTAAGTTGGGAAAAATTTTCTGAAATTTTAAATAAAACACCACATGGAAATAACGGAAAATTGATGTTACCGTACTTTTTTCCTGAAACTGTCCCACAAGTATTAGAACCAAAAGTTTGTCGCTTTGGTTTTGATGAGAACGACATAGAAGGGAATATAAGAGGCATAATTGAAGCTCAATTTTTATCTATGAGATTACATTCAGAATGGATTGGAGAAAAACCTAATGAAATTTATGCTACTGGAGGGGCGTCTGCAAATAGAGATATTCTGCAAGTGATGGCTAATATTTTTAACACTAAAGTACGAAAGTTTGAATTTACAGATTCAGCAGCTTTAGGTGCGGCATTCAGAGCTGCAAAATCATATTATGATTTGATAAATAAGGAAAAAACATGGGATGAGATTATTAATAAGTTTATAGATTTTAAAAAATCTATTCTTATAAAACCAAATAAGGAATACATAAAACTATATGATGACATGCTTGACCTTTATGGGAAATGTGAGAGTTTTATTCTGAAAAATGGAGAAGATCCTGAAATAGCTCGCTTAGAATTCATTAACAAATATTTTTGATGATTTTTTTTATTTTTTTAATGTTTTTTTAGGAATTACCTTGGCAATTTTTAGACGCCAACAGTTTTTCAAAAGAGCGGCTAGGATACCAAAAAAATTATTAATCTGAATTGTTAAAACAATTTTCTATAAAAATTTAATATTCAATTGATCATACCCATATCTAATTAAATATTTTATACAAACACTCTATATATTATTATTGGGTGAAAGATCTAAAAAATAGCAAATACAGAAAAATAAGATTTTTAACAGTATGAAAAACAAAGAATTGAGTCTATTTTATCTTTCGAAAATTGCTACATATGAAATTTTAATTGAAGAACAACTTGAACGATTAGAAAGTATTCGATTTCGTTACTTTAAGAGAAAATTATCAAGTAAAGATTCTCTTAAAAGAAGATTTATTTTATCAAAAATATTTGGGGCGTTTATATTTGGGATTTTACCAATTATTCCTTTATTAACTTATTTTCAAGTATTGGATTTTATCAATGAAGGCGAAATCCCTATTGAATTAATTCTATTTGCTGGAAGTCTACTTTTTGGAATATTTTTTATATTTCAATTTTTTAATTTTTTTCTTATGGTTATGTTGAATACAATGAAGATTTTATCAGGTAATATTTTTGAATGGTTTGAAACCTTGCCAATCTCACGTGGAAAATTAAAAAAATTAATTCTATTGACTATTATTCACAGTTTAGACATTCCACTAATAGTTATAACTATCTCTTTTCCTATTATGATGCTTATTGGAACTCAAAATTTATTAATTTTTTTAATCTGTATTGGTGTTTCAATATTAAATACAATATTTTCATTTAGTATCCTAATTCTTTTTAGTGAGCGAATGAATAGAGTTTTAAATATTAATGATATTGGTTCTAAAAGAACGCATTTCATTCGCTTAATTAATTTGGTAAGTTATATAATTATTGTTATTGGAAGTGTGTTTATTATCCAATGGTCTTTAAGTTCTATAGAAACCTTCTTTGTTTTATTTGGTAGATCTAGGTCTCCTGTACTCGTAATTCTTATTCTAAGTATGATTCCTTTTCCGATTGCTCCTGGATATTTAATATCTTCATTTATCGCTCCAAATCAAATTCCATTTCAAATATGGTATAATATTTTCATTGGATTTTCCCTTTTCTTAATTCTAACGTGGTTGATATATCAACAATCGATTAAAGGTATTAGAAAAACAACATATTCAAAATTTAAGAAGGATAGTAAGACCATTACCAAAAATATGAAGGAATATATAAAGATTAAAGTCAGATCGCCAGTTTGGGCTTATATTCGCAAAGATTTAATAATTTCTACTCGTAATCTTAAAAATTTTTTATCCGTAGTAATGCCAATTGTAATTGGATTTATTTTTACATTTACTTATAATATCTCTACTATTGGAGGTGTGTCCCCTTTTGATATCGACTCAATCTTTAATTTTTTTGTTATTATTGGTTTTAATATTGTTATTTCGGGTATGACTGTATATAGCTTGTTAAATATGGAAGAATCTGGAGCATCAATATTAGCATCTTTACCACTTCAACCGCAAGAGCAAGCAAAAGCAAAATTATTTTTAATGTATTCAATTCAAACCATTACTGTATTAGCACCTTCTTTTATGTATATCGGTAAACGGGTCTTTATTAATTCAATATTAACAGCGCTAAGTGCATTACCCTTCGTTTTACTGTTCATGTTTATTATGTTTGAACTTTGGGTTTTCTTTTTCGGCAAATCGAAAAATCTTTTCGTAATTGAAGAAGTTCTTCCAGAGAATAAGATTAGAAAATGGTTAGAAATCTTTTTAATAGAATATTTTATTTATTTTGCGATTCTCACTTTATCTTTTACATTTTATAGTATTAAGAATCTATTATTAATGTTATTGTTTCTAATTTCTTTTTTAATTATTGGTTTTATATCCACTAGCTTCATTTTTGAAAGAGTATTTCCATCAATAAAAAAGGATAAAATATCAGTAGAGGGGATCCCTACTTATTTTATAAGACATATATGGAAATCTCTAATTCTAATTTTGGCTTTAAATATTGTAATTTTATATGTAATTTCATTATTTCATTATCCTTTTTTTTTTATATTCCCTGAAAAAATCGAGTTAAATCATGAATTATATAAATTTTTTTACTTCTTTATTTTTAATATTTTTTATCTTTTATTATGGATTGCTATAAACCCATATATTTTAGGACTTCCCTCAGGAAGATTACAATTCAAACAATATTTAAAGAAAATTATATTTGGAAGAGGTAAGTCTACACCGAAAAAGATTTTCTTTAGTATCTTTGTTGGAATATTGATTTTTTTTATTAATTTCTATATAGTTTATAGTTCTACATATGAGATAATTATTCTACTTGTAGTTTACATTCTTTATAATTTATTTTTAATTTTCTCTTATTATTTCTGGCAAGAGATCGCCCTAAGAAGTGTAATGCTTCCGTTAATATTAAATAAAGTTAAAAAATGGAAAGCTATTATTTTAAATAATTTTATGTACTCAATTTCTCAATTCTTTTTCCTCTATATAACACGAACAATTCCTACTGGGTTTATAAAACAAACCTTCATATTAGGTGTTCCTGCGATTTTAATAGAGTTTTTATTTATATTCTTAACAGGATTTATAATAATATATGTATATATAAAAATAGAAAATGTAATTATAGCAAGTTCCTTTTCTCTTACTTTAAATATTACTATCAGACATTTTATTCTAGTCCAATTGATTATATGGCCAATTTACTTTTGATAATTATAATTAGCTTTCGCCGTGAAATGTTATTCTAAAAAGATTTAAATACTTTTTAATTAATAGAATATCATCAACTTAAACATCATTGAAGCTTATATTTTTAGAATTGGTATTGAAGATGAGCTGATACTAAGATTAATATTCTTTGTCTTATCAACAGGATATGTAATTATATTTGTGGTAATTTTCCAAAAGAAATTCAATAAATGGAATTGGGTGTGGTATGCTACAATTTCTTCGGTATTAATAACTATTATCTTCTCAGCTCTAGCCTCGATAAAAGTATTTACTGGAGATGAAGAAACATTTTTTGCTATATAATAGCAAAGAATCAATTACCTAAAATTATCAAATTAATAGAAAAACTCTCCTCAAAAAAATTAGAGGTCCTCTTCTATTCTTCTTCTAAAAAATTTTCTAAATACAAATCAAAAATCATACCATCAACAATTTTCGTTGTTGGAACTTTACTTCCACTTATATTTCAATTGTATTTATAATTATCGTGAAATAACCGAAGTTAATTTTATCAGCGGAAAAAAAGATATATCATTCGAAAAAGCAACAAACCAAAAATAACTTAAGCAAAAGTACCGCAATAAAGAGAGATAAAATATATTTAAATCTAGAAATAAATTATATCATATGAACATAAATTCTGAATTAACCGGTATAAATGTATATTACACAACACATCTTACTTTTATTTTAGAAACAGTAATATCTACTATGCAATTCTGGGGTTATGATACTTTTTTTATGGAAGAAAAAATGGATTTAATATGGATATGCTTCGTTATATAGTTTTTATTGTGAAACCTTTCTCGAAGTTCGAAGGTAAAAAGAAGTTACTAAACAAAATTAAAATTAGGGAGAAAATCCGATTAGACTTAAAAAATACTGATATTAATGATTTTTAGTTCAGCTCAATTCAACTTTTCGGAATTGGCTTCTCAAACATTTTTTATTTTAAATGTAAAGAAACTAAACTGTTCTTAATGTTGAAATATCTGTATCATGAAATAATCATCAAAAATAGAAAAGAAAAAAAAGAAAAAAAAATTTTGAAAATATTTACTATAGGATTCTACTTCTTTATTTGTATTTAATTGAAAGAAGTAGGTCGTTCTTTGTTATCTTCTTTCTATTCGCATGCATTGTGAAAGTTCTTGCTTGTTCAGTTAAAGCAGTAGCAGTTTTTTCTAAATGATCAATTAATAAATCAACTGCATTTCGAGCAACGATGCTTGCTCCCTGTTGCTTCATCAATCGACGAATTGGGCTCCATGCGAAAGAATGTTTCTTTTTAGCCATTTTTTTATTCCTCCAATATTTTTAACTAAAATTTTTAAAAATTTAAGTTTTTAATTTTTTTTGAAGTTATTAGTAAAGTGTCTTAGATAATATAATATCTGAAGAGTTATTTAAATGTTATGGAGAATCAGAAGAAGATCAAGAGTTAAATGAAAAAAAAATCACGACAAAAAATTTTTGTTGTAGAAAATTACTTATCATCTATGATCATTCGATGGTTGATCATAGTGAAGATTTGAAATGTTTTTGTTATTATCACCATTATTCAAATATTAAGTTTGATAAACTTATTTTTTATCTTAGTTTGGCTATGATTTACTGGTGAATTAAGAAAAATATAATTGATAAAAGTGATCGGCAACAAATGTTTATAACAAAAATTATGTGATCATATAATCATCAATCAGTCAAAAAAGATGAATTAACTTTTATAGAATCAAAATTATACTGATATTAATATTGGTTAAAGCTTCTTTTAGGTAGGTTTTATTGAGATTTAATGGTGAATTAAAAAATTTTTAATTGAAAAAAATAATCCCCTTTGAATTTTATATTATATATTTTCTGATCATATCAATTAAGATATAAACAAATTAAGAAGCAAAAATTAATTTCAATCTGGGGATCATTGGGTTAAATGAAATATTGAAAATGATATGGATTATATGAGAATAAAAATTGGGTATTTTTATGCGAAGATGATAAAATTTTATAAATTAAAAGAAAAATTTTAATTAATTCTGATTATTTATAATAACAAAAATACAAAATAATTCAATAATTTAGATTTTGGAAAAATGTCTCAGCAAATTATGGTCCCTGGAGCTTGTGGCGTAGGAATTAAATGTAAAGACAGTGTTGTGCTTGGAAATGATCGGAGAGCAACATGGGGTTATACTGTTACAAATAAATCAACTCAGAAAGTCTTTAAAATTACTGAATATATAGGATTAGCAGCATATGGTTTGATTGGTGATTTTCAAATTCTTGTAAGAATCCTACGAGCGCAAGCAAATCTATATGAACTCGAAACAGGAGAACGCATCTCTACAAAAAGTATGGCAAAATTAGTATCTAATTATTTATATTCGAGGAAAATGATGCCTTTGTATACAAACTTAGTGGTTGCAGGAGTGGATAATGATGGCCCAAAACTCTATACATTAGATGCTCTTGGAAGCCTCATGCCTGACGATTATGGAACTGCGGGAACAGGAATGTTGATGTCTATCGGTATTCTAGAAGCAGAATATAAACCTGGGATGACAACAGCGGCTGGTGAAAAACTAGTGGAAAAAGCAATCAGAAATTCAATTAAAAGAGATGCTATGACAGGGAATGGAATTGATATATTAACGATAACCCAAGATGGCGCAAAAGAAAAATATATCGAGATCAAAGAATTAGGAGAATAATTTCTTAAACTTTTCATTTTTAAATTTAATATACTCTACTTTCTTACCAATAAGAATTTATTTTATGAAAGTTTATTAATTAATGAATACTCATATGCTAATAACGGGTAGATTCAAGTTGAATTTTTCTAACAATACTTTTAACGATACTAGGGAAATTCACGGGTTTACTAAAGACGAGATTTTAGAAATTAAAGAAATCCTTAGCAAGTTTAAATCTGAAGGTACTGATCGTATCGAGATAAATGAGTATTTAAGATCGAAACTACATATTTCTTCTGAAATACTTGATAAATATTCGAGTTATTTAGAGAACCTAAGAAGCTTTACGAATAATTATTTAATTTCTACTGAGGGTTCGAAATATTATCATCTAAAAAGTGAAATAATGGAGGAATTAAGGGTCCTCACAAATAATTTGCAAAACATTAGCTCAAATATAAGAAATATTAAAAGAATAACAAAAAATGGTACTGGATTAAATGATCTTCTATCAACAATAGAAGATCTTTTAAGAGAAATGACTCTTCTTGGTTCTGAACTACAAGAATCGCTTGAAGAAATTAAAATCATTCAAGATGACACCACACATCTATGGGTTGAAATTAATAAAATTAAGAATTTGAATTTTAAATTGAATGAGATTCCTACCTCTTTAGAAAATTGGAATGAAATTAAAGAACTAGTTATTTTTATTAAAAGTTTAAATGAAGTTTTTTTAAGCAAAAGAAAGAAAGAGAAGAAAGAGAAGATATTAACATTTCATTTTGACGAAATTTATCAATTTTTTCATTCAATAGATGAAAATAAAATTAAGTTTTATTCTGATTTAATTTATCTTTTATATTTAAACAAATTTTTTGATGAATATCAAGGAGAAGAATTTATTAACATCCTTGAAAGAAAAGAGGTATTACAAAATCTAAAAAATTTCGTTCAACCTCCACTTAAACAATTAATTAAGGATAAATTACACGATGTTTTAGTCGAAATAGAGGAATTTGATTTAAAGGAAAAAGAACCAAAAATTAATTTAAAAACTCTCTCAGAACAAAAAATCAGTGATTTTTTTCCTAAGATTGTTGATTATTATATTGTTGGCTTGGAAAAGAAATTCCAAGAGAAAATTCATAATATAATCGAAGCAGATAAATTTGAAGAAATTACTAACTTTTATTATCAAAAAATTGATGATTTTTCAAATATAATTAATCAAATTGAAGACTGGGTATTAGGTATTGAATATTTACTTAAACCATATGAGAATATAACAACTGGATTGCGAAAAATTTTTTCAAATTTAACGTCTGAAATCTATCGTAGAAAGAATGAATATTTAACGTTTATTAAAACAGTAAAAGATGAAGAGTTAAGGGTTGAAGCAAGGAGATTTGTATCCGATAAAATATTAGAAGTCAATGAATTAATTAGAGTCTATGAAGACGAAGCTTCCTTAATTATTAAAGAAGAATTCCCACAATTAAAAAGGATCAGGGAAATTTTAAGTGAATATTTTCAAAAAATCCAGAATATTAAGGATGAGGTCTATAAAAAATTAGATTCTATGAAATCGAACGAGATCGATGCTTATCAAGCAATTAAATATTGGGAGGATAGCTTAAATCGTAAAAAACAACAGTTAACATTTCTGATATCACTTCTTCTCAATAAGTTATTTAAAAGTTTTAAAGAATTAATCGATAAAGAAGGAATCTTATTTGCGACAATTACTGAAATTACTGAACAAACAGAAAACTTTGAGGGGTTACCTCTTAATTTTGCATTATCTTCCTTTTTGGCTGAAAGATTGAGTGAAGAAGAATTAAAAGAAAGAATTTCTGAGATAGAATCTAAGATAAATCAATTAAGCAATTCGTTAGGGTTGTATCAAGTTGAAGTTTCAAAGTTAGAAATAATACTTGCGAATAGGGTGAAAGTAAGAAAGGGAATATCTCAATCTGATGTTCAATGTACTGTTTGTCATAAATATATTGATTTTGCTAAAAATAAAGTCATTACTTGTCCTTTTTGTGCGAGTACATATCATTACTTATGCGTTGCATTTTGGCTTTCAAAATACAATTCATGTCCGATGTGTCAAAATAATTTTCTTGAACCTCATTCAGAATTATTTGAGAGCGAAGAAGATCAAGAACTAGACCGATTTTAAATGCTCAATTCATAAAAATCACTATTATTAAGATCAAAACGTTGGAGGGAATATGAGTATGTTTAAAGTTAGATAAGCTCCAAATATGATCATAAATGTTCCACAACTAATCAACACATACTTGTAAATTTTAGGGTTAAGGGATTTGCCTCCAAAATAAACAAAACAAGAAATTGGTACATACCATGCTAAATCTCCTAATTCATGTCCAATAAAAAAGAGTAAGAGCCCTACTGGTTGTTGAAAAGAAATATTTAAATCAACCATAATTGTTAAACCCGCAGTAGCCCACCAAAATTCCCAATATGGGTTTGTTATAGAATAAAAAATACCTCCAATAAAGCTATTACCTTTAAAACCCTTCATATTTTGATTATCTAAGTTAAAATTAACCATATAATGTTTTCTATAAACATTCCTTATTGTAAGAGAGCCAAACGTTATTAAACAACTCCCTCCGATAATTCCTAAAATAAGTAGGAAGATTAAATTTTGAAATAGAAGAGAAGCCCCAAGTAATAAAATGATAATTAAAGTAAATTCTAAAAGAGCGTGACCTAATGTTATCAAAAAACCAGCTAAATATCCCATTTTACCTTTAAGAGATTTATAAATAGTAAAAGTTAATACAGGTCCAGGAGATAAAGCACCAGTTAGAGCAACTAAGAAGGAAATTGTAAGAATCTCAATCATATTTAGATAAAACTTGCATAAAAAAATAATGAAATTTAAAAATTACTCAATCATCCTAAAGCTATATTTATCACATATAATATTATAACGATTATTATGACTATCGGGAAAATCAATAATATAGCCCATAGATAAGCTCTAAAGAATCCTTTTCTGATAGCTTTTACCCCATCATTCCATTCTTGTTTAGTATTTTCCTGCCAATTTTTTATTTCTTGTTGAATTTTTGATTTACCAGCCTCCCATTGTTCTTTTGTTTCTAAGCTCCGTTGTTCCATTTCCGTATTCCATTGTTTAATTTTGTTATCCCAATCTTGTTTTATTTTATTGAAGAAACCATCGACTTTTTCTTTATTTTCTTCCAATAATTCTTCACTTTTCTTTGTTTGTTTTTCTAAAGAAGCTTTAAAATTATCAAATCCGTCCTTAGCTCCATCAATGAAATTTTTCCAGCCTTTTAAAAAAAGATTTTGATCTTGCTTTTCTTTTTCAGAATCTTTAAAATTATTTTCTTTACTCATATTTTTTTCTTAATCCATTTTAATATTTAAATTCAGTAAGTAAATTTCATTTTCCATATTTAATTATTTATTGATAAATAGATTTTAGTAAATATTAAAAATAAACTCTATTAAATCATGAAATTTAATTATATTCAAAAAACGCCATTATATAATGCTCTTTCGGAGATTGGGAAAAGAATTTTTCTACCGGATGGTATCTTCTATTGGTCTGGAAGAGCAAAAAATGAAGCTGAATTAATTGGAACTCTTGGGGCTGCTTATGGATTTGAAAAAGATTTTATTGAAGGAGGTAGTTCTGATTGGGTCCCTTGCTATCTTAGAGAAATTACTGATTATTCTAAACTTTCTGTGAAACAAATAATTCCATATACATCCATTGGTGGCCTACTCGAAACAAGAAAGATATGGAAAGAATGGATTATTAAAAAATCATTATATAGTGAAAAGGAGGATTCATTATTATCTAGATTAGAAAAGTATATAACAACTCCAGTAATAACGGGGGGAGTTACAAACGGAATTTTTCAAATCTGTTCAATGTTTTTAAATCCAAACGATTATATTATCGTACCAAATAAGAGATGGGGGAATTATGATAATATAATTTACAAGTTTATTGGTGCAAAAACTCAATCATTTGAATTTTTTAATGAAAATGAGATGAACATTAAAGGATTGAGATCTGCTATAGAAAAAATTGCTAAAATTCAGGAAAAAATTGTCCTTCTTTTAAATTTTCCAAACAACCCAACAGGATATGTTCCTAAAAAAGAAGAGGCATCAAAATTAGTTGATATGTTAAAAGAAAGTCAAATAACTCACAACAAACCTATAGTTGTTTTGGTTGATGACGCCTATGAGCCATATGTTTATAAGGATGACGTTTTAGACAGGTCTATATTTTATGATCTACACCAATTAGATGAAAACGTAATTCCAATTAAATTAGATGGAATAACTAAAGAACTCTTAATTTATGGGGGGCGAATAGGATTTATCACTATAGGATTAAAACCATCTTGGATAGTTGATTATGTAGAATTACAAAACTTAAAGGAAGAGATAAATAATAAATTGGAAGGGTTTATCCGTGCTACAATATCAAATTGTAACAGTTTTTACCAAGAACTTATACTTAAATTATTTCAAGAGAATGGAGGAGAACAAATCATCAAATCTAGGGAAGTAGTAAATAATCTCCTTAAAAAAAGATATGACTGTATTAATGCCGAGCTAAAAAAGATAAATAATCCTAATATCTCAATCGATCCCAATTCTGGTGGATTTTTCGTATTTGTAAATTTAGATTCTGACATAATTAAAGCAACAGAATTCGCTGATCACCTTTTAAAAGAATATAAAGTGGGTATAATACCAATTGAAAAATTGGATGAGAATGTTAACGGTATACGCATTGCTTACTGCTCCATAGATAAAAAGGAAATACCAGAGCTAGTTAAAAGAATTAATTTAGCTCTTAATGATTTTTAAAATAAGTCTAAAGATAAATACATATATATTATTTTGTTTTTATAATGTTGTTAAAAAAAGAATTTTTTAAAAACTAAAATACAATTTTTAAAAAAAATAGGTTGATCTAATTGAAACTATACCTAATTAAACAAGGAAATTTAAAAGAAATCAATAAATTAATCTTTTCCAGTGGGGATGTTTACTTATTAGATGACGAGAAGACTATCTACGTGTGGATAGGAAACAAATGTTCTGTTGATGAAAAAACCGCTGGTGCGGCTCAAGCGAGAACACTCGATCAACAACGTGGTGGTGCAGCTAAAATAATTACGGTTGATCAAGGGCAAGAATCGAGAGAATTTATGAAAGCAATCAATCCAATGGGTGCAATGAAAATAGTAGAAAAGAATTATGCAAAAACATTGCTCAAAGATGTAACAACGGGAGATTTTGCAGGTTTTACAGAGTGGATGAATATTTTATATCGTGTTTCTTCAGAAGAATTCGAAGATATCAATGTTATGAAAATGATTCAAGTCCCCTTTAAAAAGGAATCTTTAGAATCTGAAGATTGTTTTCTTGCTGATTTAGGAACTAAAGTATATATCTGGCAAGGAAATGCATGTTCTGTTACTGAAAAAGTCAAGGCTGGCCAATGGGCACGTTCAATAGATGCTGATAGGGCAGGATTACAGCAAGAAACGATCTTTGAGGAGGGTGATGACGCAGAATTTATGGAAGCTTTAGGAAGAGGTGAAAATTATAAGGAATCAGATGCAGTTCAATTAAAAGCTGAATCCATATTAGAAGGTGAAGATGAAGATGATAGAATTGCACAAGCAATCCA
>JABXKB010000069.1 GCA_013375485.1 Promethearchaeota archaeon | reverse complement strand
CTCTTTTTTTAATTCCCGTATTGCTTAATGGTATTTTTTTTGATATTTGAGTTAGGCTTTGACGACCGTCCTCTATTAATATTTCCAAGATTTTTCTATCAATTTGATCAAATATAGCTTTCATTTAAATACCTCTAAATTAGATATAAAAGATTAATATTTATTTTGAAAAAATTTTAATTAAAGATAACTATCTTAATAATAAAATGGATTAATTTTAAACTATTTTATTTCAATTATTTTACTTTTTTGACAAATCGAGAAGAAAGTTGCTTTATTTTATAGAGATAAGCTCAATTTTTGACCTAAATGTTTGAAAATCAACAAAAATTCGGATATTGAAGAATAAATTTACCTATAACTTAAACAAAACACTATTTATTCTGAGATATTTTTGAGGAGATAAGATAACATTTGACTTTATAGTATTACAAAATCTACATTATTCTTCAAATTGAATATTATTTTTAATAAATTTTAAACTAAATATACACTTTCTGAATATACAATTTCATTTTTCGTGAAAATGACATTTTCACCATAATTATACTATATTTTAAAGAATCATGAATAATTTAAACCTTTCTTTGAATAATTTGTAAAAAAACTAGTAATTTATTTAATATTTCTTTAATAATGAAACTTAACTTATTTTTTTAAAGATATAAATATGTATTTATAATTAAAAAAAAACAAAAAACAACAAAAAGTGAAAATAAAATGGCAGTAAAAGTAGCTTTTATGCAACTTTCCGATTGCTGGGGTTGTCATCAATCTTTATTAAATACTCATTTAGGGTTGTTGCCAGTTCTTCCAGCACTCGAAATAGTTTACTGGCCAGCTGTAGTAGACTTTAAACATGATTCATTGAAAGCAAGAGAAAACGGGTCAATATTAGTCGGATTTATCGAAGGTTCTATCAGAACAAATGAAGATTATGAAAACACTAAATTAATGAGAGAAAAATGCGCTTTGATCATTGCCTTTGGTAGTTGTTCCTGTTATGGAAATGTGCATGGACTAGCTAATCAATGGAACAAACAGGACTTAGTAAAGAGGAAATTCTCTGATGTTGAAAGTATAGCCGATGGAAGTGGTGGCGAACCAACTCAATATATGCCTGGTTTTAGAGAAAAGGTCATCCTTGTTGATGAAGTAGTTAATGTTGATGCTTATATTTCAGGATGTCCTCCAAAACCTGAAGGTATTGTTTCTGCAGTTGCATTTCTACTAGGACAAAAACCTTTCCCCATGAATGATCTAGCATTTTGCAATGATTGCAGTATTAAAGATAATTGTTTAATAGATGCAGGAAAGCTCTGTTTTGGACCAATTACAAGTATAGGGTGTAGTTTAAAATGTACTAGTAATGGAAACCCATGTGTTGGTTGCTTTGGTCCAGCAAAAACAGTAGATTCAAGAGCTGAGAAATTAAATAATATCTCGAAAAATCTATCATCAATTAGTTCAGGAGATAAAAAGAATCTGTATGAGTTCTTAACACTATTTTTAAATATTCCCTTGATGGCAGGATTTGATTTAGCTGGAGATATATTTAAGCAAGTCAAGAAAAAAGGAACTTCTAGTACTCCTTTGGCAAATTTACCTCCAACAACGGAAGAAATAGCAGGAAGATTAATGATTTTCTTGAGAGATAATCCAGATTTCACTGAAATTTCAAATGTCTGCGATACATGTTCTAGAATCATAGGGAGTAAATCTACAATGACAAGAGTTAAAAGAGATTATGAAGGATTACCTAATATGGATGATTGCCTTATCGAACAGGGATATATTTGTATGGGTCCTGTTACTAAAGCTGGTTGTGGTGGTATGTGTTTAAAGGTTAATGCTCCATGTACTGGCTGTTATGGTCAAACTAAATGGGGTGTTAATCAAGCAGAGAGATTTGCAGATACAGTGCTAAAACAATTTAATGTGAGCTTATCGAAAGATGATCTACTTGCTCAAGTAAAAGATCCTATTGGTACTTTTGAAAAATTCACATTAGCATCAAGAAAAGGAGGCGTATAAAAAAATGGTAAAAGAGATAGTAGTAGACCCAGTTACTCGATTAGAGGGACATGGTGGTTTGAGATTAGTTTTAGGTGATGATGGTAAAGTACAAAATGTTCAATTTAACATCACTTCAACAAGATTTTTTGAAAAATTTCTTGAAGGACGTTATTGCGAGCATATCCCAAGAATAACACCTAGAATTTGTGGTATTTGTCCAATTCCTCATCATCTGACGCCAACTAAGGCAGTAGAAGATGCTTGGGGTGTTCAAATTCCTCCGGCTGCATATAAATTGCGTCAATTATTGCAAAACGCAAAACAATATTCATCACATGCTTTACATTTCTATGCACTTGCAGCTCCAGATTTCTTATTAGGACCGATGGCTGATCCTGCATTAAGAAATGTGGTTCATGTAATTAATCAAATGCCTGATGTAGGTGCAATGGCATTGAAGATGATGGATTTTGGTCAAAAATTATGTCAAGCGATTGGAGGTAAATCTGTACATCCAATTTCTGCAATTGTTGGCGGTATGAAGAAACCTCTAGATGAAGATGTCCGAGATAAGTTCTTGAAACAAATTGAGGATCAAGTTGAATGGACTAAAAAAACAGTTGATATTGGACTAAAAGTTGTAGAAGATTATTGGGATGTAGTAGCTAATGTGGGTGTTGTCCCAACATACTATTTAGGGATGACTAAAAATGGAGTTCATGATATTTATGATGGTGATCTCCGTATTGTATCTCCTGGTGGAGAGAAATTTGACTATCCACCTCAAAAATATTTAGACGCTTTAGGTGAACACATCCCAGAACACTCTTATGCAACTCACATGTATTATAAACCAGCAGGATATCCTGAGGGAATTTACAGAGCAAACACCTTAGCAATGATTAATGCAGCTGATAAGATGGCAACTCCTTTAGCTGACGAAGCATTGAAAGCAATGAGAGCTAAAGTTGGAGCAGTTTCACATCATACCTTTGCATATCACTGGGCTCGATTAATAGAATTAGTTGAGTCAATTGAAGTTGTTGCAACACTGCTTCAAGATGATGATGTTGTTAATCCTGATTGTAAGACTTTGGATGTACAACCAAGAGAAGGTAATGGTGTAGGTCTTACTGAAGCACCAAGAGGAGTACTCTTATATCATATATGGTCAGATGCTGAGGGCATTTGTAAGAAAGCAAATCTTTTAGTCGCAACCAACCATAATATAGCAGGAATTGAAAAGACATTAATGCATGTTGCTAAACAGGTGTTTGAAGATAAAGCCCTAGAAGGACTGAAATTACCAGATCCATGGATAAAATAAACTAAATCAAAATTTAGAGTGTGAAAAAAAAATATGAGTGATATACCAGAAGGAGTAGTAAATATCTTAGAAATGATAGTCCGTTGTTTCGACTGTTGACTATCGTGTGCCGCTCACATCACTGTAGTTGATGAGGATGGTAAAGAAATTTACTCCCGTGAGATGCATGTTGGTTTAGGATGAAATATCCAATAAAAATTATAGATTGGATATGACTGCCCTTGCACGGGTTAAAACCAACAAAAATATAAAAAAAATGAATAAAAAACACGAAAAAAAGTGATAAAAAATGTCATTACCATTAGGTATAGATTTTGAATTTAGAAAACTTATTATGGACGTACATATTGGATCTGATAAAATTAAATACTGTTATCAATGTAGCAGATGTACAGACAATTGTCCTGTGGCTGCAGTTGCTAACCCCTTCTATGAAAACGTTTTTGATCCTAGATTAATTGTTTTAGGTACTCTTTTAGGATATAAAGATGTTGTAATGGCTCTAGCAGGCACCAAATCGGCGATTGTGCCATGGGGTTGTACAGTTTGTGATACTTGTGATACCGTTTGTCCTCAAGCTATTGAGGTCACAGAAATTATTACTTTAGCGAAGAACGTAACTAGTGGTGCGGGATTAGCACCTGATAATGTTGTGGCTCAAACAAAGACTGTTTTTGAAAATGGAAAAGCCATTCCATCCCAACCAGCGATCGAGAGAAGACGCGAGCAACTAGGTTTACCAGTTGTGGCGGCACCAGATGTTAATGAAGTCCAAGCTTTATTAAAAGCAATAGGTACAGATAAAAAATTATAATGGAGGGAGATAAAATGACAGAATATAAAATGTTTGAAGGATGTGTTATTGGAAACAGAATTCCGTTTATTGAAGCTGCCTCCAGAAAAGTTTTTGACAAAATTGGAGTTCAAACTTCACAAGCTCCATTTGCTTGTTGTCCAGATCCAACCGGAGTAAAAAGTTTTGATAATACAGCTTGGCTCGCTTTAGGTGCTCGAAATTTATGTTTAGCAGAAGCTGAAGATAAAGATATAATTTCGCTCTGTAATGGTTGTGCTAATACACTTCGTGGAGTACAGCACCAATTGAAACATGATTCCAATAAAAAAGATGCCATTAATAAAGAATTGGCTAAAATTGGGAAGGAATATAAAGGTTCCATTGATGTAAAGCATTTTGTTGACGTTTTAAAGTCAAATTTAGATGCAATAAAAGGTGCAATTACGAAGCAGATGAGTGATCTAAAGGTTGCTTGTCATCCAGGTTGCCATTATATGCGCCCTGCTGAATGGATGGATTCTGATGATCCCTTACGTCCAGTAAATTTGAAAGAAATCGTTGCTATTTCAGGAGCTAATGTAGTTGATTATGAAGAATTAGGATTATGCTGTGGAAATGCTGTTGCTGGTCCATTTCAAGAACATGGAGATGCAATTCTAAAGCAAAAACTTGATTCGATTAAAAAAGCTGGTGCTAATTGTATCGTTGTAAACTGTCCTGCATGTTTTCAACGACTAGACGGAGAACAACGAAATCTTTCGAAAAAATTTGAATCTGAATATAATATTCCTATATTATATATAACGGAATTGTTAGCTTTATCTATGGGTATAAGTTCTGAGGAGATTGGTTTAAAAAACCATCGAACTAGGCGAAATACCACCATAGAAAACCTTTAAGTTAATATCTATAAAATTTTTTAATTTTTTTTTTAATTTTTTTTAACATTGTTTTTATGATTATAAGATTTAAATAAGAAAGAATTCTTTAATAAATTGGAATTTTATAATTTTGTAGAATTCATCAATTTCTTTGTATTTGGCTAAGGGATTATCAAAGATAAATGAATAAAAACAATGGAGAGTTAATATAATAATGTTTAATTTAAAGCGTGATGCTCCTTGGTTTTTTCAGTATCTTGAAAATTATTATCATTTATTTCTAAATGTAAGATTTAATAATGGGGCGACGATTAAAAGAAATATTAAATTCTCAGTAGAATTTAGTCTTCAAGGATTTGAAGGGTTATTATTTTATATGTATAAACCAGATATTAAAAAAGTAAAATTTGACTTATATAAACATTCAATTGATCAGGCATATACCATCGATGAATTATCTTTTACTTTATTAAATAATGCTATCAATTCATTGGACTTTGTTATTATTCCTTTCGGGTATTTCAAAGATGAGCATAATTTTAATTTAGACATACGATGTAATGAAGCAGAATCAAGTTTTGATCTGTATACATGGGCTCCATCCAATCTTTATAAACATATTAAATCTGTAATAAAGATAGCAAACCAATATTCAGAATTAATCCCTATAGATGATTACAAGGGGTATTACTTTCAATTTAACAGTTCATTTAAGGGGAATGAAACAGGAAGACTTTTTGATTTAATAAATCTCCTTGTAGATTTTGATAAAAGTGTTGATGAAATCAATAACTCTCCTATGTTTGAACCCATGGATTCTGAAATAAAATCTTTAGTTACAAAAAGCAATGAATTTATGTTTGAGCTCTGCCAAAAATCAGTTCCTTTAGATGTAAAAAATATTGTAAGAGAATTAGAAAGATTAAAGTTTAATATTGACAGCCTTTCAAAAGAGGAGATATTTAATTGGCTTGATGATCTTATATCCTTCTATTCGGGAAGACCTAAACTATAAAAACCTAATGTTGAGAGAAAATATTTATGTGTTTAGCAATACCGGGAAAAATTTTAGATATTAATAAAAACTCTGCTTTAGTGGATTTTGATGGGATTAAACAAAATGTAGTTATTGCTTTAATTCAAAATCCTGAAATAGGTAAATATGTTATCGTTCATGCAGGGTATGCAATAGAGATGATGAATGAAGAAGAAGCATTAGAAGCAATAGAGCAATGGAAGGAAATTGCTGAAGATCAAGATTTAGATCTTAAAGATGTAATTTAATAATATTATAAATCAAATAATTCTTGTTTTAACTTCTTTAATTTTTCATAAAGAACCTTTATTGACAAAATTCCTTTTGAATTTGAGTTAAAATCAACTGGAGATTTACCCTCTAAGTCAGCTTTCCCAATTTCGGGATCAAAGGGAATCGTATGATAAAGGGGAACTTCCCACTTTTTTATTTTTTGATTTATAGTATCTTTTTGCTGATCATCAGTTATTTTATTTGAAATTAAATAGATATTGATAACTCCTAATTTTTTAGATAGTTCAATAATTTTCTTGCCGAGATCTAAAGATTTTTGAGAAGGTTCTGTAATCACTAACATCAAATCAATTCCTTTTGCTGTGCCACGTCCTAAATGTTCTATACCCGCTTCAAAATCAACTATAACTACTTCATCTCTTTTCACAAATAAATTGTACAATAAGGTTCTTATTAAAGCATTTTCAGGACATAAACATCCTGTAGCGGGCTCTTCAATTCCACCGAGAACTAATAATTGTAATCCATCTGGGCCTGATACCTTATATTTATCAGGAATATCAGAGACTTCTGGATTTATATTATATACTCCGGGACCGGCACCTTTTACAAATGTTCTTTCTTCAATCATTGATTTCATTTCTTTAATAGGAACGATTTTATCTTTTGTATTCTCATCAATACCTAAAGTATAGCTTAGATTCATTGCCGAATCGTTATCAATTGCAAGTACTTTAAATCCATCTTTTGCAAACATTCTTGCTAAGATACCTGCAACTAAAGTTTTTCCAACACCACCCTTTCCACTAACTGCGATTTTCATAACTAATTTAGTATTAATTCGAAATAAATTAAATTTTTTATTTATAAATTCAAATAATTTTTGGGAAATTTACAAAACTAGAATAATATTAAGTCATCTGAACTTAATAATAAATAAAATTAACAAATAATTAAATTTTGAATGCCAATTGTTCAAGAGTTGCTAAGAGATAATTATTCTTTTGAGGAAGCAGAAACTATACAAATAAAATATCAAAATCTAATTAAACAACTGCCAGAAAATAATTATGTTTCAACTATTGAGGCAATTAATACTATTGTTGGAGTAGATATATCATATTATAAAAAAGAAAATTTTGAATATGGTGTTGCATGTGCCGTAGTTTGGAATCTGAAACATAAAAGAGAAGAATCACATTATTTTTCGAATGATCTTATTAAAATTCCTTATAAGCCAGGATTTTTAGGATTTCGTGAATGTAAAATTTTAGCACATGTAATTTCAAAAATTCCTAAAAGACCAGATCTTATAATGTGTGATGGTCATGGGAGAATCCATCCAAGAAGATTTGGAGAAGCTGTTCATCTGGGTTATGCTTTAAACATTTCTAGCATAGGTATTGCAAAAAATCCTTTCGTTGGATATGCTGATTGGCAAAAAATTGAGAAAATCAAAGGAAATAAATCTCTAATATGGTCAAAAGATCCAAAAATTAAAAATGAAGAACAATCAAATGAATTACTAGGCTATGCCGTTTGTTTAAATTTTGGTTTAAAGCCGGTCTTTATTAGTGAGGGTTACAAAATTAAACTTGATATTGCTTTAAAAGTCTGTTTAGATACCACTATAGATCATCGACAACCTGAACCTTTGTTTCTAGCGAACTTACTTTCAAGAAAAGAAATAAATAATTATATTTAACTCGGTTTACCCATCTCTTGCATTTTTTGAGAAACTTTCATTAATTCACTAAAAACTTTCGAATTTTCTTCTGGATCTGTTGTTATTAATAATTTTTCATTAAGATTTTTCATTTTTAGTGTTAATTCTATAAATTCTTGGGGAGGATCTACTTGATAACTGTATTTTTTTTTGCCTTCTTTAGATATTTCAACGTATACCCATTTTTCAGCTTTTTGTGACCAATTCCATCGCTTCGGGGTAAATAGCCTTCTTCCCATAATTTAATATTCTGGTATTAAAGATTTGTAATTAGATGTAAAGAATTATGATTTATGAATACGTCTATAGTAAATTACAAATCTGTCAATATAATGTATTATTTAGGAAAATCGTTTAAAATTTTTAGAGCGAGCTCTCTAACATCTACATCAACATCACTAGAAAAGCGTTGGAATATCATTTTTAATTCATCATTTTTATCTTCAAATTTACTTAGTGCTTTAATGATACTATATCTTACTATCCAATCTTTATCATTTAACATTTCTAGAAAAGCATTATAAATTTTTTTATTTTTTAACACACTTAATATTTTTATAGCATTTCTTTTAACCTGATATTTGCCACTCCCTAAATCCTGAATTAGATAATTAATTACTTTTTCTTTACTAAAATCATCGAGAAGGTTAAACATTCTAAAAAAAAGAGATTGCTGCATATGTTTTGTTAAACCTTTTACTTTTGGTAATTCAAGATCTGTTCTCTTTTCCAATCCTATTTTTTTCTCTTCTATATTATTTAAAATCTGTCTGAGATTTTGATTTTCTTTTTGATATTTTACTAATTCTGTTTTCATGTTATCAAATTCTTCTCTTAGTTTAACAAATTCTAATGCATCCTCAGTTGAAACTATTACAACTTCATTATTTTTTTCTATTTGTCCTTGAAGATATTGTACTTGCGCTTCATAACCTTCCAATTCTGCTGTTAGATCACTAATCTTTTCATTAGTTTGCCTTAATTCTTCTGAATCAGGCTTTTTTATTCGTTCTTGCAATTTAGCCTTTAATGATTCAACTTCTACTCTTAATAGACCATTTTCCTCCATCAATTGAAAATTTAATCTTTTAAAATTTATCAATTCTTCATTTACTTTAGTATTAATATCAGCTTCAACAAAATCCATCGTTTCACTTGTTTTAGATTGTTTATCTTCCATTTGAGTTTGTAATAATTCGATTTGATTTTTATATTCTTCATTCTCAGTAGTTAATTTGACAATTGTTTTTTGAGCTTCGATGAATTCTTCAGATTTTATATTTTGTGAATTAAAATTTATATCACCTTTTGATCCTGAAGTTAATTCTAATATTTTATCATCTAATTTTTCAATAGTAGTATCTTTTTTATCTAACTCTTGTCTTTGTGATGTGATAATGTCTTTTAAAACATCGATTTCATTAGGTAATTCTGCTTTTTCGATTTCTTCATTTTTCATTTGACTCCGAAGGTTTTCAATTAATAATTTTTGTTCTTTTATAGTAAAATTCTGTCGATTTATTTCTTCTTTTAATGACTGAATTTTCTGTTCTAATTCTGTGTTTGATTTAGACTCTTTTTCAACTGTGTTGATTATATCTTTTAAATCCTTGCTCATGAGTTAAATATCCTATAAGTAATTTCTCTAAGAAAATATTCACATTTCTATCTTATTAATATTGTTAATATCTATAAATTTTTAGTAGTTTCAATAGATTTCATATAATATAAATATAATTCTTTTTACTAACAAAAACTCATCAGTAATTATTATTAATTAAAAAAAAGAATAATAAAAATTTTAATTTCAAATATAATATTTTAGCTAATATTTATTTTAATGATTTTATCTCCTTGTTTGATTGAGTTCACAACAGATTGGTCTGTTTGGCCTAATATTTCCCCAAATATCGTGTGTTTATTATTAAGATGTGGCGTTGGTACGTGAGTAATGAAAAATTGTGAACCATTTGTATTAGCTCCTGCATTAGCCATAGCTAATATCCCTGGTTTATCAAAAACTCTCCCACTTTGAAACTCATCAGGAAATGGATAGCTTATATTTTGACTCTTAAAAGGAAAAGTATTAATCCCCTTATCTTTTGGATCTCCATAACCTTTACCAAGAGGATCTCCACCTTGTATCATGAAATCTGAAATGACTCTGTGAAAAATGTTACCATTATAAAAACCCTGTTTTGCTAAAAATAGAAAACTTGAGACTGTTAGCGGAGCTTCATCATCAAATAATCTTAAATTTATATTTCCTTTAGAAGTAACAATAACTATATTTGTCATAATACAAGAAGAATAGTCGATATCTTTTTAATAATTATGTTTTGAACTTCATTTCTACAGATCTATTTTTAATCAATGAAAAATTTAAAAATGATTACAATATTAAAATTTTATACAAAAGGTATAATATGTTTATTCCTCGGATATAAAAATGGCAAATACAGATATCTCATTTTTCTTTAATCCTGAAAGTATTGCTGTAATTGGTGCTAGTGAGAAAGAGGGTAAAGTGGGCAACACGGTTTTAAATAATATTATAAATTCAGGATATGATAAGAAAATTTATCCTATAAATCCAAGAGCTAATGAAATTTGTGAATTACCCTGTTTTAAGAGTATATTAGATGTACCTGATAATATCGATATCGCTATTTTTGTTATTCCAAGTAAATTTGTAAATGGAGCAGCAGAGGAATGTGGTAAGAAGGGTGTAAAAGGATTAATTATTATTTCAGCAGGTTTTAAAGAAATTGGTGGAGAAGGTGTTGATAGAGAAGAAAAACTTATTGAAATTAGTAAAAGATATAATATGAGAGTTTTAGGTCCAAATTGTTTGGGTTTTATTGGACTCACTTACAACGGCTCATTCGCAGTGGAGACTCCTAAAAAGGGAGAGATTGCCATGATATCCCAGTCAGGTGCTATGCTTACAGGCATGATGGATTATAGTATGACACAAACTTTTGGTTTTTCATGTAATATTAGTTTAGGAAATAAAGCTGATTTAGGAGTTGTGGATTTTATTGAATATCTTGCTGATGATAATGATACAAAAGTGATTTTATGTTATTTAGAAAGTATTAAGGATGGAGATAGATTCTTAGAGGTTTTACCTGAAGCGACACGAAAAAAACCAATTGTAATATTAAAATCTGGAGTAAGTGAAGCGGGAGCAAGGGCAGCTTCTAGTCATACTGGAGCTTTAGCAGGAGCTGATATTGCTTATGATTTAAGCTTTGAAAAGTGTGGAGTTATTAGAGCAAAAACAATTGAAGATTTATTTGATTATGGTGAAATTTTTCTTAACCAACCAGTTCCTAAAGAAAATTCTTTTGCAATAATAACTAACGCAGGTGGTCCTGGGATTGTTGCTACAGATGCATTTGAGCGCGAAAATTTGAAGTTTTCAAACTTTTCAGAGCCAATTCTCCACTTATTAAGATCAAAACTACCTCTAGAGGCTGCAATATTTAATCCAATTGATATTGTAGGAGATGCTTCTCCAAAACGTTATGAATTTACTATGAAAACTGTATTTGGAATTAATGCCAGCCAAAATTTTGGTGATATAACTACTCAAGGTGCTCTAATAATTGTAACACCACAAGCTCAAACGAAACCAACAGAAGTTGCAAAAATTATTCATAATATTTCTTCTACTTATCTAAATGACAAACCAATTGTTTGTTCTTTCATAGGTGGAAAGAATATTTCAGAAGGTAGACAGTATTTAAAACAAAATTTTATTCCTTGTTATCACTTCCCAGATCGAGCTGCTCATTCATTGAAAACATTAATAAAACGACGTGAATATTTAAACAGCACTCCATTAAACAAACTAAAAATTCCTTCATTTAAAGTAAATAATGCGCGAGTAAAGGAAATATTTACTAATGTTAGAGATGATGACAGAACTGTTTTATTAAGCTATGAAACAAGTGAAGTTTTCGACTCCTATGGAATAAAATCTCCAAAATCACGCTTAGCTCAAACTCCTAGGGAAGCAATGACTTTACAATTTGAGACTGGTAAGTCAGTAATGAAGATAGTTAGCCCACAAATAATCCATAAAACTGATGTTGGAGGAATCTTATTAAATATTGAAACAGAAATAGATGCTTTCGAAGCTTATATACAAATAGTCGATAATGCTAAAAAATATGGTCCTCAAAATGCTAAGATTTATGGTGTTGAAGTACAAGAGATGATTGACTTTAAATCGCAAGAAAAGGTTAATGAGATAATTATTGGAATGTCTCGGGACCCAAGTTTTGGGCCTATACTCATGTTTGGAACAGGAGGGATATATGCTAATTTTATGAAGGATGTGTCATTTGCATTAGCATATAAATATACACGAGAAGATACTAAACGACAAATCGAAAATACCAAAATATTTAGCCTTTTACAGGGTGTAAGAGGCGAACCTCCATCAGATATTGAGGCAATTATAGATGTAATGCTTAGACTTTCACAGCTAGTAATTGATTTTCCAGAGATAGTTGAATTAGATATTAATCCTCTACTATCTTTTGTAAAAGGTTACAGTGCTGTGGATTTAAAAATTACTATAAAAAAGTAAAAAGCATTTAAATATTGAGTTAATGTAAAATAATAAGAAAAGAATTTAAAAAAAGGGAAGAAAATGGTAAAAATATTTTATTTGAGCTCTTTGCAAGAAAATGCGGGAAAAAGTTTTCTCTCTATAGGTTTTATTCAAAAATTAAAAAAAGAAGGAAAAAAATTTGCTTATTTTAAGCCTATTGGGATTCCTAAAAGTGCTTTTACAAATAAAGCAGATCCAGATGTAGGTTTTATCTTAAATACTGTTTATAGAACAGAATATCCATATGATTTTATCTCCCCTGTATCGATTCCAGATGTATATTATGTAGATTTAATCGATACTGGTAGAAAACAAGAATTTTTCCAAAAGATAAAAAAGGCATATGATAAAATTAGTGAAGATGTGGATTATATTATTATTGAGGGTAATCCAAGTATAAGAAGATTCATTAGAATAGGACTCGATGACATTAGTATTGCTCAAACTCTTGGAATAAATGAATTAATCTATGTTTCTACAGAATCCTCAGATAGAGGCATTGATAATCTCTTTTTCACTAAAAATTATTTTGAATTCCGTAAAGTAGGTATTAAAGGCATCCTTTTCAATAAAATAGATTATGAGTACATTGCACGAATTAAAGAGCTCACTGAAGAACATATAAATAGATATGATATTCCTGTATTAGGAATAATAGAAAAAAGCATAGAGTTATTTTCACCTAGAGTAAATGAAATTAAGGAGCAAATTGGTGGAGAATTAATAAATGAACAAGCATCATCAGGGTTAAATAACATAGTTGAAGCATTTCTTATCGGAGCTATGAACTTACAAGGTGCTTTAAAATATTTACAGCAGGTTAACAGAGCTGCATTTATTACAGGTGGAGATCGAACTGACTTAGCTATGGCAGCTTTAGCTCAGGATGTGTCAGTTTTAATTTTAACAGGTTTTATACAGCCTGATATCGGAGTAATTACTGCTGCTAATGAAAAAAATATCCCTATAATCTTAAGTCCTTCTGATACTTATACTACTATGATGAATTTAGAACGGTTAAAACCTGGTATTCAAGAAGATGAAATGGAAAAAGTTCTACAACTAATTGAAAAAGAAATTGATTGGGATTTATTATTATAATAAATTTTTAATTTAATGTTGCTCTCTTTTAAAACCTGAAGATAAATCCTATTTAAAAATTTGTTAATATATTATAGCATTGGTGGATATGGCTCATTCTTTCTTTTTTTAATATTTAATTCACTGAAAGATAATTTTTTATCTAATTAATGTTAAATATAATTGGTATATCTTCAAATTTATTAAAAGCCTTAACAGGATTGTTTATCATTTAATTCTCAAAAGCTACCAAAAAAAAAATATTAAAATTTTAATTAATTATTAAGTAGATTTTAATTAGTGACTTTAATTTTATTTGAAATATTTCTTATATTTAAAATATAAATATTTAATTTATATAGTATTGAGAGAAAAATGATAATAGGAATTCCTAGAGAAATAAAACTTGGAGAAGGACGAGTAAGCCTCACTCCGTATAATGTTGAAGAACTTATTCATTTAGGACATGATGTAATCATTGAACGTAATGCGGGAAAAAACGCAGGATTTGAGGATGAAGAATATATAAAAGCTGGTACTAAAGTTTATGAAACTAAAAAGCAAATTTATTCAAACTCAGATATACTTGTGAAAGTAAAAGAACCAGTTTTAGAGGAATTAAATTATTTTAATCCTGGGCCAAAATTATTTTCTTTCCTCCACTTATCTGCGGTTAAAGAATTAACAGATGTTTTTATAAGGGGTAAATCAACTGCAATTGCATTTGAATCAGTGGAATCGGATGATGGATATTTGCCAATTTTAATGCCAATGTCTGAAATTGCGGGAAGAATGGCATTGATTAAGGCTGCTAATTTGCTTACAATACATAATAAAGGTAAAGGTGTTTTATTAGGAGGTGTTGCTGGAGGTTACAGGGGTAATGTTACTGTATTAGGTGGAGGCACTGCAGGTTTAAGTGCTGCATTGGGAGGTTATGGTTTAGGTGCAAATGTGACAATTCTAGAAAAAAGTATAAAACGAATTAGATATTTAAAAGAGATTTTACCTAAAGGAATTAATATCATTATGTCCAATATAAGAAATATAAGAAATAGTGTTAAAAAATCAGATATTTTGATAGGAACAGTTTTAATTCCAAACGCAAAAGCACCTAGAATAGTTACAAGAGAAATGGTTAGATCCATGAAACCTGGATCTATAATTGTAGATGTTTCAATAGACCAAGGAGGTTGTATTGAAACTAGTAGAGCTACAAATCACAAAAATCCAACTTATATAGATGAGGGGATAATTCATTATTGTGTAACAAATATGCCGGGAGCTTATCCAAGAACAGCTACAGAAGCTCTTTCTGAAAGTTTGTTTCCATATTTATTAAATTTAATATCTGATGAGGATATTATTAAAGTACTTAATAAAAATCCCCCATTGAGAAGAGGTGTTAATCTTCTAAATGGAGTTATAACAATAAAAGAAATTGCAGAAACTTTCCATTATCCATTTAAACCCATAGAAGATCTTTTGTAGTTATTAATAAATCTAAGTCAGATTTTCATCAAAACTAGATCTTTTTGAATATAACTATTTACAACAGATAAAAGTCATCACCATATTGTTCAAAAGAAAAAAATTTAAAAGATTAGCATATTTTAATTGTTAATTAGCATGAAAAAGATTTTACAATTGATCTACTTAAAACTATGGGGATCTGTGGAGTATATAATTCAGGATTTGGTGATTTTTGGTAATGATCACGTGAGATTTACTTTCTTACCGAATAATGAAATCTTAGAAACCGTTTATAATTCACTTGAAGAATTTCTAGGTTGATATATTCATTATCAAGCGTATTAAATCTTTAGTTATGATGTGATGTCTATGGTATTAGCACCACACTTGAAACGAGCAAAAAAAGAGAGGTTGGGAATTTATATGGATTTAATATTAGGTATTATTTCATCAGTGTTAGCATTAAGTGGTATAATTTATGTTGGTATATTAGGTGTGATAAGAGACTGGGGATGGTATATATTTGGTCTTACCTTTTGGATTTGTTGGTTGATATTCTCGTTTTTTCTAATTGGTGTAGGGATCTATTTATGGCACCAAGAAAAACATTTTGATGAAAGGGACCCAAAAAAAGATTTAAAAGCTCCAATAGTATAATACTATGATAATTTAGTTCTCGGTGTAATAAGTGTAAATTTAATTTAAATAATTTAATATTATTAAATAATAGTAAATCCATACTGGTTGAAAAAACCTAGAAAGAATGTCTCTTGTGAGTTTATAATGGGGTTAATATCTTTAATATTTACGATACTTGGCTTAAGTTTATTTTAAAAAAATAAGGTTTATAAGATCTTGGGCTTATAAAATTAGTTTTACGTTTCGGATTTGTTATTTTATATCTTCTCTATTTATAATAAGAATAGGGATTTATTCCAGTCTACAAGGAAAAAAATTTTGATAAAAAAAAATTAAAGAAGGAATGAAAAGAACTTATACGATAATCATTTTATTTATCTGGTGCATTTCTTCCTAACCATTTCTCATAAAAAGTATCTATATCAGGTAAAAAGTTAAATATTGTAGGATAACCTGGAGGTACAGTTTCAACATCAAGGAGAGTAAAACAACCGGGACAGAAATATTCTCTAATTTCTTGCCAGTTAGGATCACTTCCCATATCCTTAAGATAGAGTTCCTCAATCGTTTCAAATGTGTCTCTTATCCTTATTCGACATTTAGTTTTCCAATTTTCCCTATAATCTCCAAATTCGTAGCCACAATCACATTTTACAATTCTTTGATTATCCTTTAATATAATATATAAATGCTCATGGAGAGGAAAAATGATTTTTTCTGGCCAAGCAACTCGTTCCTGTAAGATTTCTAATATTTTATCAAATCTATCAGCGTCTTTTCTTCCACTTATGATTGGTCTTAATTCTTCCCATGATAATTTTCCTTCAATCATCCTTTCTAATGTTTTTTTATCATAATTTACCATTTAATCCACCTCCATTTTGAAATCTTCAGGAAGATTCCAGAATTCTCGAAAATTTTTAGCCCATTTATCCGATAATTCAAGACTTTCCTTAAACATTCTCTTTACTGGTTCACTTAATTGATTTTCAGTAATTTTTTTT
>JABXKB010000068.1 GCA_013375485.1 Promethearchaeota archaeon | reverse complement strand
GTTATTTCAAATAATATTAAAGATTAGGAACAATATAAGGATATTTGATATGAGGAATTTTTACATACTGGAATTGTTCCTTCTTAACCTTCTCTTTAAATCTGCTGGTTCAATAGTCACTTTTTGACCACTTAATAAAGCACTAACTCCAATTTGATTTTCACAGTCTTCGCAATGACAGTTGGGAATATAAATTTCTGGTTCTTCATACGTTGTAATTACACCTTCAAAATTTCTCAACACAACACGTTTATTTCCTTGAGAAATTGTATAATCCGGCATAACTGGTATTTTTCCACCTCCTCCCGGAGCATCAACAACAAATGTAGGTACACATAATCCTGAAGTATGACCTCTTAAACCTTCAATAATCTCAATTCCTTGAGCTACACTAGTTCTAAAATGACCTAATCCCATAGAAAGATCACATTGGTAAATATAATATGGTCGTACTCTTATTTTCACTAATTCTTGTACTAATTTTTTCATTACATGAATACAATCATTGACACCCCTCAATAGGACAGACTGATTCCCAAGAGGTATCCCTACATCAGCTAACATTTCGCATGCTTTTGTAGAATCTCCAGTAACTTCATTTGGATGATTAAAATGTGTATTAAACCAGATAGGATGATACTTTTTTAACATTTCACATAACTCTGGAGTAATTCTGTAAGGATTTGTTACTGGAGCTCTAGATCCAATTCGAATCATTTCAACATGAGGTATCTCTTTCAATTTCCTTAGAATATCCTCTAATTTTTTATCAGGCATCAATAAGGCATCACCTCCAGATAATAATACGTCCCTAATAGAAGGCGTATGTTTGATATATTCTATACAAGCATCTATTTGTGATTGTGGAGGTGCCTTATCATGATGACCAGCAAATCTTCTTCTTGTGCAATGCCTACAATACATCGAACAAATTTCAGTAACTAAAAATAATACTCTATCAGGATAACGATGAGTTAATCCTTTAACAGGAGAATCGACATCTTCACTCAATGGATCTTCAAGCTCACCACAATATCTTTCTAATTCGTGAATTGTAGGAATTGCCTGCTTTCTAATCGGATCATAAAGATCATCGGGATCAATTATAGATAAATAATAGGGTGTAATCGCCATCCTATATTCTTGTAGGATTCTAGGATCGTTTTCTTCTTCAGTTAAAGTGATATATTTTTTGAGTTCTTCTAAAGTTGTTATCCTATTCTTGACTTGCCAGCGCCAATCATTCCAATCTTCATCGCTTACATGTCCAAATAATTCATTACGTCTATTGACTTTCATACTTAAACTCAATAATATTTGTAGTATTTAATTTGACCTACCAATTAATTAAAAGAATTTTTCTTCAAATATTTTATGTAAAATTTGAACATTTTATTAAAGCCTTTTTAATAGATTTCAACTTAATTAAATCTAAGAATTTTCACCATAATAGAGACAACCATAAAAGAGTTTTCATTAATTTAATACCAAAGAAACTTTAATAGTTAATTCTAAGAAGAGTTCAAGGTTTTTGGTTAAACATTTATATAAATTTAGGAATAATTATTACTATGAAAGTTCTGATAAAGCCAAGATTGGAACTAGTTAATCTTTTTTCAAGAGGAGATGTTAAAACTAATATTAGACATTCCATAGGAGCAAATGCACAAGTAATATTTTATGATGAGATTAAAAATGAAGAGATACATCAAGTTATAAAAGAAATAGATGTGCTTATTGGTCCAAAGATCGATGAATCGGAATTAGGTTTATACAAGAACCTAAAAATGCATCAAACGTTCGCAACTGGTTTAGAAGATTATGATTTTGCTTTTTATAAGAACAATAATATTCTTCTGTGCAATTCACATACTCATTCTAGGATTATTGCCGAGTATAGTTTTGCTCTTTTACTTTCAATAGCTAAGGAAATAAACACAAACGATCAACTTCTAAGAGAAGGGAACTGGGATTATAGGCAATATCCAGCTATTACTCTTTTTGAAAAAACAATACTATTTTTAGGCTATGGGAATATAGCCAAAATCTTTAAAAAGTTGTGTAAACCGTTAGAAATGAAATTTATAGCTGTAAAAAGAACCAAACAATGTGATGACCCTGAGATTGAGATTTTTATACCTGAAAAAAAACTAGCGGCTATAAAACAAGCCGATATTATTGTTAACTTTTTACCCTTAACTAAGAAAACCATCAATTTTCTTGATACAATTGAATTTGAAGCTATGAAACCATCTGTTATTATTGTTAATGTAGGTCGAGGACTAACTATAAATGAACAAGCATTATTTAATGCCTTAAAAGGTAAGACAATTCGAAGTGCTGCAATAGATGTTTGGTATAATTATCCAGAGGTTAGAGGGACTGAAAAACAAGAACCTTTTCCATGTTACCCTTCTAAGCTTCCATTTCGCGAGTTAAAAAATGTGATTATGACCGCTCATAGAGCTTGGCAATCAGATGCATTAATGACAGATCTTGAGCCTTTTCTTAACAATGTAAATAGATTCATTCGTGGTGAAAAACCACAAAATATTGTCAATCTAGATGAACAATACTAATTAATATCTAGTTATTTTATATATTTCTCTTCAAATATTTTTCTTAATGTCTCTGATTCCTTTACTAAATCTATTGTAATCTGCGCATGATTTTTTGTATATCCATTTCCTATTATCATTGTAACATCTTTTCCTACCCCTTCCGCACCTAAAGCTGCTTTAGTAAAGCTTGTTGCCATAGAGAAGAAGTAAACAACCCCCCCATCTCTTACTGGAAGAATGCTCGCCATTTCTGTATTAGGAATACTTAGACAATTAATTGAAATATCGACTTCTTTTCGATCATTAACTTCTAAGATCTTATCTAATACTTCCACGGGTCTTAAGACATCAGCAATAATAACTTCATGACAGAAATTTGTATTTCTAAGAAATTCGGCACGTGATTCATTTCTCGCTTGACCAATAATTTTACCTTTTTCACCTGCCATTTTTTTAGCCATATACGAACACATTAATCCCGATTTTCCTGTCGCACCAAGAATCAATACTGAATTACCTTCTTTTACAAGATTTTTTACTTGTGCCGGAGCACCTGCTACATCGAGAGCTGCTAATGCTAGTGTGTCTTCTACATCTTCAGGAAGCTTAGCGTATATGCCACTTTCAAAAAGAATTGCTTTTCCCTCGATTTCTACCCTATCAATTTCAGGTTGAATATTTATAATTCTATCTATTTTTAGTGGCGTTAATGAAAGTGAGACTAATGTAGCAATTCTATCTCCGATTTTTAATTCAATTCTTTCTTTTAACAAATCACCGATTTTTTCAACATTTCCAATGAGCATTCCACCAGAACCAGTCACCGGATTTTCCATTTTACCTTTTTCATTGACAATTTCTATTATTTTTGCCTTAATTTTTTCAATGTTATTTTTTGCTTCTTCTCTTAGTTGCGTAAAACTAGCCGAATCAATATTTAAATAATCAACATCTATTAAAATTTCATTATCAAATATTTCCATATCGTTAGAAATTTTAATTGCGGGTTGGGGTAAAGAGCCCTTTGGTTCAAGAACTCTATGTGTTCCATATTTAGATCCTTTTTTCATATTATCACTCAAATTTATTTGATGTAAGAATTTTATGATTTTATTCCTATTTAAAACCTCTTTCTTTCATAATTTCATTTAATTATATTATGATATACCTAGGATTTTGCGTGCTTCACTTGGAGTAGCAATTTCTCTACCCAATTCTTTTGAGATTCTTACAATTTTCTCGACTAGTTCTCCATTCGATTTTGCTAATACTCCTTTAGAGATATAAATATTATCTTCAAATCCTACTCTCGCATGTCCCCCCATTATAATGGATAATGTAACCATAGGAAACTCATGCCTTCCAACAGCACCAACACTAAATGTGGAATTTTCTGGTATACTATTCACTAAAAAATTTAAATCTCTTACTGATGCATTTATCCCACCAATAACTCCTAACATGAAATTAAAGTGCATCGGATCTTTGATATATCCTTCATTATGTAATCTTATTACCATGTCAATCATTCCCTTATCAAAGCATTCCAGTTCATATTTTATCCCTCTTTTATTCATCTCTTCAGCAAAATAAATTATCGTTTTTTCTGTATTAACAAAAATTTCATCTCCACCAAAATTCATTGTTCCACAATCAAGTGTAGCTATTTCGGGTGGAGGTTCTAAATAAATAGGTTGAAGTCTTTCTTCATTCGCCATACCTACAGCTCCACCCGTAGAAGGCTGAATAATAATGTCTGAGCATTTTTTTTTAATTTCTTCAATACATGCTCTAAACCTCTCTTTATTCTGAGTAGGCGTTCCATCATCTTCTCTAATATGTAAATGGATGATACTCGCTCCTGCTTTATAAGCAAATTCAGCTTCCCTTCCTATTTCTTCGATAGTATATGGTACGTTAGGGTTTTGTTCCTTAGTCACCTCTGCTCCAGATATAGCTCCTGTTATTATTAATTTCTCCATATCATCATCAATATTTCCATCATTTTAAATTTAATCTCATAGATATTATATAGTGTTTTGGTTAAATCTAGTTATTCTAAATTAACATAAATGTATGGAGTAATTTAAAATAAATGCTAAATTAATAGAATAACATATTTATGAAAGGATTGATGAGAAGATGAATGAAAGAGAAATTACTTTAGAAGAATCACATGAGTTAAAAGAAGAAGGTAATAGATTTTTTCAAGTAGATTTACTAAAATCTTTTATGATTATTTTGGTAATATTGGACCATACAATTGCTTATGCAGGTTTATATGGAAAAGGATTTGAATTATGGGAAAGAATTTCGATACCAATGTTTCTCGTAATAATGGGATTCAATATGGGTAAATCTTTTTCGAGAGAAGGTGATAAATCTCTAAGGGAATTATATTCCTGGAGTTATTTTAAAAAGAAATTCTGGCGTTATTTATATCCTTACCTAATTCTATATATCGTCGGTACAATTTTTGGCTTTATTCTATATGGTGCTGCTTTTCCTGACACTTTTAAAGAAAACTGGTTTTTAGAATATATAGTGTTTCAGAAGTCACTTCTCGAAGGTCCTGGTAATTGGTTTATTCCTGTTTTATTTCAATCAATAATTATTATGCCACTACTTTATAAGGCATTTTCTAAATGGCCTAAATTATCTCTTATTTTATGTTTTGTAATAGAATTCTTTATGCATTTAACTCTCTTTTTTATTTTTGGAGAGATAACTAGTTTAGCAGAACTTTTACGGGAACTTAATTTTCGTTATAATATTCTCTTGTATCTTTCAGCAATTGGAATGGGAATATGGTTTTCCAAGAATCATGATCTATTCAATAAGAAGAATATTTTTGTCTGGATTTTATTCCCATTTAGTTTAATATATATGATTGCTTGGGATTTTTTTGGCTTTCGTTTGGCTATTGATGGGGCAGAAATTGTAAGAGGAGATTATCACTACCTTACGTTTATCTATTCCGCATTTTTATTTTTAATAGCAATGAGATTAATCTCCCAAAATCCTAAAACTAAAATCGCAAGAGTTTTCACCGTAATAAGCAGCGCAACATTTCATATCTATTTAGTTCAAGACATCTATTTCATTATATCATATGTTATTTATAACCCAATTTGGCAAGGTAGCCCAGTATTAGCTAATATTTTTGGAATCCAATCTAATGAATTCTTTGTGAATGGATGTCTGCTTATACTAAATTGGGTAATTTGTATATCTTGTGGAGTTTTTTGGTGGTATGTTGATAATAAAATAATAAGATATAGACTAACAAAAAAAACCTAAATTTTTATTTTTTTACATTCTCGTAATGATTCTTGGATCATCTCAGCAGCATATTCCAGATCTTCGCTTGAATGGCGATAAGCAATATATCCATGATGAAATGGTTGTAGAAAAACTTTTCGACGAATTAATTGCCGATAAAATTCTTCTCTCAATTTCCTATATATATAGTTAGGATCAGGGTCAAATGTAATGTAAGGCATCCAAGGATCACCCGTAAATTTACATTCAATACCACTATCTTCAATATGATCTTTAACCTGTTTAGAGAACTGATTCCCTTTATCTTTAATAGACTCTAAGACTTTTTCACGTTGTAGAATCTCGATTGTTTTAAGAGAAGCAACTTGAGAGAGACTATTAGGGAAAAAAGTCGAACTTAAAAATACTTTTTCTACTAAAACATCTATAAATTCTGCTTTTCCCACAAGAGTACTTATAGGGTATCCATTTCCCATAGCCTTTCCAAACGCAGCAAGATCAGGAATAACTCCAAACATTTTTTGTGCTCCACCCATGTCTACCCTAAAACCAGTTCTTATCTCATCATATATTAATAAAGCGTTATTATCATTTGCTAACTCACGAATACCCTCTAAGAATCCAGGTTTTGGCATCTCCACTTCTCGACCACCAGGAGTATGTATTGGATTTACCATAATAGCAGCAATTTCATCTTTATTTTTTTTAAAAAGTGCTTCAATCTCCTCAAGATTATTAAACTCAAATTCGTAGAAATCTTCATACAGTTTGTTAGGTATTCCTGCTTCGATTCCATGTACCTCACTGAAGGCATCATACCAACCATGATAACCACAACTTAGAACTTTTACTTTTTTTGTATAAGCTCTGGCTACTCTTATCGCTGCTGTTGTTGCATCAGTGCCCATTTTCATTAATACCATCTTTTCGCAGCAAGGTATCAAATCTCGTAATTTCTTTGCTAATTTATTTTGAATTTGTTGAGTTAAGGACATACAGAATCCTTTATTGCGTATTTGTTCAATTACAGCATTATCAATTTCTTCTTCCCTATGTCCAATGATTATAGGTCCATAGGCACAAAGCATATCAATATATTCATTTCCGTCTACATCAATTACTTTTCCGCCTTTTGCAGACTCAAAGAATATTGGATATTCTCCTTCAATGAAGTTATAAGGCCTACGTATGCCTAATATCGCACCTGGAATTAATTTCAATGCCTCTTCATACAATTTGAATGTATTATTAAGATTTAGTTTGTCAGACATTTCTTTCTCCATTTTTTAAATATTATAGCAAGTAGTTATTAAACATAATTATTGAAAGTTTCTAAAGCAAAATATCTTGATTTTTTTATTTTAATTCAATGTTAAGACTATCATATTGGTAATTTTTAAGAGGAAAACGAGGATTAATAATAAAAAAATTATAAATAAAATTTTATTCTTGTATTTGGAGTATTTCTGCTGATTTTTGTTCTATTTTAATGTCTATAAGTTTTAATATTTCAACACCAAAAATGCCTGATAGGATCGTATTCATTTCTTTTCCACCCGTATAACCCTGACATCCTATGTGAAGCTTATGAAATTGCTCACCTAATTTGTCTTCAACTTCTTTTATGAAATTAATTATTTTTTCTTCTAAAGTTGGGAGAGGTGTTTCATTTAATAAAAATACTACTTTGAATTCTCCGTTTGTAAAAAGTCCTCCCGACATATAGCCATCTTTGAATTTTATAGATAAAATTTCACCTACCTTTAATGCTTCACTAGCAATGTGATCTAATGCAGTAAGAAAGCCAGAGAGTATTGTATTATCGACATCCTCGGTTGTAAAATTTAATTCGTACATATTACTCCCACTTTCTCGATGTTGTATTAATAATTTCTGCATAGTTTCGATATCGGGATCTATAATAAATGGCTTAGTTAAGAAATTAAAAATATCTTCACGTGTATTTCTTAATACTTTAAATAACTTTTTAGGTTTATTTCCGTATTCAGGTCCAGTTGGTTCTTCCCAGCTAGGATCATTTATCAATTCTGAAGCTGATCGTCCCGTATTTCTCATAATCCCCACTTGTGCTCCAAACACTATTGCAGCATGAAACTCAAAAGCAGCAATACCCCCTCCATTTATCCCAATAAGTTTTACTCTACTAGGATCTATACCTGATTTCATAAGATCATACCAATATTGAATTGCTTCCATTACGCTAAAATCTTTTCCTTTAGTTTCGTGAATTTTTGAATATCTTTTATCAATTACAACATCAGAAGGCATTCTTTTTGGAAGATAACCTATAGTTTTGATTTTATCTTCACATTCTTCTTGAATTTCACCTACCATAGCACAAATTCCAGCTTTAGTCCCACCCGAAATAATAATTCCTTCATAATCCTTAAATGCTTCAATTATATTATTCTTAATAAATTGCAAGCTCCTTTCTATACTAACATCTGTTCCTCCAGCAATAATTACAATAGAATCATCGGAATATTTCTGTTTTTGCTTCATTTTAGAATCCAAATACGAAATGGAGTCAGTAATCACTCTATCTGTTTTTTCCTTAATATTTGGATGGAAAATAATTCCAAAATATAAAATTTGTTTTACTAAATCACTTCCTTCAATCTGTCTTTCTTGAGATAATTTAAGAGTATTTAAAGTATTTATAGTAGTTTCAATCATCCATATATCTGGACTGCATCTTATTGCTTTTAAATAGTAATCTAAAGCATCAAGTACGTTTCCTAATAGTAAATTAAAAAGACCAAGATCAAAAAAAGCCCACGGTATATCAACCATAACTTTTGCTTGTGATAATCTTCTTTCTATTCCTTTATGAATCATTTCTCTATTTTTTTCAATCTGAGTTATGTCTCCCGTTTGTTGAATTAATAATACCAAGTAATTACCTAATGGATATGGATCACCTGGATCAACTTTTAATGCTTCCATATAGGATTCTAATGCTTTATCGAAGTTCTTTTGCTGTTTATATATACCACCTAAAGAGGCCCACGCATCAGAATCAAATGGATTTATCTGGATTGCTTCTTTTATATAAGATCGTCCTTGTAAAAACTCTTTACTATCAGGTATCTTTTTATATTTAATATGATGAGAGATTCCTAAATCCCGTAATATTGCCGCTATTTGTGGGTTTGAAGCTTTTTTAAAACTTTTACTTTTTATAATTTCATTTAATATTTCTATGCTTTTATCCATATCATTTATAGCCATAGCAAGTTTTGCTATTCTATAACCAACTTGATAATTATCCTTATCTGCTTCATAAACTAAAATTAATCTATCAATCTCGGCTTTAATTTTTTCATTGGACATGTACGCACCATAAACTGACTCATAATGTTGCATTTTGTCCACAAGCTCGTTTAAAGCATTATCCTCAATAGTTAATAAAGATCTTACTCGAGTTAATCCTTGTTCATATGGTTTTGGAACTTCAAATTCATATTGCTTAAAAATTTTATATTGGTTTGCAGCCCAACCATGACTAATATAAGTACGAATTTGGATTTCTGTTTTAAGATTAAAAAAATCATCTGGTATTTCCAAATTTAATCTTTCATATAGCTTTAAATCAGGAATAAGTTGAATGATATACGTTTGTTGGTGCTCTGGATATTGATTTTCCTCAATCTGTTGAGAATCATCACTACTACTGCCAATACTTATTAGAAAAATTTCTCTTATAGCTTGATTGACAGCATTCAATTCATTTATATTTGGTAAAATAATCCGAACACCACATAAATCATTTATCTCAGCAATAGGATCCGTATATTTTATGTCAGGATTAAATAACTTATTGGCGAAACTTGAAATTGTCTTTACTCTGTTTTGAATAATAAATTCTGAAGAACAACCTTGTACTAAATTTCCAATAATTGCCTCGATTACTTTAGAGTAATTTTCATAGAGTGGGCGTAATTCTTTATATCTATTAATTTGTTTTTCATAAAATTCGCGTTGTTCTAATTCCATAATTCCATTATCACTCAAAATTTTTATTTATCATTATTTTTCTTGAATTTCTTATCTTAGTATTATTGATATAACCTTTTATTTAAAACTATCTCAAATAACGAGTTCGAATACGGTAATGTTTTGTTTAACTCAGATTTCTCAGATTTTGGTGTTTAAGAAAATATTATAATAATTCACAAGATTTAGTATCTATTCACTTAATTCTTGAAAATGATAAAGTAAAGTAAGTTATGTAATATAATAGTAGTTTTTTTTTAGTCCTCTTTTTTTATGAAATTTGAAAGAATAAAAAAATAGTGGTGATAAATAAAATTCCCGAACTAATATGTGATAATTGTGGCTCTAAAAAAGAAGTGCCTATATGTTGTGATAAATCTATGATGGTAAAGGATGGATATTTACTCTGTTGTTGTTCTAAAGAATGTGGATATCAACCAATTCCAGAATGTTGTGGAATGAAAATGACATATATTAGTTAAAAAAATGACTTTTTATCTTAAAATTTCTTCATAAAGTTTTCGGATAAATCCATCAAAATTATCCTTTGTAAACTTGACATTTAAGATTGGTTTTAATAAATATGGAATGTGTTCATCTTTTTCATATACTGGAACCATCTTCATCAAACCTTCTTTTCTAAGCTGAAATGCAGCTTGCCATTCGTCTTCTACAGCTTTAGATTTTATTGAATGTTCAGAGCAAAAAAGTACAAATACATTAGTTTTTTGTAGAGTTTGTTCCATAAAAGTAACGATATTCTCTCCACTATCTGCTTCCCAAAAGTATACATTACTTATTTCAGGGTATATTTCTAAGCGTCTAACTATTCTTGAAATTTCATAATGATCTGCATCTAAGGTAGAATAACTTAAAAACACATTTACATCCTTCGTTTTTTCTGGTGTAATCATAGGAGTTGTTACTTCTAATGCTAGAGCTTTAGAACTTGCAAAATATTCTCCGCGAATTTCTTTTTTATAAATCATCTCTTGTATAATTTTCTCAATCAAGACCTCATCTTTAATATCACTCTTCTCACTGATATCTGATAATTGTAATCGAGAGAATTTTGTACCTAAGTTGGTGATTGTTTGTTTAATTCGTTTAATGATATCTAATTCCAATTTCTTAATTTCAATTAGCTTTTGTTCAACTTCATTTACAAATTCTGTTAAACCATTTGATTTGGCTATACTTTCAATTTCATTTAAATTTTTTAAGGCAATCTCTGTTTTATTTTCCTTAATTAAATAATCGACAAAGTTCAAATTTTTCTGTAACTTATTTTCTATCTTTTCCCTCTGCTTTTCAAGTCTTACTTTTTCCTTATCTTCTCTTTTCTCTATTTTAAATTTCTCTTTTGTAATAATCTCTCCTTTTTCAAGCTTCGGTTTCATTTCTTTTTTCTTTTTCGGTAATGAAACTTTCTTTTTATATACAATTGCTCCTGCTGGAACCACTATAGCAATTGCACCAATTATAGATAACAATATAATAAGTTCCAAGGGAATTTGAAATCCTTTACTTATCTTTGTTATATTATTCTCGATTACATTTCCGTTGCAATTTTCTTCTTTAATAGCGCCCTCCTTATTACCAAGTAATGTATTTCCTCCAATATAGTTATAATCAGATTCTAACAGATAGATACCATAAATCTCATTATAATTAATAACATTATTGCTAATATTGTTATAATCACTAAAATTTAAATAAATGCCATAAAGTCCGTTATCATTAATAGTTTCATTATTATCTAAGATTTCGTTGTTAGAACTATTAATTAGAGATATACCGTTTATAGTATTATTATTTATCGAATTTTCTTTAATAATATTATAATTACTAAACAATAATTCTATTCCATTACCATTATTATTTGTACAGTTATTGAATAGTAATTGTCCATTAGTCACATTTGATAATTTTATTCCCGCATCTCCATTGTAAAATATGCTATTTCTAATTATAAAGTATGCATTGGAATTTCTGATTTCTATACAATTAAAAGAATTCTGACCATCGATTATAATATATTCAATAACAAATGGATTACTAGAAGTCCCTATACCAAAACACCAACTTTTAGTTGCTGCCTCTGACCATGTATAATTACCTGCTCCTGTATCGTCAATAATCAATGGATTCAAAATGTAATATTCAATAACTTTTTTAACCATTACTGTTTGATATCCGATATTTCCCATTGTATCATTAGCACAAAAAGTGATTACAATTGAACCACTAACGTAGGCATCCCACGCAAGTTGATTTATTTGTCCCGTTAAACCTGAAAATATATAATTATCTGTTTGATAAGTTCCATTAGATAAAAAGTACCATGTTGTATCCAAATCAATTCCATCAATGGAAATACTAAAGTTAGGGGAAGTAATTTTAAATTGTTCATTTTGAACAGGGCTGTGAATTGTTATTATTGGAGCGAGACTATCTCCATCATCCCATATTGGAAAATTATCTTGACTACCAGCTGATCCAGGTATTAAATATGGAATATCTCCAATTCCATCATCATTAGCATCTACTCCACCATAATCATCCCAAAAATTACCTATAATTCCATTATCCCATTGATTATTCGTTCCATTATCGAGTGCGTTGATAGTATTCCCTATAAATGAATTATTAAAAATTAAAGAATTAATAGATGTGCCTAAAATAATACCATAGTAAGGATTATTATTTATGGCGTTTTCTATGATTGTGTTATAGTTGCTCAATTGTAACGATATACCAAACATTTGGTTGTTTGATGCGTTGTTCCCCGAAATAGTGTTATCATTCGCACCTGATAAACCTATCCCAATATCGTTACTATATACGGTATTTCCTGAAATGGTGTTATTATTTGCGTATGATAAAGCTATCCCATTACCATTGTTATATACGGTATTTCCTGAAATAGTATTATTATTAGCTTCTGATAAATTTATCCCAAAACTGTTATTGTATACGCTATTTCTTAAAATAGTATTATTATCACTATTGTATAAGTTAATCCCAAAATAGCCATTATATGAAACATTATTATTGATTAAGGTTCCATTACTAACTGATTGTAGCCGAATACCACTATCAAAATTAGTTCCAGAATTATAGACTGTACAATTTTCAATCCTAAAATATATACTGGAATTTTCAATTGAAATACAACTATTAAATTTTTGACCATCAATTATTAAATCTTTTATTACATAAGGATTGGAATATGTTCCTGAACCGAAACACCACCATTTCACAAGAGTTGTCCTGCTCCAATTGAGTGCGTTGACACCATTTCCATCTATATGAATCACAGATCCATTAAACCTAGGATTCTCTTTTATTGGAAGAAAATCTTCTATTAAGGGTGCTGGATTTATGGTATATGCAGTATCTCCAATACCATCAAAAGGAGTAGTATCAACACCAGAATAATTATCCCAATAATTCCCAATTAAAGAATTATTCCAATAGTTAGTTTGCATTCCATCATAATATACATAATTACTATTATTTTCAAAAGAATTGTTATAAAATAAATTAAATTCGTTATCTCCCATAACAGCAAAAAAGTAAACCCCATATTGTCGAACATCTTGAATTAAATTTCCTGAGAAATTATTTGAATTAGACTTTTCATATAACCATATCCCATAATCTTTATTATTTATTATATTCCCAGTAATCCAGTTATGACAACTCTCCTGTAAAGTAATTCCTCCTACGGAGTTTCTTAATCTGTTTTTTGAAACAATGGTATAATTACAATTAAATAAATAGATCCCATTTGTGTTAAGTACTACATTTTTTGAAATGTAATTATAATTACCATTGATAATTATGCCATATTGACTATTATTATATAATGAATTTCTCATAATGGTATTATTGGGACTTGAATCTAAACATATTCCCTGAACGGTATTAAAAGAAAAACTATTATTTATTATAAAATTATTATGACAATAATGTAATGAAATTCCCCTCGTTGTATGTGTTATATTTAAATTGGATATTAGCGAACTATTACAATTTACTAAAATTATTTGTCCAATATTTGAAGAATCATTAATTACTAGCCCAATTTCATCAATATTATATAATACAGGTTTATTGTTTACTAAATTGGAAGAATCAATTATGAATGAAGATATTTCTTCATACGATGCCCATAACAAAATGCCACATCCAGTCATATTATTCTCAATAACAGTTTGATTATATCCATTAGATAAAGCAATCCCTTCTCGAGTATCAATAATAGTATTCATCCTAATAGAATTATTAAAACCGTATATTAATTTTATCCCACTATTATCATTATTTATTAATGTATTATATGAAATATTATTGAATTCACAAGCATTTAGTAAAATTCCTGTATCCTCATTGTTAGTTGCATTATTTCCTTCAATCAAATTGAAATTACTATTTAATAATTCAATGCCTATATCATTAAGCGTTATGGTGTTATTTAGAAATTTACTATTATAACAATTAGTACCTGAACCTATTCCTAGACCGGTATTTCCATATGCGTCATTCTCATATATTGTATTATTATAACAAGTTTGAAGATTAATGCCTTCATTGTTGTTCGAAACTCCATTTTCTATTATTTTTGTAAAATTACTTAAGATTATACTTATACCCCTATCATTGTTATTATTTACCATATTTCTTGTAATGCTATTGTTATTACAGTCCCTTAAATAAATTCCATCTTTATTGTTCGAACAATTATTGTCAATCAAGGTTCCATTATTGACATTCTTCAATCTGATTCCCGCATCATCACTACTAGAACCTGAATTATAAACTGTACAATTTGTTATTAAAAAGGAAACATTAGTGTTTTCAATAAATATACAACTTGTGCTTGGAATATTCTGCCCATCAATATTTAATTCTTTAATGACATATGGCTTGGAATCAGTTCCTGAACCAAAACACCACCATTTCACTAAAGCTGTCCTACTCCAATTGAGAGCATTGGCACCATTTCCATCAATATGAATTGGTGTTCCGTCATGAGCAGGATTTTCAAAAATCGGAATATAATCTTGAGTTCCTCCAACAGGATCGACATCATAAGGATTATCCCCAATGCCATCCCAAGGACTTGAATCTCCATAGGGATAATCGTCCCAATAATTACCAATAAGAGAGTTGTTCCAAATATTGTTGGAACTTCCATCATACCCGTTATATACCGAATTTCCACTAAAACTGTTATTATAAATAAGATTATTATTACTGCTTGCACCCAAAGATATACCTATCTGATTACTATTTATAATATTTCCTGTAACATTATTATTATCCCATAAAATATAAATTCCATCATTAGCACTCCCATTAATGAAATTATTTGCTATTATATTATCTGAACTTATATCTATACGAATACCATCCTCTTCATTTCCATTTAAGGTGTTTTTAACAATAATATTATACTGTGTACTGCCATTCCCTAAATAGATTCCTGCATCTTCAAATCCGACTCCAAAATTATCATTGATGATATTTTCTGAAATAAGATTATAACTCCCTTGTACGCTAATTCCAATATAACCATTATCAGATACGTTATTTCTTAAAAAATCATTATGATAACTCTCCCATAAAATTATACCCATTGCATCATTGTAAGTTATGTGATTTCCTAAAATAATCGTATCGTTAGTAGAACCAAGCATTATTCCGTATCTGTTGTCATATATATCATTTTGAATAATCTGTCCATTTGTAACATTTCCCAGAATGAGACCAGAATAGGAAGGATGTGAATCTCTAATGACACAATTTCTAATGATAAAGTATTTTCTCGAATTTGATATATTAAGACAATTACCTATTCCTGAAGTATAAATAAAGGTTGCATTTTCAATTATAAAAGGATCTCCTTGAGTTCCATTTCCTTGAGTACACCAAGGTTGAGTTCTTGCCCAAGTCCAATTACCTGAATTTGTAGTGTTAGTTGTTGCGAGATCATTAATCTCAATATCATTATATATTGCCGAAATCTTTAGTTTTTTTAAATCATTTTCATCATCAAACTCAAGATTTTCGAATATATTTGTTGTATTATTTTCAAGAGAGATATGTATTCCTAAAAAAATAGAGAGTGTAATCAAAATTAAAAACAATTCTACAATTTTAGTTTCTTTTTTCTTATTAACTTTTAACATAAAGTTATCGACGATTCTATTTTATTTTAAAACTTTCAGATTTCAGAGATCTAATATAAGAATTTCTTGTTAAAGTATTTAATACTTTCGAATACTATGAATTTTTCGAACAATCATCTTAAAGTCTTTGCTATCCTATTTTTAGATTCAAAACAAAATAATTGTTAAAATTTAAAAAATGAGAAATGTAAAGAAGAAAGAACGGCCAAATAAGATTTATGACAATATTTTTAGCTGTTCTCACTTGTTTTTTACTTGAAACTTACCTAATCCTTAAATGAAATTAACAAAAAAAGTAAATTTCTATCTTAAGAGTTATTCACATAGCTTCTTGGCAAATTCCATCAAATTCGTCCTTATTAAATTTAACATTTAGAATTTTAAATTCTTGAATTCGATTTCACAAAAATTAAAGATTAATAGTAATACCTATAGTTAACATAATTATTTGAGAAATTAATTAAAAAATTTTGTTCAAAAATGTAAAACTTTTCAATTAGAACATAAACAGAAAGAAAGAAAAGATAAAAATGAAAAGTATATTACCATATGAGATTGTCAATCATACTTTTAGCAATTTCAGCTTGTCTTTTATTCAATATCTTACGAATTCGCAAGTCATTAATAGCATCTTCAAGTCGCGTATCCAGATTTTTCATTTCCATCAAATTATTTTTATCCCCTTGAGTTTCAACAAGTTCAATCATAGCATTGTCTTTATTCATTAGATCTCTTAATTTTTGCCTAAAGCTCGCTTTGACTTTAGTACTTACAATTTTTCCTTTGTCGATTAGCACTGGTAGTACAGGAGCTCTTTCTGTGGTTCGATTT
>JABXKB010000367.1 GCA_013375485.1 Promethearchaeota archaeon | reverse complement strand
ATTACATTAATGAAATTCGAGCGATGTGTGATGTTACCAATGGAGGTTTAAGAGGAGATTTGTATGAAATTAACTATGAAGCTAACTGTGGAGTTAATATTTTTGAAGAAAAAGTAAGAAACCTTGTAAATCCAATTGTATTAAGTATGTTAGAAAAGGTTGGAGTAGATTATTTAGGAGTTTCTCTAGATGCCCTTCTAATTTATTGCTCTGAATCAGTGTCAGAAAAAATAATTGCAGAACTAGCTAGAAATAATATAAAATGTGATGAAATAGGTTATGTAGATAACTCGAACCAAGTTTTTTTGACCTATAGCGGTAAAGAAAAAAAAGAAATTCTACCAAAATTCAGAGAATCGGCCTACACTAAGATAAAACAAGAGATTGGAGAAGATACTCCTGACTTGCTTGAAAAAATGGAAAACAATATTGAAAAAGCAGCTATAGAAGCGTTGGAGAAGCGTCAAAAGATAATTGAATACATTAAAAGGAAAGAATAGTATCCGGTTATAAAAATTTGCTTTTCTATCTTTCAAGACAATTTAATTCTTAAGATTATAACTTTAAAAATTTTAATTTCCTTTAAATATTCTATATGAGTGAAAATAAATATTTCCATTATAATCTTAATAATGTAGGAATTCATTGGTATTTAAGCTGTAATAAGAATATAGATGACTTGACTTATTCTCCTTACTTACAGCTAAGATGTTCAAATTATGTGGATCCCTGGGAAGATAAATCTTCTCATTACCACTCAAAATCACAAGAAATCTTTATTTTATTAGAAGGTGAGTTATGGATGTTGCTTAATGATAAACCATTTACTATGCCTAGAAGAAGCCTTTTACTTGTCCAACCTGGAGTTCCTCATATGGTTATTGGTGGAAAACAAAAAATTCGTCATATTGTCCTTAAAGTTCCACATCAGGAAGATAAATGGATTCAGACTAATAAAAATACAAATTATAATAATATAAAAATTAAAATGACCGAGAATCATTTTAAAAGGGAAATTGATTTTTTAACAGGTTTTTTTGCAGATTTAAATGAAAAAAAAAACCAGAATAATTGGTTACTCGGATATGGAGAAGCAATTTATCAAACTAAGCGACTCTGTTTAGCTTATATGGATTTTCAATGTGAACAAGATTATATTGAAAATAATCATAATGAAACTTATCATTATCATAATGTAACTACAGAATGGTATTTAACAATAAAAGGGTATCAAATATTACTTATAGACAATAATAGGATAACTATAAGTCCAGGGTATCTATTGAGAATACCTGAAAAAACACCCCATTTATTATTATCCTATTCATACCCGTTTGAAGGTATCACCTTGAGAACACCTGCAATACCTAATGATAAAATAATATTAAAAGAATAAGACAATCAAAATGATCTACAGTTTAAATCAAATATGATATTTGTAACTATATAATTTGAAATTAATTCTTATTCTATGGTTTGAATGTTTATTTTTAATTGTTTAAATCTAGGACTTCATTCATTGAGCCTGATCTGAAGCCTTCAATATCAATTGTTATATATGTAAACCCTAGTTCCTTTAATTTACTTTTAATTAATTCCAAATTTTTAGCTGTTAAAACATTAGCTAAATCGTTAGGTAAAAATTCGATACGAGCAAGATTTTCTTCATGTAATCTTACCCTTAATTGCCTTAATTCAAAGCTATTTCTAAGAAATCTTTCAGCTTCCCTAATCATATCTAACTTTTTTTCATTAATGATTTGACCATAGGGAATTCGTGATGAAAAGCAAGCCATCGATGGCTTGGATTGAACATCCAGATCAAAAAGTTTACTTATTTGACGAATTTCAGTTTTATTTATATTGTAATCAATGTAGGGTGTGAAAATGTTTAATTCCTTTAATGCTTGCATTCCAGGCCTATAATCCGAAAGATCATCAACATTTGAACCATCTAATATAACATCAAACTTTTTTGAATTTTTAATTTTAAGTATATCACTATACAACCCCGTTTTACAGATATAGCACCTATTTGAGGAATTACATTGAAATTCTTTGTCTTCTAATGGATCACGTTCAATAATTTTATGTTCTATACCATAATTATTAGCAAATTGGGACGCTTCTCTAATTTCTTCCTCAGGATAAAGAATTGAACGTTCAGTTATAAGTAACGTATTTTTTGCATACTTATTAGCTAGAAACGCCAAAAGGGAACTGTCTACACCTCCTGAAAAAGCTACAATAACTTTTTTTCCTTCTAAAAAAGATTTTAGTTTTTTAAGTTTAAGATTTAGATTCTCGGATATTTCCACATTCATTTTCAATGTTTTATTATTATATTAAGTTAAATCCTTTTAACACACTGTTTTAAAATAAAGAAAAAAAATAAGGTTTACGGTTATTATTTAAAGTTATTAGTAGAAATCTGCTTTAAGTTTTTGAAGTTTACTTACTTTGTAAAAGTTTCCTATCATACTTCCAAAAGTTGCTATTATAAAGCCAATTATGACCCAAAAATATATTATGTAAGCTAGATTATTGGTATCGTAGGGAATTATAGAGATTGTTCCTCCTGAAAATAGAGAAATTGGAAATATTTGAGGTGCACTTAAAAGTACCAAGAAAATAGGTATATATGCTATTGAGTAAAGTGCTTCAATTACTAACATCGCTTGTTGACCAGAATCATTTCTAACTCCAATAATTAATCGAATTAAGTTAATTAAACCACTAATGACTATTAGCAATCCAAAAATTTTCAACCAATCCAAGAATTCAGGTTCAAATAGTCCCGGAATGGTTGCAAAAGGTTGTATTATAATAAATAATCCGAAAACTAATCCTGCGATAGCTCCAAAAATCAATTCTCCAATTGAAACGGGGTGTTTTTTCCTCAATTCCTTTTTCATTCTAGTAGCTTCTTTTCTTTCTTCTTTATGTTGTTTTAATCTTTCTAATCTATCTTCTCTTCGCATTTTTGCTTCTAAAAGTTTTTGTTCTCTTCTTAATTCTGCAGCTGCTAATTTCTCTTGCCGTAGATCCTTAATTTCAGCCAATTTTTCTTTTATTCGTGATCGTGCTTCAGTGATGGTTGCTTTTGCTCTTTGCCTTGCTTCTTCTAATTTAATTTTAGTATATTCTTTAGTTTCCTGTAATCCTTTTTCTGATATATAGAATGGAAAAATCAACGCCAATCGTGAAGGAATAACTCCAAAATCTTCAGGTAAAAATCCCTCCATAGAAAAATAGACGAATATTACCGTAATCACTATAGCAGTTATCAAGCAACCTATCCATATACCAGTAAACATACCTCCTAAAGTTTCGAGCCAGTTCAATGGTTGGAAGATGAATTGAAAAATTGAGACAAGAATATTTATACTTATAACAATTAGGAAGAAAAATAGCATGGTTCGTAAATAAAAATCAAGAAGTTCTTCTGTTATGTATAATCTTGGTGTGCCTCGGCGTTTATATTCTTTAGCAATGCCCTCAGGTGAACCAATTTGTATTAAAGCTTGCTGTATATCCATATCGGTTGGTTCTTGTCCATTTGCGATATTTTTTGCTTCATTCAATATCTCATATTCGAAATCTTTTAAAATTTTTTCAACTTCCACTTTTTTTAGTTTTAGCCATTCAGGAAGTTTTTTACGGACTTGAATAAGATAATTATTTATCATTTCATTCTCAGAATAACTCATTTCGAATCGTTCAACTTGTTAATTATGATTTGTATTTAATTAGAACTAATGCTAATTATTTATTAAAACTAATGGAGTCCATTTTTCAATAGATTTAACATAATAACTAATGTTGAAAAAGGTTAAGCCCACAAGCTTTGACTCTAAATTGTATAAGGTAAAGATTTTTCTTAAATAAGAATAAAGAAAAAAAAGTAAAATAAGATTAATTCTAATTCTTACCACTTAAAATCAGGGTTGAAAAAGAGAAGTGAATTTAATTTTTGTAAAGTAATGAAAACTATTACATAATACCACGCAAGAGAAGAAAACATCATAACCCATTCAAGAAACTGTCTTGTTAATGGTGCTGGAGATATTATATATAGTAAAGCAGCTGTTGATGGTCCGAAAATCATAAAATACCCAACAGGTTTAGGAAATATTCTTTTCCTTAATACTATAGCTAAACCTGTAAAAAAAGCACCAACCGCAAATCCACCAAATGCTGATGTGGAGAAATAGTAATGTAAATCAAAT
>JABXKB010000366.1 GCA_013375485.1 Promethearchaeota archaeon | reverse complement strand
AATTTTTTTGTTAATTCTTTTAATTCATTTGTAATTGAAGTATAATCTGTTTCAATTTGAGCTATCAAATCAGGATATTTAACCGAAATATTTGCTCCACAGTCACTACATATAAAAACAACGGGTATAATATTTCGATCCTTTAATTTCTCAACTTTTATTAACTCAGATACTTTTTTCAATGCTGCTGCCATTGGAGTGTATGATTTCCCTTCAATTTTTTTCAACTTGTTGACAGCCATATTAAAATTAGTTGTTGGTTTTTGAAGAACGATTGCTTGTTTACCACGAAATATTACTAATGCTATTTTATCTCTCTTTCTATAACCCTCTCGGTGTAGAGATAAAATAACATCTGTCATTTGTTTTATTACATAATACATAGATGCTGAACTATCTAATACAAAAAATAATGCTAAAGGAGCACGATATTCATAAATTTTGTCCATTAAATCATATTTATTAAAATGTATAGGAAAATCAATTTCCGTTTTATTATATGCTATATTTTTAAGATAATTTCTGATAGTCGCGTCTAAAGCAATTGATTTTGGCTGTTCACGCATAGGGGTTCTATAAGATACATATCTTCCCTTTTGAGATGACGATATCTTAATTCTTCTTCCTATTCCTCTTCCGCCATAATCAGAAACTTTTCGTTCTTTTCTAATATTATCTAGGATGGATGTCATTTTCTTTTCCATTTTATAAATAAATGGTAGAGATCCATTTTTTGCTTCAAAAAATCGTATATCATCATCAAAAGGAATATTCTTTACTTTCCAACCTCCAGCAGGTTTAGGGTTTCTTTTTTTGTTATCAGGATATTTTGGAGGTGGCAATTTCTGTTCTTGGGACTCTGGAATATCAACTTTATCAGGATCGACAGATTGACGCTTAAACTCCTTTTGTGAATCATCATTATGTTTTAAAGGCCCCTCTGTTTCTCTGTTTGGTTGAAGCACCTCAGTGTTTTCATAAGCTTCTTTTATTTTTCCATAAACTTCAGCAATCTTAGATTTTATCTCTTCAGGTGTCATTTCATAATGAAGTGATTGAATTCTGTGTTCAAATACTAAATCCATTGCAACATTAAGATCATCTTCGATGATACCTTTTCTGTTATTTAATGCCGCATTAGCTCTAACGCAACGAATAAAAGTAATATCGGCTCTTTGGGAAAAGATCTCTAACTCATTTACAATTTTAGAAACAAATTCATAAACAGAGCTCGGTATTTGAACTTCCTTTATAATTTTACGAGCGTTTAAGATTTCTTGTCTTAATTTTTCTTGTTTTTCTTCAAAGGATTTAATAAATTCTTTTGGATGATCATCAAATTCTATTACCCTTTTAGTTATTTCTGCTCGTAATTCTGGATCTCTAGGTGCTTTTATTCTTACCTCTAAACCAAGACGGTCAGCTATTTGCGGTCTCAAATCACCCTCTTCTGGGTTCATTGACCCTACTAATACAAATCTTGAGGGATGGGATATAGAAATACCTTCTCTTTCTATAATGTTTACCCCAGAAGCAGCAGAATCTAAAAGGACATCAACTATATGATCTTGAAGAAGATTAATTTCATCTACATAAAGAATTCCTCGGTTTGCTTTTGCTAATAGGCCAGGATGTAAGGCTCTTATTCCTTCTGTAAGTACTTTATCAATAGATAACGAACCACATACCATATCTTCAGTGACTCCTAGTGGTAAATTAACTAACCACATGTCTCTAAATTCAGTTTCAATTTTTCTTTTCTCCTTCTTTTCTATACAATTTTGACATAGATCATCAATATCTGAATTAGGATCGCATGAGAATTCACAACCCGTAATAATTTCGATTTGGGGCATCAATTCTACAAGAGACCTTACAGCTGTGCTTTTTCCAGTACCTTGTTGGCCTGTTAAGAGGATCCCACCTATTTGAGGGTCAATGACATTCAATACTAACCCCATTTTCATTTTCTCTTGACCAAGAATCGCTGTAAAAGGAAAATTAATTTTCTTCATAAATATAACCGTATTCTAAAAATTCTCTGTTAATTTTTTTAAAAAAATCAAGTATTTAATCAACAAAAAGCGTAATCAAATAAAAATTTATCAAAACTAAAAATAAGATGATAATTATTAGAATTAAAATTTCTTCTTGAGTTGTTTCAGTCTATTATCTAAACCAGCAACTTGTTCATCCCATTTATGTATAATATCTTCTATTTGAGGGACTATCGTTTCTTTCTCTTTATATTCTAAATAATTCATGAATTCTTTGATATTTTCTATTTTTACAAATGTTTCTGCTACAAATTTGCGAATCTCTTGACTTTGATTCTCTAAAACTTCCGGAATTCTTGATTTTTCGCCTCGATGAGTCAAAGTGGTTAAATATTCTTCAGTTCCAAGAAAAAGAGAATTTAATTTTGTGATACGATCATCAATAAATTTATCATATATGTTTGGAACCTTGTCTTTAGGAAAGAAATTAGTAACATCAACAATAAATTTCTGTGTTAAATTAATTAATTGTTCCATGCTTTCATATCCCTCAACTTTGTAATCTGCTGTATGATATGAAGCCTCTACACCAGAACCTACATCGTCTAATCTGAATATTTTAAAACCAGGATCATTTTTTAATTGTATATCAGGATCTCCTTTTTTATCAGCAACTTCAATTTGGCGAGCCAATCTTACTGGATTAAATACCAGAGAAATTGCTAAAGGATTATTTTGCTGATAAGAGAGTGTTGTTTGAATGTCAATGTGGCTCATCATTACCTTTTAACTGAAGCTTGGAAACCAATACTTCTAAAGTCTGGATGAGAATGCCACCATCCTACTGTAAATTCTCCCCGTGCGAATGCCTCATCATCAATAATACTGAAGGCGATATAGTCCTCGTCAGACCATTTATATTGATCGATTACAGCATCCTTATCTAGTTCTTGATGCATAATTGGATATGCTTCTGTAATTATTACATCATCACCCTGATTCTTTCCTATGAAAATCCCGCTAACTTCTAACCAATCATCTTTAGGAATACGTGCGTTTGCAAATCTGACTGAAGCAGCTACCACTGCTAAATACACTTTCTTAGGAATAATTACGGTTATTTTAAAACACCTTGTTTTTTAATTTTTTATCTAAAAATGGTTTTTACAAATTAATACAATTTTATGTATTTATTTGTTTTTAATCACTGCTTCTGAAAAAAATTTTTAACTTTAAAACAAATTTTTACTATAAATAAGAAATAATTTAAATTCAAAATTTTTCATTATAATATTACTGAAATCATATAATCTATAGAGAAAAAGTGAATTGAATTGACCGAAATTGGTTTTACGCCGCTAACAAGTCAATTAGGGGTGCCTGGTACTAGTTATAGACTTCAATTAGGATTGATTAATGAGAAATGGGCAGTCCGTATGTTAAAAGGCAAAAATATCATTGATTCTTATGTATTTAAGGATGAAGATGTCGAAGGTGATTTTCCAAACCAAAATCTTATCGTGGGTTGGGTTCTTAGAACTGTGGCAATACCTAATATTAATCCACATCAAGTAATGAAAACAACTCAGGCTCTTGTTAAGCAAGCATTACAAAAAAGAGAGGAAAGAAAAGTAAAGGCACCCATTTCAGAAACTAAAGAAGTAGAATTAGAAAAGGTTCCTGAAAGTGAATTAAAAAGACCTAAAGTTCAAGGATGGGTAAAAACAGAAGGAACAAAAACGCAAGAAGAACTAGAAGAAGAAAGAAGACAAGCTTTTAAAGCAAGAGTCGCAGCAAGAAAAACAGATGCTCAAACCTCAGGCTCAACTTTAAAAACAACAAGGCAATTACCTTCAATACCTAAAGAGGGGGCGGAAGTAAAAGAATCTGTTAGTAAAGAGGGGGAATTTTGCCCTTATTGCGGTAAAGATTTGGGATTCAGATTTTGTCCATTTTGTGGTAAGCCATTGCCCCACGATTAATAATTTAATATATTTATTCTATTTTTGGCTTAATTTTTTATTTAACTTATTTCCATTAAGAGGACAGATTATTTGATTTAAATTTATTTTAAGAAAAGATAGTAAGGTATTGAATGATTTAAAAAATCAGATTTAAATTCTAATCTTTTATTCAAATATTTAAAACCAAATAAATTATATATATATCATTAACAAACTAAATCTAAAACACAAATGGTGATTACAAGTGACATCTGTTATTATTAAACCAGATGC
>JABXKB010000365.1 GCA_013375485.1 Promethearchaeota archaeon | reverse complement strand
ATTCAAATAATTCACTTTTTTCGATGATACTATCAAAATTTTGAAAGTTTCCTTTATAATTTATGATATAATAAATTCTGGTTAATATTATGGAATTATTAATAATTAACGAGAACGCTATGATTAATCCAGTTATTATTATTATTAATGGTATATATACTAGTCTTCTTTTCATTTTCACTCACTTCCCTTGTTGGAAAAATAAAAAGTAGGATTTTACACGTAAAGTAGGTAAAGTTTATTTAAAAATATAATCATCACATAATATCAAAATTAAATTATTAATATAAGAGATTTCATCACTTTAGAGAAGGAAATTTAAAATACTAGAGTAAAATATCTTTCAATTTAGTTTTCTTATTTCTTTACTAAACTTCTCGTTTTACTATTTAAAAAAAAAATTTGAAAAAATAATCAAACTATTTAAATCAATCTATTTTATTAAAAAATAAATCCAATAAATTCTAATCTTATGAGTTCCACTAAAGAACCAATAATTAAAATTCAGGGTTTAACAAAAGAATATTATAATAGAGTAGTTGTAGATAATATTAATTTAGAAATCCTAAACTCTTGTTTTGCCTTTTTAGGACCAAACGGAGCGGGAAAAACAACATTAATGTTAATGCTTTTAGGTTTAGTGAAACCATCAAATGGAACCGCGTCAATTTTCGGAAATAATATCCTAAATAGCTCAGGTAAAATAAGAAGAAAGATTGGTTTTTTACCTGAAAATGTGGGCTTTTACCCAAATCTCACTGGAAGAAAGTTTCTTAATTTAATTACTGGCTTAAGAAAGAAGGGTGGATGGAAGGAGAATGACATTGAAGCATATTTAGACTGGAGTGGTATAGATAAAAGGTATTGGGATAAAACAATTAAAACATATTCGAGAGGAATGAAGCAGCGATTAGGAATAGCTCAAGCATTTGCTGGAGAACCTAAATTAGTGTTTCTTGATGAACCATTATCGAATATCGATCCTTTAGGGAGAGAGGAATTTATTCAAAAAATACGAATGAAACGAGAAGAAGGGATAACAGTAATTATTTCAAGCCATATTGTTCTTGAAATAGAACAAATAGCGGATTATATAGCGTTTATTGACAATGGCAAAATAAAAGCTTCAGATAAAATATATAGTCTTGCTCAGTTTTATGGATTTGATGAATATGAAATAACTCGAATCGATCATAATGAGAGAATAACTCTTAAAGAAGTCAATGAGCTGTTATCTTCTGAAAAAGATATCTTCTTTGATTTACCAAAAATTTTACGTGAAAAAATAATTTTCAGAACCAACAATCCAGAAAAAGTAGATAAAATATTATTGAATTATAAAGACTTCAATTTCACTCCTATTAGTGGAACTTTAAACGAGCTATATAAAAAAATTATACAAGGAGAATTGTATGAAAAAAGAGAATAAAACTGAATGTTTCTTATTTTATGAAAAGCATTTATTCTCTTTTTATTTGAAAAAGATGATTCTCTCAAAAAGTTTCATTGGATGTATCATTTTATCATTAATTATTTTTTTTTCAATTATAAATGAGTTTAATTCTCAAAATGTAATCAATCAAAAGATATTAGATGAGGAAGTCTATTGGCAATATTTTATTGTGTTTTTAAGTAAATATCTTCGATTTCTTCCTGTTCTATTTGTCGCTGATATTGTTTCGGATGAATTTTCTAATAGGTCTGCAATGATAATTTATACTACGGAGTCTAGAACTAAAATACTCTCTATAAAGCTATTGAGTTTGATTACAAGCTTTTTGATTTTACTATTATTTTATTTCTCAACTTTCCTTATTTTTAATTTCCTTATGACTGAATTATTTGTTTCGATCCATATTTTTCTAATGGGCTTTTTAATCATATTTACAGAATTCTTATTTTTTTCATCATTAGTTTTTTTGATTTCTGCGCTAACTTTGAAGGTAGTACCTTCTCTTATTTTACCTTTATTTTACATAATTATAGAAATTTTTTTTGTAGTTTTTTTAGAAGATGTAGAATTAGGACTTCTTTCTTACACTTCTTATGAAATGAGAGTAATTGAAGTTTTTGAAAATATGATTTTTGATAAACAAATTACCTTTAGTGTTCCAACAATTATTAGCACAATATCATTTTTTGGATTGCCAATATTGATTATATTAGTAATATTTCACCATTTCAAACGGATAGATATTAGGGTTGATTAAGATACAATTAAATTTAACAGAAAAAAATTGAAAAAGTGAGATTAATTTATTATGACTCAAAAGTTTTCATGGTTAATCTTTTATATAATAGTATTTAGTACCGCTAGTGCCTGCCTAATGTTTATACCATATCCAATAACTAAAGTTTTAGATGATGGGAACTATAGCCATCATCTTTCTTTGTCTCGTGAATATAAGGGTTATCATGACCAATATGTTGAATTTCCATGGAGATCATACAATCAAGAATTCTTTCTAAACATTTCTCTTCCTTACGGTAACATTTCTATTCCTCATGGAAGAATTTCTCTTCAAATTATGGATAGAAATGACTTAAATTCTTTTCATTATGGATGGCCATATGATCCTTACGTACCTTACTTGGAAGTTATAAACACAACAGGTTTTACAATAAATCTTCAAATACATCCACCATTTGAGGGAAAAATGGTTATTTGGTTTTATACTGATGACGTAGATGATATTGCTGAGGAAGATATTATTTTTTATAGTGAGATTAAAGTGACTTACATTCGCTATGCTACGAGTTATAGCTTCTTTTTTCTTGGTATTGCGGTTTTATTGATTTCTTATTATGGACACCGTAGATATAAATGGTGGAGAAACAAATATTAAATGAGCTCGTTTGTATATATCGATATACTTCGAGTTTGATTACTCATTTAGAAAAATTTATATTATTGAAGTGAATTACCTAACAGTGTAGTTTTCCACTCCATAATCTTATCTCTCAACTCACTAATTTTATTATAATAATTTTTGTTTAATTTTTTTAGTAAAAGAGATAATTTTAAATATCTCTCTTAAGATTTTTCCTATGCCATTAGCATACCTACTAAAGGAAAGTAAACAAACATAGTTTGGAAATTAGAATTAAAACATAAGAATTGCTCAATTCTTAAAGTTTCAGCTCCCACATTTCCATAAACATAATCATAATATAGATTTATTTTGATTAGAATAATATCATTTAATAGAATAGTAGATGACATATTAGAAACAAAGGGGATATGGGTAAAATTTAGATACCAATTTCCCACCCAATAGAGCGAATTATTTTCATAATGCCTACTCCGAGCAGCAAATATCTCTGTATGGTTTGCATACTCCGCTTTAATAATTGAATTATTGTTATAAGTCAGATATATCAAAGTTTCATTAGTAGCTTCTAATGAATAAAATAATTTATGACTATAAAAGGGCCAAAAATGAAATTTTTCTTTATCATCTTCAACTTTTAACTTAAGAGATTCTATAAGATCTCTATCGATATGATAATAATAATCGGAATTGCTTACGTTGTGAACTTCCCCCCACCAGTCATCTCGATATTTACAGTACTTTTGATATTCAAATAATTCACCTTTTTCGATTATGCTCTCAGAATTTTGAATATTTGCTTTATAATTTATCCTATAGTATATTCTTGTTGATATTATGAAATTATTAACAATTAACAAGAAAGCTACGATTATTCCAATTATAATTATTATTATTAGTACATTTATCGGTTTTCTTTTTATTTCCACTCACTTCTCTTTTCGGAATAAAATGAAAAATAGGATTTTACATCTAACGTAGTTATGTTTTATTTAATAATATAATTATTACCTTCAATAATAAAGACGAACTCTAAAAAATTTGTCTCTCTTTCCGTAAAAAATTCTAATTCGATCTTTTCAGAAATCCCATTATTATTCTGATTTAAAATTACTCAAAAATCAGAAATATAAAATAGTTTATTTTAAAAAATGGAAGAAAATAAGAGAGTTCCAAATTACTAGATTCTTCTATTCTAAGAAATTTAATAATTCTATAATTTAATCTAAGATAAAACCAAAAATTTAATATTAAATTCTGTATTTTCTACTATTATATCAAATAAGAAAACATAATATTAATTGATTGAGTTCGAATGAGTTCTTTATCTGCTATTCGGCCTAAAAATTTCCGAGAAAAGGTGTTCTTTCGAAAATTAAGATCACAAATAGATGGGAATGCTAAAATTGAGCACGGA
>JABXKB010000364.1 GCA_013375485.1 Promethearchaeota archaeon | reverse complement strand
GCATAGTATTTTTGCCTTTTTCTTTCTATTTCCATCATTTATCAATTATCCCTAATCATTAATCATTTAGTTATCTATTATACGAACCATTACACAAAAAATCAAGCAAATTCCAAAAAAATCTCCGTGAGACGCCGTCCATTACTCGTAGTGCGTGCTGTGTACGGCGTATTGCGTATGTTGGATTGGATTTAGGGATTTCTGGTGATTTTTTCTTATTTTTCTCCTGATTTCTGTCTCCTGGCTCCTGAATTCTCGCTTTTTTGCCTTTTTTCACTTTTTTTCAAAATTCAAAGGTAACATTTTGCCCGTGAGATACGCTGTAAAAAGTAGAAAGGCAGAATGTGTTTGTTTTGGACTGGACAACTGATATAATGTGAAACAGCAACTTTGAGCGAGCTTTTCAATTGATTTCGGCAGAAAACAGCAGATCTGAGATATTGATTATTTCGTGAAACGCAGGCGTTTGCGGGTAAGTAATTTGATAAGGCCGTGTGACGTAGATTCTAATAGGCTGGCTGTCCCTAAGAAAAATATTGCTGAAAGGCTATAGCACTTGAATCCGCCTTTTATAATAAAATATGAGCAAGCATATGGATATTGGAGAACTACGAAGGCAAATTGACAGTGGCAAGCTTAAGCTTTCTGGTTCATATAGTTGCATTGAATCAGGGAAATTGATTAATAATGTAGGTGAGGCCTTTGAATATGAAATCAATCATGGATGGGATATCCTTTCGGCTAATAGTTGTGATCGCCAGTGGGGATCATTTAATATAAGGCTTTCTGAGTACATTAAAAAGCAAAATTATTCCGATGAAGAGTTAAATGCTGTGCTGTCGAGCATACAACTTGAACACATACACTGGGATTGGTTTAAAAAATCGGTTTGTTATACTGCTGATGGATACGAGTGGTTTTACATATTTGCTGATAGTAAACCACAAGGTGCTTGTTTAATATATCACCCTAAAGATAGTATTATTGATTCAGGAGACATATTTTATATTGAGTTTTTAGCGGTTGCTCCTTGGAACATAGATAATCCAATAGCAGAGCGTGAATTTAAAAGGATTGGATCCTTGATAATAAAATGTGTTCTTAATTTTGCGGTAAATACGTTAAAGCTTAAACCAGGATTTTCATTGCATTCGCTACCTCAGTCTAAAGGTTTCTACGAAAAGCTTGGAATGGAGAATTATCCTGAAAGAGATAAAGATGGTTTAGCATATTTTGAGATATCACGTGCTAAATCAGCAGAATTGTTAGGAGCAGCATAAAAATGGAACCATCACACGTAAATGATTGGGATAATTTTAAAGTTAAACATATAAAGTCAAGCGTTTCGGATACTAGATCATTATACGAGAGTTATCTAACTTTCAGCAAGCTCTTTGACGAACTACCGAAACAAGAGCTGGTAAGAAGAGGATGGATGTCTTCCATAGATGACTTGTCTTCAATGGTGCCACTGCTTCAAGATATTCATTCTGACAAAGATAATGCCTTCTTTAGGAAGTCGGACACTTCAAACATCGCGTTATGTGTAGCATGGAAATCAAGGGTATCTACACTAGCTAAAATTGCAGTAGCCAACCAAGAAATTGGTGGATTTCATGGAATTGATAAAAATTGTTTGAAAGAACTTGCTCAATTAAGCATCGATGTTTCTTCAATTGTTTCTCTTCCAACTATATTGGCAAAAAAAGGGATTATTCTTGTATACGAAAAGACTTTACCCCGCATGAAACTTGATGGAGTAGTTTTTGCTCTCGATTCGGGCCATCCTGTTATTGGAATAAGTTTTAGGTTTCCGAGGTTAGATAATTTCTGGTTCACTTTAATGCATGAGTTAGCACATATAAACCTTCATAAAGATATTTTAAATGCAACTATTTTTGATGATTTGGAAATAAACAATATAGAAGTAGCAGAAAAAATGGCGAACAGGCTTGCAAAGTATTCTTTTGTCGAAAAACACTTATGGAGAAATTGTGCTGGAAAATATGATATAAGCGATGGAACTGTCATTGAATTTTCTAATAAAATTGGCATTCACCCCGCAATAGTAGCAGGAATGCTTCAAAAAGAACTTAACAAGTTCCAAATGTTTCGAAAAATTGTAGATGAAGTTGATGTTAGAAGGGAGGTATTTGGAAATGACTGAATATGTTCCCTTTTTGAAATTAAAATCTAATGAGGTTATGGCTGTTAAGGAATTAGAACCTGGTTTGAGGAAAACAATAACACCGTTTTTTGATTTCCCATACATGAAAAACCGCACTGAAGAGAGTTTTATAAGTACTACTGATAGAATGATTCGAAGCATTAAAAAGAATATAGCAGATATTCCATATTTTTATTTAGACAATTTTGATGTGGATTCTAGTTTATTAATTGATGGTAGTAATAATTATGCATACTTGCTCAGTGCTTGTGAGGATTTACCTGTTGTCCCAGTTATATCTATTGATCGTAATCCTGAACATATGCAAGCGGTATGTGAAGCAAAGAACTCTAGACAATTAAAATCTGATCTAATTGCTTTGAGATTTGTTGCGGGAGACTTTGAAAGTTTTGACGTTGTTGCAGATGAAATTATAGAATGTTTAGATGATGCCTTGAGACGATTTGTTAATATTGACCTAATACTTGATTGTAGGATTTGTTTAAATCAAGAGTTGGATTCTTTAGCTCCAAATATAATACTTTTCATTCAAAAGTTTACAAATGAATACAGTATTAACAGAGTAATCGTCACTGGATCGTCAATACCTGCATCAATTGCAGACATCCTCTCAGTTCAGGCTGAAACTGAGTTTGCTAGAGCAGAACTTGATATTTTTAAACAAGTATATGATGAGATTGACGATAAATTTAATGTTGTCCTCGGAGATTATGGGATTGTTAGCCCTAATTATTCAGATGTTGATATTATGCCAGAGGCTATGCTAAATATTACTGCCCCAAAAATTATTTATACCTTTGATAAACATCATTATTTAGCAAGAGGAGGTGCTATAAGAACACACAAAAGAGGTTTTCAACAGTATAACGATCTTGCAGCAAGGATTGTAAAAAAAGCATTTTATAGAGGTGCTAATTATTCTTTTGGTGACAAATTTCTTGAAGAAAAAAGCCGTTCACTGGGAAGTCAAGTTACGCCTAGCAGTATACTTAAGCCTACTATAAATGCACATATTACTTATATGTTAAATGATTATATTTCAGACGAAATTTGATAATACCTAGCTATAAGCGTCGTGCTAATATTATAGCTTAATTCTTCTTTCTTTTTGCTATGAGCAATTAATTTCGCTAGCAATTTCCTATTATTTTTTCGTATCCCTGTAAATTTATGTTCTATAAGATTGAGCATTTCGCTCTTCCATAATGTTAATAATGCTAGACTTTTATCAAAACAAGGATTATTCCTTGCTCTTCTGACATACTTTAGTGATATTTCGTCTTTTTTTCTCTCGGCAATTATTATGCCCCAGAATCCCGATAAAACATCTATGGCTTTATCTAAGTGCTTGTTTGTGGTCACGAGAGTAATTTTACGGAATGATGAATTGTAATAATATCCTTGCTTTATGGCTCGTTCTATCTTATCACCATCGCCTTTTATCTCAAAGCAATGCGCTTCCTTATATAAAGCGACTACATCTGCAATAGCATTTCCATTGTGAACACGGAGTTCTTCAATAACTGCTTTGGGTTTTATGGTTTGTTTTTTTAACTTACTAATTAGATTTGTCCTAATTAGCTTATCGTCTAGTGGTGCCATTATCTTATTCTTTCCATCTAAGCACATGCTGCTTCAAGCATAACTCACTTCACAAGATAGAATCACCAGCACAGTGCTCAATGCGAGCACTTCAAGGAGTATTCTCAAGCGTATTATCGTCATTTTTTACAATATAGCATTACTATTGACCAAATTATATTCGTTTTAGTATGAAATAGCAAGATTTTGGTCTTAAGACTGTCGTTGGAAAAGTGCTTCCAGGCTTTTGAATAAGGTCATAAGTATCGTACCCTTAAATCCTCTACGTATCCGTATCGATCATAGTTGTCAGATCACGATTGTTTAACAAGCCTTTTACTTGTTCTAAGGTTGGAAAATACGGGTAGCTATGAATTTAAAGGATTTCATCAAGGACGTTTACCAATTTCCTGCAACTTCCTTTTAAGAAAAACTAGTGACAGCGGAGCAGCCGACAAGGCCGCGATCCAGCGGGTGCGAGTCCCGCCGTGCCAATTGCCC
>JABXKB010000067.1 GCA_013375485.1 Promethearchaeota archaeon | reverse complement strand
TTTTAATCTATGTAAACGGAATAAATAAGCAAATCGAATCAGAAGATAGAGCAACTGTCCTTAGCACAATTAATATGTTTGGTAGTCTAATAATGGCTATTATTTATCCTTTTGTCGGTCTCATTTTCATGTGGAATTTTTTTGTTGTATTTATAATATTAGGAATACTAATATTGATACTCACCTTATTTACTCGAGTAAAAAGTGAATATCTCTAAAGAAATCAACATTCTTTTGAAAGTAGTTCCAAAATGTTCCTACAATTTGCGAAATTTAATATAGGATGACATATTTAAACTATTATAGCAAAATCAAATATGTCGTTGTTATAAAAATGTCTAAAGTTAAAGAAGATAAAGTTTTTCCGTTTATAGAAGGAGAAAATGTTTCTCTTTGTCCATTAAATATGGATCATATTAATCTATATACTAAATGGATTAATGATCCACAAATACGTAAATTTGAAAGGAATAAATTTCCCCAAACTGTTGAGGAAGTAAAGAAATCATTTGAACCTAAAAATCAAGATGTAAAGGAAGCGCTATTTTTTGAAATATGGCATAATAAAGATAAGAAACCGATAGGATACATAGGATTTCCTCATATTCAGTGGTTTACACGTAGTGCACATATATTTTATCTTGTTGGAGATACTAGTTATTGGGGACAAAATATTGCAACAGAAGCAGGAAAACTAGTAGTTAATTATGGCTTCAATGAACTTAATCTACATAAAATAACAGCTCGAACATTTTCTCCACATATGTCCTCTAGAAGAGTAGCTGAGAAAATCGGATTTAAACATGAGATAACTCTTAAAAAAGAAGTATATATTGATGGTGAACACGTAGATATTCTAGAGTATGCTATTTTTAAAGAAGATTGGTAGAAATCTCAATAAGAAACAAATGGTTTATTTATTATGATATAAGAGGGTACTAAAATGGCAGAAAAAGAAAAATCTACTGATGAAAGTATTCCAGAAGCCTTTCCTTTTATAAGAGGCAAAACAATTGATCTGTATCCACGAAATTCCAAATATGCGAAGTTGTATGTTAAATGGAAGAATGATCCTAAAGTTCGTAAATATGCTCGAAATGTAGTACCAAGGACTCTAGAGCAACAAAAAAAAAGATTTGAAGAAAGAGGCGAAAGGTTTAGAGATCATATCTCTTTAGATATATGGCATAAGAAAGATAATAAGCCCATTGGCAATTTAGGATTAGGTCACATAGACTGGATTAATGGATGGGGAAACGCGTTTCTTTTTATTGGGGAACCTGAATATTGGAATAAAAATATTGCTACTGAAGCTACCGAATTACTTATCGAATATGCCTTCAATGAATTGAATCTAAATAAATTACAAGGTGGAGCAGCTATTGAAAATATTGGTTCCTGGACAGTGGCTAAGAAAATTGGATTTAAACTTGAAGGAATACGAAAACATTCAATGTATGTTGACGGAAAGTATTTAGACGTCAAAACACACTGCTTGTTAAAGGAAGATTGGGTAAAATCTAGAAAATTGAAAGATAGCTAAATCAAATTTTATTGAGGTTTAATTAACCAGATGGAACAAAAAGAAGTACCCATCTTTATTGATGGAGAAAATATATGTTTTTTGCCTCAGAGTTCAGACCACATCGATTTATATGTGAAATGGTTAAATGATCCAAAAGTTCGTAAGTATTCTAGAAATATTATTCCTGTAAGAGTAGAAAATGCGAAAAGATGGTTTGAACCTCGTGAACGAGGAATGACTAATTTTCTAGCTCTTGAAATCTGGCATAAAAAAGATAAAAAACCAATTGGAAATATATTTTTAACAGATATAGATTGGGTTAATGGATGGGCTAATGTAGGACTTACAATCGGAGAACCAGATTACTGGAATAAAAATATAGCTACTGAAGCTACAGAATTAATACTTGAATATGCTTTTACTGAGTTGAACCTGCATAAATTACATGGAGGAGTTATTTTTGATAATATTGGCTCATGGACTGTCGCAGAAAAAACGGGATTTAGTCTGGAGGGAATCCAAAAGCATGAGTTCTTTGTAGATGGAGAATTTCTTGATGTAAAGAAATACTGCATATTAAAGGAAGATTGGCTAGGAAGAAAAAAAGAATAAAACAACTTTTTAGGCGTTTTATATAATCAAATTTAATCAAATGTGAAAATGAATAAGAATTTGTAAAGAAATGACAGAAAATAAAAAGGATTATCCTGTTCCCTTCTTAAAAGGAAATAAAGTTGATTTATGTTCGATCAACTTAGAACATGTAAATTTATATACAAAGTGGGGTAATGATCCCGATGTTCGGAAATACTCCAGAAGCGTGATTCCGTGGAATTTAGAGGAAGTAAAAAAATGGCACGAACAACAGAGAGAGGGAGTAAAAACAGATGCGATGTTTGAGATATGGCACAAGGAAGATAAAAAACCTATTGGAACAGCAGGATTTAGTGATATTAATTGGTTTGATAGAAACGCTAATTTATATGTAGTTCTTGGAGAACCAGAATATTGGGGACAAGATATTACCCCTGAAGTTAGCAAATTGCTAATTGATTACGGATTTGAAGAACTAAACTTTCATAAGATTTATGTTGGAATTTATTCACCTAATAAAAGATCTTTACGAACAGCAGAAAAAATTGGCTTTAAGTACGAAGCAACACTTAGGGAACAGATTTATATTGAAGGAGAATATGTTGATGAAATAAAATTTGCTATTTTCAAGGAAGACTGGTTAAGTTCCAAATAATATTTCAAATAAAAATTTATAAGAAATACAATTCATTAAGATTTGATGAAAAATATGGTAGAAAAAGAAGAGAAAGAAGTTCCAGTTTTTATTGAGGGAAAAGAGATATGTTTTGCAGTCCAAGATTCAGATAATATTAATTTATATGCAAAATGGATGAATAATCCAAAAGTTCGAGTATTTGCTAGATGGGAAACACCTATAAGAGTTGAAGATATGAAGAAATGGTTTGAACCTCAGGAAGGAAGAGTACCAAATTTTGTCGTCTTTGAAATTTGGCATAAGAAAGACAAAAAACCAATAGGTCAGTGTGGGTTAGGATGGATTAATTGGGTCAGTGGATGGGCAAATGCATTTCTTTATATCGGGGAACCTGAGTATTGGGGGAAAAATATCGCAACTGAAGCAACTGAAATGCTTATTGAATACGCTTTCAATGAATTGAATCTTAATAAATTACACGGTGGAGCTGCTGTTGAAAATATTGGGTCATGGAGTGTTGCTGAAAAAGTTGGCTTTAAATTTGAAGGAATACAGAAAAATGACATGTATGTTAATGGTAAATATCATGATGGCAAAACTTATCGTATCTTAAAGGAAGATTGGATGAATAAAAAGAACAAAAAAGATTAGAATTTTAAATTTATTTTTAATCATTTTATCAAATTATTAAAATCTAACTTAAGCAATAAGTAAAACTTTAATCTTATTATTTAATTAAATTAGTATAGTAATTCTAATGTAGTATAATAATATTTTAGTTGTATAAAGTTGACAGAACAAGAAAAAAAAGAGAATGAGATTTTCCCATTTATTGAGGGAGAAAGGATAGATTTAGTGGCTCAAAATTCTAAATGGGCTAATCTATATTGCAAATGGCAAAATGATCCAGAAGTTCGACGTTATGCACGAACTTCGTTTCCTCAGACTCTTGAGGATGTAAAAAAATGGTTTGAACCTTCCCCAGAACGAGGTGTAAGAAATTTTCTTTTTTTTACTATTTACCACAAAATAGATAAGCACCCTATTGGAACTATCGCATTTGTAAATATCAATTGGCTAGATCGGAATACACTTGTGTATGCACGCATAGGTATACCGGAATATTGGGGAAAAGGATTAGTAGGAGAAGCCACGAAATTATTAATTAATTATGGGTTTACAGAATTAAATTTACATAAGATTAATGCACGTGTTTTTAATCCAAATAGTAGATCACTTCGTGCTGCAGAGAAATTGGGATTTAAACAAGTCGCAGTTTTGAAAGAACAGTTGTATGTTGATGGAAAATTCGTTGATGAACATTGGTTTTCACTATTTAAGAAAGATTGGATGGTGAAAAATAAAAAAATATCATCATAATTTTATTACAATTTAATCATATAAAAATAATCATGACAAAAGAGACACCAAACGTATTTCTACAAGGTGATATGATTGATCTGTTGCCTTTAAATTCAGAACATGCCTCTCTCTATGTAAAATGGGAAAATTCACCAGAAGTACGTGTATATGCTCGCAATTCGATTCCCATTACTATGGAGGAAATGAAAAAAGATTTAGAGACTCAGAAAGAAGGATTAAAAAAAGAAATTGTTTTTGAGGTATTTCATAAAGAAGATAAAAAACCAATTGGATATTGCGTTATTAATGACATAAATTATTTGGACTGTAATGCTTATTTTGGACTAGTTATTGGAGAAAAAGAATATTGGGGTCAAAACATAGCTACTGAAACTGCGAGACTACTGGTTAAATATGCTTTCAACGAATTGAATCTTAATAAACTTTATGCGAAAATATGTACTTTAAACACTGGTTCTTGGCGTGCTGCTGAAAAAAATAGATTTATTAGGGAAGGCTTATTTAAAAAAGATGCCTATATTGGCGGGAAATTTTTAGATACTTATGTGTATTCTCTTTTAAGAGAAGATTGGTCGAATAACGTTGAAAATGAATAAGTTTTTTCCAAATTTTTAACTTTACTTCTTCTAAGTATATGATTTGCTAGTATTACTATAACAGAGTTCTTCAAAATTAGAATAAATCTATAAATAAAACCTTATCAAACATAATTTAACTTTAAATTAAAGTTTAAATTAGAAATTTAATAAAAAAAAATAAAAGTGTAAAATTTATGACGGAACCTCAAAAAATCAAATATTCTGAAACGGTAACTACGAAAAGAATAGTACTATTCACTTTATCAGGTGTTAGCACTGGATTTTTGTTTGCAATGTGGGGTCAGATTCAATACTATGCCGCAAATGTTCTTTTAATTCCTCAATTACTGATAGCATTGATTTATCTTATATACTCTATTGTTGAGGCTATAAATGATCCAGTAATAGGGTATTTAGCAGATAAATCAAAGAGATTCACATCTAGGTACGGAAAAAGGTATCCTTGGATAATGATTGGTTTAATTGGTGGTCCAATTATATTAGTATTTAGTTTTATACCAATTTCATCCTCCGTTCCAATATTAGTAATTTGGTTAATTTTTACTATGATTTTGCATGATACTTTTATGACTAGTGTTGAAATTAATGATAATGCATTATTTCCAGATTTATTTAGGGAATCTTCTCATAGAGGAAAGGTTTTATGGATAGGCGCTATTCTTGGTGGTATCATCACTATTGTAGCCAGTGTATTGATCCCTAATTTAATCGATGGGATTGGATATTTAGGAGCAGTTATTATTGTGGTTATTATTGCATATGTTTTTGTTATCCCCTATAATTTTGGGATACGAGAACCAGAGGAAATGAAAAACTTTCGTGCTGAATTAGATGCAACTGAGAGAGGGACTTCTCCCATAAAGGAGATACTTAAACGTGTTTTTAAAGATAAAAATTGGATGGGAATTGTCATCGCAGGTTTTTGTTGGGCTGTTGGGGGAGCTTGCTTTTTGTGGGGACTTAATTTTTTCGTGGTGGATAGTTTAGGATTGGAGATCGCAGATACTGCAATACCACTATTGATGGTAAATCTTGTTGGATTTGGTTTAGCTCCTTTATGGGTTTATATTTCATTCAGTATTGGAAATAAGAAAGCATTTATCGTTGGTATGACTTTAAATATAATTGGCTTTTTTCTATTATTCTTTGTTACTAATTTAACAAGCCTTATCTTTGCTTTTACTTTTCAAGGTATAGGGTTCAGTGCAACATCCGGAGTAATTTATGGACTTTTAAGGGCAGAGGGGATAGATAATGCAACTGTTAATTCAGGAAAGCGAGAAGAAGGAAGTTATACGAGTGTTTGGAAATTTTTTACCGCATTTTCATACTTCTTCCAAACCCTAATATTTGCCATAGTATCTGGCATAACTGGCTATGACGCTGATCTAGGAACTGGAAATAGTAATTTTGCAAAAACTGGTTTGATTTTTCAAATGTCAATAATTCCAATGATAATTTTCATCATAGGTACGATTGCTTTTGCTTTAATGTATAAAATATCTAAAGAACAAGCGGCTGATAATAAAGTCAAGGTAATAGAAATGGAACTTTAAACTAATATAAATATATTTTTTCTTTTTTTTTTCTATAATTACTTTTCAGCGGGTAATAATACAACAAAATTACTTCCTTTAGTATAATCACCTTTAACTTTATCCTCAATCCAAATCCTGCCTTTAAAAATTTTAAGAATATTTTTAACTAAAGAGAGACCAATCCCCATTCCCTTAGTTCCTTTAAGTTCTCTATTACCTCGTTGAAATATTACTTCCTTTCTATCATCAGGAACACCGATTCCATTATCAATAAATTCTATTTTGAAATAATTATTTCCGTCTAAGGTTTGGGTAGAAGTTTTGATATTTATTTCTACTTCCAAGTTTTCATTATACTTTACTCCATTTATTAATATATTGTCAAAAGCATCTTGAAGAAGTTCATTAGCAATAGTATAATACTTCTGATCGAGATTTTCAGCAATTATAGATATTTTTCTTGCGCTATATGCTTTTTTAACAAAATTAAATGATCTACTTAAAAATTTGGAGATGTTTATTTGTTTAGTAGATATTTTTTCTTCATTAAGTTCAGTTAGAATCCGAACGTCGGAAATTAATTTAGATCCTCTATCTACTTGACTTTTAATCATTTTTGTCATATTTTCAATAATTATTACCTTTTCGGAATCTCCTAACTGAAGTCCAATAATTTCTGCTGAAGAATTGATAATTTGTAGGATATTATTCATATCATGGGTAAACAGATCTTTATAGAAACTCGCCATGTCATAAGCTTCCCTATATCTCGTCTCTGATTCTTTTAAAGCTTCCTCTGTATATTTACGTTCTGTGATATCTAAAACCATCGAGCGAGATTCAATGACTTTTCCATCTGGATCGATAATTGGCTTTACAGATAAGCTCACCCAAACAGGATCTCCATTTTTATGTTTCATTTGAAGCTCAATGTCTTTAATAGATTCTCCATTTATGAATTGTTTAAACACCTTTTCAGCTTTCTCAAGCCCATCTTTTGTACCAGAATATAAATCAAAAACTTTAAGTTTCAATAATTCATCCTTGGTATAACCTAAAAGTCTTTCTGCGGCTTTATTGCATCTTAAAATTGCTTTATCTATCCCTATTGAAAAATAAGTATTGGGAGCTTCTTCATATAAGTCTCTAAATATAATTTCAGATTCCTTTAATTTTTGTTCTGCTTCATTTTTATCGGTAATATCAATAGTCATTGTTAAATCAGCTGGAGAACCTTCATAATTTATAGTTTTCGAGAAAATTTCAAGCCATCTAATCTCACCGTTTTTCTTAATTATCCTAAATTGATACTGATTGATCACATTTGTATCGCCCTTTTGTTTTTTGTTTGCTTGCTCCATGACAAATTCTCTATCTTCAGGATGAATAATTTTTGCAAACTCATTAGATTTCCAGTTTTTAATCTCCTCCACAGAATAACCATTGACTTCGGCAGTTCTTTCATTAAAATATTTAAATACTCCATCTTGTATTACACTTATCCCCATAAATGATTGTTCAGCAATATTTCTAAATTTTTCTTCTGATTCTTTTAGTTTTTGCTCTGCTTCCTTTCTTTCAGTAATATCTCTTCCAATTGAAACTATAAGCATATTTCTATCAGTATTTTTAAAGCTTGTTGCCCTATACTCATATGGGATTCTGTGCCCATCTTTAGTAATTATTGACAATTCTACTGTAGTTGCTATGCCCTGAAGAATTTTCTCTATTGCTTTTGATGCACGTTCTAAATCTTCCTCGCTATAATATGAAACTGGAGCCTTCATAGAAGATATTTCTTCATCATTATAACCAGTAACTTCATTAAAAATATTATTCCATCTAACTGCTTGTCCTGTTTCGGGATCAAACACGAAAATGGTATCCGTTGAAGAATTCAGTATATCCTCAGTAAATTGTTTTTCAATTTTAAGAGCAACCTCTGAGTTCTTTTTTTCAATAATAGTTTTTAATCTGTTGCCTATCTCAACAATTAAATTTGCTTCTTCTTGTAGAAAGGACTTATCTTCTAGATAAAAAATTTCGATATCCAGCGGCTTCTCATTAATTTCAATATGATTTGATAATTTCCATTGTGTTTTTTTAAAATTTTCAGATGTAAATTCATTACCATCATATATAATAAGAGTGCATATTAAGCTCGGGTATTGCCATGCTATTGGAATAAGATTTATAATTTCACTTATGAAATTCTTAGATGACAAATTTTGGTTCTCTGCAATTTTAGAAATTCCAAATAAACAATTTAACTCTTTAACCCTTTCTTGGAGTCGGTATTCTGATTCACCTAATTTAATATTTGATTGTTTTTGCTCTGTAATGTCGTGAATGATCGCTTGTACATAAATCCTTTCTCTCATATGGATGAATTCAATATAAATTCTAGCCCAAAATTGATTTCCATCTTTTCTATACAATAAAAGCTCTCTTGGTTTAGGTGTTTTACTAAAACTAACCTTAATTTGTCTGCCTTCAATATTGGCTGATTTTATATCAACATAGAAATTAAAATTCCTAAAATTATTACCTATAAGTTCTTCTTTAGAATATCCTGTGATATTAACAGTCGCATCATTACAATCAAGAATGGTTCCCTCAGTGTTGAAAAGAACAATCGCAAATGGAGCATTGTTAAATAGATTGCGATATTTTTCCTCAGATTCTTTTAAATTTTCTTCAGCATTTTTCCTGTCAGTAATATCTTCGGTATGGACTAGAACTAAATCTGGAGGTAAAAAAACATATTTGACTAAAAGATCTTTCTCTTCATTTAAACTAGAAAAAAGATATTTCATTTCTCGATCAATAGTAGTTTTATTTTCATAACAACTACTTAAATCTTCTAAAATATCCAATCGTTCTCTATACATCTCAGAAGCTTTAATTCCCAAATGATTTTGCACATTTCCTTGCGTAATAATGTTAGCAGCATTATTATAATCAATCAATTTAAAAAAATCTCCTACTTTTTGCCATGCATATGTAGGAACCGGACTTACCTTAAATAGTGCTTTAAATCTTTCTTCAGATTCTTCAAATTTCTTTTCTACAGATGTCATGATTAAGGATTTCCTCAATATTTTAATATTTTAAGAACTTAAAAAATGAGATCTAGTTTATTTGATAATATCACTAACCTTATTTTAGATTTCATCTAATATTCTATAAATTATTGATATTTTTCGTTATGACAAAACGAACATATAAAGAAAATTTATACTTTCTCAATAGAAATTGTCAAAATTGAAAATGTTAAGAAAAACTCATTTATATTTTTAAAATCAAAACCAGCAATGTGATAAAAAATTATTTAATTTTCTTATACGTTAAAAATAAAAAATATAAAAAAAATAAATTTAGAATTTGTGGATGTTTATCCTCCACCGATGGGAGGGAAAATTGAAATCAAATCTCCATGTTTAAGAACGGTGTTAAGATCCTTATGTGGTTGACCATTGACTAGGATGATTGCTCTTCGTTCATCGTTTGGAATACTATACTTGTCAAATAATATCTTAACCTTACTATTTTCTGGAATTATTAAGATTTCTTTATCAGGCCCATATTGCCTTAATGTTGCAAAAAACTTGACTGTAACTGAAATAGATGTGTTATTCATCTTCTTCTCGTTTAAAATACCATTTGTATAATAATGCCATATTTCGTGGGAATAATGCCACAGTATCTCCATTTTGTATCTTTTTTCTTAATCCAGCATATCTTCCATTCACAAATATATGGGTAACCTCATTCTCTTCAATGTTGAACTTTTTCAGAAGGTCTACAATTCTATCTACTTCTGAATCATTAATTACGAATCGTAGTGAAGTAGTACCTGAAATATTAGGTTTAATTTTCTTCCGCAAATCTCCAAATAATTTCACATTGATTGGCATAGCTTATTCTCTATATGGACTAAAATACACTATCTAAATCCTCATCAGTGACGTCGAAAACTCCATTATGGGGTGGGATCTTTTCTTCCATAATGAATTCTGGCATCCTGTCGTGAATTGCTGTAAATCCAGCTTTTTTATTAAATTCAAGTTCAGCATCAATTATTGATTTTCCAATCGGTCCTACATCATCAACAGTAAGATTTACCCCTAATACACCATTTAAAGATTCAACCACACCTTCTAATCCTTCAGGAATGTCAAGTACTGCAAAAGCAATGAAAAGGCAATATCCTGATGCATCAACAGCTGCGGTGGCTAATTGCAGGTTTCGAGACACCTCTGCTTTTTTAGGATCCAACGGATCTAATTGTCCACCAACACCAAGAATTTCAGGAGCTATCGCATAACCCGCAGTATGGTCAGCACCCATAGGAGTCGTTGCATATGTTACACCTATTCCTTTAATTGCTCTTGGATCATATGCTGGGAATCCTTGACCCTTAACTGTAGGTATCCTTGTCACTCCTAACACTTTACCAGTAATTTCAGTGCCTTGAGCTAATATTTTCCCTGTTGGCGTTTTTTTCCGAATTTCATTTATTAGATTTAAGGCTCCTTTACCATCTCCAAAGCTTACTAAACCTCCTTCCATTGCTACGGCAATTGTGTCACCTGCTTCAATTGTATCACAACCCAAATCATTACAAGCTCGATTTAGTTCACCAATATCATCTAAATTATATATACCGCTATTGGGACCAAGAGCCCAAACACTTTCATATTCAAGCACACCAACTGGGTCTTTTCCATTTGGCTTTACCCAAACTTCTGAACATTGTATAATACAACCAGGGTTGCAGAAATGAGGGCGTGTTCCTCCTCTTTTCTTTATTTCTTCAGCTTTAGCTTCACCAGAGACTTTCTCAGCTCGATCATCTTGACCACTGGAGAAATTCCTTTGCGGTAAACCTCCTGCTTCATTAATAATGTTAACCAAGACGCTAGTGCCATATGAATTAAGAGCTCCGCCTGGTTTAGTTACATCATGAGACATAAGAGCATCTCTAAGCTTTTTAATACCTTGTGAGAAGACCTCTTCATTCGCAATTTCCACTCCTGGAGCGCCTGCTTCGTCAATAATTATGAATTTTAAGCCTTTGGATGCCATTACAGCACCTAAACCACCTCTTCCTGCATATCTACTGGGTAAACCCTCAGGATCATTAAAACAAACTCCTGCCATAGCTCCTAAAATTTCAGCCGTAATTCCTACACCACAAATCCCTACTTTATCACCATATTCTTTGAAAAGATCCTTATATGCATCATACAATCCCTTTCCTACCCATTTTTTAGCATTTATGAATTCTGTATTATTCATAGTAATTTTTAACAGATAATAATCATCTCCTGCATGTTTACCTTCTACAATAATTGCACCAATACGCATCCTCGCTAACATTTGGGCGAAAGGAGTACCAGCATTAGCTTCTTTAATACCTCCAGTTAAAGGAGACTTTCCACCTACAGAGAGCCTTCCACTTGAGGGAGCTCTAGTACCAGTGACAATTCCCGGAGCAAACACCAATTTATTATGGGATCTTAATGGATTACAGGTGGGAGGTACTTCCTTTGCTACGATAGTAGAAGTCATCCCTCTACCACCCAAAGCTGCATATTCCGCCGGTAGATCTTCAAATTTAGCTTCCAAATTGCTCATATTTACTCTTAAAATTTTCTTTGGCATATTTTTCACCTCTATATTTATAGGCGAGTTATTATAGTATTTCTGTTTTATTTAAACCCTCGTTATGTATATATTGATATAACGATATATTAGACAATCTAGGCGAAATAATAGATTTAATAGAAATATAAAATTATGTTTATCTGAGGGAGATGAATGATTTAAAAAATAACGATGAGAAATTTTTATCTTTTAAGATTATTCAAAGTGGTGAGATAAAAAGAATCTCATTAAATGAAGCAAATTTGAGAAGAAGGTTTAATGAGATTTACTTTTCAATACTTAAGGAATTGAAATTAAATCCAAGAGATACATATTTAAGCAATGAAGAAGGAAGGATGATAGGGAATCTTGATCTAAACTTATCTTTAGTAGATGTTGTTAAAAAATTTGGTAATAAATTAAAGATCTACTATGAAAAAATATTTTAAAAATTTTGGTTGAATATTCTTCTATTTTAGAACAGGAATTATTAGATGACTTGGATACTCTTGTGAGTGATAAATTTTTTGTTCAGCAATAATATATTCTCCAGAACCTCCTTCTCCACCTAGATTGGAGTTAATATCAAATCTCGGAAAATTACTTGAAGTTATTTCTATTCGTATCTGATGACCTTTCCTAAAATAATTTGATGTATTACCCAATTCAATCTCATATATATATGCTTTTCTTGGTTCAATAAGAGAAGGACCATCCTCCCCATTTCTAAACCTTGCTCGAATTCCTGCATCTAATATATTGATTGCTTTTCCTCGAGGATATACATCCACTAATTTTACCATGAAATCAGTATCTTTCGCTGATGAAGAAGCATAAAGTATCATCTTTACTGGGCCAGTTATTTCTATTCCTTTTTCTAAAGGTTTGGTAGAATATATTAACACATCTTCTCTTTTTTCAGTATTTTTCTGATTATGAGCTCCTTTCAAGATACCTAAATTTCTTCCTCCTTTTGTAATAACAGGATTCATTGGATCAAAAATATACATGTCTTCTGCCTCATTACTAGGTTCTTCAAGATTTAATATACCCTCTCCCTTAATACTATTTGCACTTCCTCCTGAATGGATGTATAATCTCCTGTATTCTATATTTTCTGGGGGCCAGTCCTCGGTATATCTCCAAGTATTCTTTCCCATAATCCAGTACTTAATAGAAGGATTATTAATATCAGGAAATACATGTTTTTCATCCTTTAACCAGTAACGATTCCAATTAAGATTTATAAATTCTTTGTAAAAACGTGGTAACCCCGCATTCCGTATCTTACTTTCTGGATGGCCTATAGCAGCATGAGCCCACGATCCAATAACCAATTTTGAATACTTCTTTGCATCTCTATTTGAATTCATTTTAATTTCTAAAAAATCTCGTAGTTGGTGCTCAAAAAACATGTCCTGCCAACCAGCTAACATAAAAGCAGGTTGTGAGAACTTTTTAAAATCCATTTCTAAAAACCCAGACATTTTATACGAATCTTTATCCAAATCTCGCGTTATTAAGAAATCATTTAAAAATTTATAATATATTTTGAGATTTCGCTTAGAGGAGTCAAAATTCTTAACATTATAAAACGCAACTAATAAATCCTGGACTTCTTTAATGGTTTTACCTTTTAATTGGGATAATTTAATTCCACTTTTTTTTTTAATCGGATCGTTATATAAAGCATACTTAGGATTCAAATATCGTTCCTGCATTAAATTTGTTAACGTATCCACCGGAGGAACTTCACGATGCGATGCTATATTGAGCATTATCCTATAAATCGAAGTTGTTAAAGCATGTATTTGTAGACCTCCATTATTAATCCACAAATTCAAGGTTGATGTAATAGCAGGGGAAATACAAGTTAAATACCGGTTATCCCAAGATAGAGCAAGCTGAGTTATACCAAAATAACTTGCTCCTGCCATTCCAATTTTACCATTATACCAATATTGTTTGGAAATCCATTCTAATGTTTCCAATCCATCTTCTCTTTCTGTGAATAAATAATAATTAAAACCTGTTGAATGACCGGTTCCTCTGATATCTTGAATAATTGTTGCAAACCCATGGACAGCATAAGCATATCCTATAAAACTCCAACTATCTTTCCAATAGGGTACTCTTACTAAGATTGTAGGACATTTGCTTTTTTTCTTAAAAATTCTTTTTGGGACATAAATATCTGTTGCTAATTCAGTTCCGTCTTTTAACGTTATAAAATGTTCCGGATATCTTTTTACTCCATTCTTACCAAACCCAAATCCTAACAATTTTCCTAAAATCTTCACTAAAGGAACAATTCCATACCGCATTATAAATTTACTTAATCTTCGTACGAACTTAGGAAATCTGGGCTTCACTATTACTTTTAAATACGATAAGTTAGTAACATACTTATCTTTCATTATCTTGAAAAAAAATTAATACTTTATAAAGTTTTGAAAAGTAAAAATGGCAGGCCCGAGGGGATTTGAACCCCCGATCTTCAGCTTAGGAGGCTGCCGCCTTATCCGAACTAGGCCACGGGCCTAATATTAATATATTTTAGTATAATCATATAAACACATAATATAATAAAAAGTTGAATGAATACAATTCTATTTCATTATCCCTATGTGATTCCTTAGACAATTTTATTAATGGTTTTTATGTGAGTTTATATGTATAGAACTATAAAAACTATAGAAAGGTTTTAATTAGAATTGAATTTACTTGTAATTATAAATATTTTTTATGAATAATTGTTTTTTTTGAGTTATTAATAATGTCACGTGAAAGTTATTCTAGACAAAATCGTCCGATCGACTATTTAAAATCATCAATAAATAAAGTAATTTTGATTAAGGTTAAACGTAATAGACTATTCCGTGGGGTTTTAGCTGGTTTTGATGAGCATCTAAACCTCTATCTTGAAGGTACAAGTCAACTCTTTGAATATCAAGATGATGAGGGTAATATTCGTGAGGAACGTGAGGACCTCGGGAATATAGTCGTACGTGGTGACAACGTCATATTCGTGAATCTTTCAAAGGATTAATCCAATTTGATTGATATAATCAGTCATTTTCAAGGATACAAGCATTTTTTATAATAATTAGTTAATTTATTATAATTAAAATTATAGTAATAAAGGAGAGACTTGATTACATTTTTAAATCGTGAAAAATATAGTTTTTAATATATCTGAGTAATTTTTTAACTTTGAATGTGCCAGAAATACAACAAATGGGAAAATCAATTCTAGTTAGCCCAAATTTGGGACGTCCATCAATTTTAAGCATAGATCGTAAATTGAAGAAGAAAGATATTCAAACTAGTTTACTTTTTATCAGTGATAATGCTGATTTAGATATTTTTAGTAAGATAATCGACCAGAAGATATCCTTAGTTCCTTTATTTGATTACAAGTGGTCGTATAAACTAATTTTTAGGAAAGAAAAGAAGGGTTTATTCTCAAAATGGAGAGAGAAAAGATTTAGAAAAAAAAGAAAGAAGTTTCTTGAAGATAAGATTAAATTTATTGATGAACAAGATCTTAGTTATGAGGGATTGAAAACCTTAAAATCTCGACTCCATAGAGGAGAACCAATTTTAACAAAAGTAATTAACGTTGAAAGGTCTTCTATAAGTCAAATCCATAATATCACCTACTTAAATGGTTTGAATCCTCAAGATTTTTTACTAAAAAATCAAGTGTTTGGAGAGATGAATCATTTTTATCTTGTAGATATTATATTTACACTAAGTAAAAAAGTCCTTAACTTCCTGAAGGAACGAAATTTTATTATGTTCGACATTTATTGTCCAAATGATCGGATAAATTATCACTCAATCGTAGTTTCTAAACAAAAATGGGAAGATTTTACGTTTGTTCACGCTACTGATTTACATTTAGCGGAAAGAAATGATAGACTTTATGAAATTATAAAAAAATGGACAAAATCATCTGTTAAAGGGGGTGTTGAAGACTTTTTTAAGACTGTTACGAAAAAATTGAAACTTAAAAAAAAGCATAAAGATGAGAAGGAGGAAATCCTTTCTGATATTAAAATCCCTTTAAGAAAGCGTTTAATTAATCCCAATAATCAATTCAGACATTTTATTAAATTAATGAATCGAAAAGTATTTAGAAATGATCTAGACTTTATAGTATTGACTGGAGATTTAGTTGATTATACCATACTGAGTAGATTATCAAAGCAATTGCGTAAAGTAAAAGATACATTTTTATTTAGATATGAAGAAAGTAATTGGCAAGTTTTCAAAAATTGTATCTTAAATTTACCAATTAATGAAACCCATAAAGGAGTTATTAGGGGAGAAGAATTAAATTGTCCAATTTTTACGACTTTAGGGAATCATGATTATCGTCCTTTTCACTATGATTTAACCTGGGGAGAGATGTATAAAAAGATTGGTCTAAATGCTTCCGAAGCTATAGCATTAAATGAATTGTTTTCTGCTTCACCAATTTCCGCATTGACAAAAAGCTCTTTAGCTGCAAATGGTTATTTATCAGAAATTAATTCATTTTATGATTTTTATGTAAAACTTGGAAATAATTTGTTTGTAATCATTAATTCAGGCTCAGATTCGTTCAGAAATTTGAGAGATTTAATAACTGGGCATCCATCCGTGACGGGTGTTTCATATAAACAGATAAAATATTTAGAAAACCTAATAAATAACGTAATCCAAGAAAAAATGAATACTTTTCTTTTCTTACATGGACCTCCATTAAATACTGGAGGTAAATCACTTAGTATTAATTTATTTGAAAAAAAAGGGAAACGATTTGTTAAAAAAAAGATAAGTGAATATAAAGAATCACTAATTAGACAGCTAGGAAAGCCTTTATCTTCAGCTCGTATTGATGGAGTATTTAATATGAAATATGGATGCGTCTCTTCAAATTGGGAAAAACTCGTTAAATTTTGTAAAGATTGCTGTGTTTTGACTTTAGCAGGTCATACTCACGATTCTTTGGAGTTTAGATTAGAAGATACTGAAGAAAAAACAAGTGTTTATGATGCACCGCCATTTAAATTGAAAAAGATTGAAAACCCAGCAGCTATATATTATGATGAGTATTCTGAGATGTATACTAATACAAAAGATATACAGGATAATGGACCTTTTGTCGTTCAAACTCCTGCATTGGGTTTAGGTAGATATGGACACCCTGAAACTGCTGGGGGTTATAGAGAAATATTAATTAAAAATGGAAAGTTA
>JABXKB010000066.1 GCA_013375485.1 Promethearchaeota archaeon | reverse complement strand
AGAGTTATATAGTATTTTACATGGAGGTGAAGGGTGTGATGGAGATCCAAAAAATATAGAACTAATTCTAAAAGGAATTAAAAATGTTTTATCTGCAGGGAAGGATCCTGGTGCGATGGTAAATTGTATTACCTATACTTCCCCATTGGCAGATGGAGATGCGAAAAGTATGATCTCTTATATGCAAGAAGAATTTGGCATTAAAACTTGCCTAACTTTATTTAATCCTGTCATACATCGTAATGCTAATGCGTCTTGGGAACCTAGCATTACTCAAATTGAGGATGCATTTATTCACAGAGACAAGGTGAATTATCCTAACGATCCTTCGTGTGGACCTATGGATGTATCAAAGTTTTACTGTGGCACAGTTGTTTGTATAACTAGTGATGGTTGGTTAACTCCATGTTCGGTTATTCGAACACAAGAATTTGGCAATGTAAATGATGAGAAACTTAAAGTGTTAATTGAGAAAAATAAAAGAAGGCTTCTCTTTTTAGACTTTAGAGACCCTTCTAAACTTCCAGGGAATTGTGAGAATTGTGTCAATAATTCATTTTGTTTTGGTTGTAGAAGTAGTGCTTACTATTATGAAGGAGATATATTAGCAGCAGATCCAAAATGTTATGAATACACCCCTAATGTTCTTAAAGAAGAAGATTAGTATTTTTAGTTTGAATTATAAAATTATTATTAATTATCTATAAAGTTTAATTTTAAATCTATTATACTATAACAGATCAAAACAATTTACAACAATAGTTGAAATGAATAAAAAAAAATATGATTTCTCAGTTTGGGATGTAAGTGAAGTTTATGCAGGTCCGGGGGGTAAGCTTTGGGAGTTACTCATGGGTGAACAAATACATGTTGGAGGAGCAGATCAAACCGATGTTTTGGCAAAGAAGATAAGACTTGAAAAAAAAAAAGATATCTATTTATTAGACATTTGTTCAGCTTTGGGTGGTCCAGCAAGACAATTAGCAGAAAAGTATGGAATTAGAGTCGTTGGTTTAGACATTACTCCTAAAATGATCGAAGAAGCCAAAAAGCGAACAGAAGGAAAACATTATGCGGATCAAATCGAATACAGGCTTGGTTCAGCTTTAGATATACCTGCTCACGCAGATACTTTTGATGTTGTCTGGGGTCAAGATGCTTGGTGTTATATTAGAGATAAACCAAGACTTATGAAGGAGATCACTAGAGTTTTAAAATCTGGAGGTACTTTAGGATTTACAGATTGGATTTGGGGATCTCTTGACGTACCTGAAGCTGATGCTGATTATTTGATGGAATTTATGGTATTCCCTGATATGCAAACTCTTGATGGATATTGCAAACTTATTGAGAGTGTTGGGATGAAACTTGAGGAAAAAGAAGATCTAGGAGATGACTTCTCTAATCATATGGATATCTATATTTCGATTCTTCAAAAAAATAAAGAGAATATAATCGAGGGATTTGGAGAAGAATTATATAATGAAGCAGAAAAAGGAGTAATGGCTTGGAGGAATGCAACTTATAATAAATGGGTAAGTAGAGGCTTATGGATTGCGATAAAACCTTAATTTTATTTAAAAATCTTAATTAACTATTTATATTTTTTATTATGGATTCTGCATTAGTCATCTTTACAAAGGTTCCAATTCCAGGGTTAGTAAAAACCCGATTGACCCAAAATACGTGTTTAACAGAATTAGATTCCGCTAAAATTGCTGAAGCAATGCTTAAAGACACTATTAGTTTAGCTTCCAATTCAGATGCGGATAGAATTCAAATTGGTTATTTTCCCGAGGAGAGTTTAAGAAAACTTAATGAAATAATTGATTGCGTTAGAGCTGAGGGTTATTTAAATAAACCTATCGACTTAATACTTCAATATGGTTCAAATTTTGATCAACGATTTGGATCAGTTGTAAAGGAATCTTTCAAAAAAAATATGAAATACATAGTCGTCTTAGGTGCAGATTTACCTTTTTTAGATCCTGAGATAATTAACAAAGCTTTAGAAAATTTGGCTAATAAAATCGATGAAAAGCCAATAATTATTGGTCCTTCTAGTGGGGGTGGTATATATCTTATTGGAATCACTAAGAAATTTGATCCCAGTTGGTTTTCAGATTACAAATTATTTAGTGGTGGATTAGAATTATCTAAATTTGCTACTATCTGCAGAGATAATAATCTTTTTTTAATATCTCTCCCTCCTTATGGAGATATAGATATTGAAGAAGATTTAGTCTCATTAATTTCATACGTAAAAATACTTAAAAACTCAGAAAAAACCATTGGGTTCTATTTTCCTCATTATACTGCCAAGATCATAGAAGAATTAGAGCTTTACATCATCGAAGAACAGGATCAAACCCGTGGGCGAAAAATAGCAAAAAAGGACGATAAATAGATATCATGCTTGTAAGCATAATTATCATTACTTTGAATGAAGCAGAAAATATTGAATTAACTATTAAGAAAGCTCGTTTAGCAGCGAGTTTTCCTTCGGGAAAAGTACCTCCTATTGAAATTATTGTTAGTGACGGTGGATCCACAGATGGAACTCTCGAAATCGCGCAAAAAATAGCAGATAAAGTGTTCATTGGACCAAGGGGAAGATATCTGCAGTTAAATGCAGGTGCTAAGCAAGCAAAGGGAGATATTTTACTATTTTTACATGCTGATACAATTTTGCCAGAAGATGCAATATTACAAATCCTTTATAGATTAGGAGATCCCAATGTTATCGGAGGAGGGTTTAAAAAAGATTGGAATTGGAATCCTATTGTTAAGCGGTCATCTTTCCTTAAATTTGCAAATTTCTGGTGGCAAGGATTAGGTAACTGGCTTGTGAGATTGTTAAGAACATTTCCGGGAGATAATGCTATATTTGTTCGTAAATCAATTTATGAAGAAATTAAAGGCTTTCGACCTCTAACGATTTGTGAAGATTTTGATTTTTCACGTCGATTAAAAAAATACGGAAAGAAAAGATTTATATATATAGATTCAGCGGTGCTCACATCAACTAGGAGATATGAAAAATTTGGGTTTATTTATATAAACTTAGTATGGTTTTGGATATATTGGCTATGGCGTTTAGGAATGTCCCAGGAACGCCTAAAAGTTAAACTTAAAAACTATTATATAATCCCATAGAAAGGGAATAATTCCAATCTCTTAACCTTTTTAAATATAATCAACTTGATAATTATTATGGAAATAACGTTATTTGATCAACTTGATAAAAGTCAATTAAAAGAACTTCTTGTTAAATGTTGGATGACTCATGATGGCTCATGGTTTTATAATTGTGCTCTTGAATTAGGTATTGATGCCGCTAACAAATTAAATAAAGCGGCTATTAAAACTCTTTCAGTAATTGAAATGCAAAGAATAAAAAAAGCAATGGGTTTGGAAAAAATAAAAACGTTTGAACAGTTAAAAGATTTTGTTACTAATGCTTTTAGCGTCTTAAAAGGGGACTTTATGGACTTTAATTATACATTCCCTGAAAATAATCGGATGCATTGGGAAATGAACCGATGTTTTGCTTACAAAGGCATGGAAATGGTTGGAGTTAACAAACAATATGAATGTGGTGTGGTATATCGCGTTAGTTGCTGGTTAGATGCTCTGGGAATTAACCATACAATCGAGCCTGAAATCGATACGTGTCTACTAAATTCTCGTGAAAAATGTTCTGGAGATTTTATTTTGAATTTTTAGAACTCAATTATAAACACCTTACATTCTAACATGATATTCGAAATGTATTTCAAATGTAAGATTGTTAAAAATCGATTCTTTAGATTGTTTATATCCATAGTTAATATGTTAAAAAGATTTAAAAGTTATCTCTACTTAAAAATCTACCACAATTCAAGCATTTTATAAAAATATTTGTTACCTTTGAAAAAGCTCTCATGTGTCTATAGTAATTATATGCAATAGTCGACTTACAATAAGGACAACGAAATTTTTTACTTACTATTTTTTATTATCTTCTTTCCATTTTATAAATTTAGCAAATTCAGTAGGATCTAAGTCCTGATATTCAAATTCTAAATGTGTCTCTTCTCTAAGAACTTCGAGATCTAAATTTACCATTTCTTTATATCCACACACAGTACAGGAATAATAATAATCAGTGTCAAACTCAATTATTTTTAAAAATTTCCCACATTCAGGACAAAAGTTAAGCATTTGAGGTTTCATTTATTTTAGCTAATGTATAGTTGTTAGGTATTTATAATTATGGGTATAATTTTCCCCAATAAAATTTAGATGTTCATTTCTTTTTCTGAATCATTTTAGATTTATGTTCTCTTTAAAACATCATCGAGATAATAGATATTTCATCTATTCTTAATTTTTTCTTATAATCCTATTGTACTAGGTTTCCTCTTTCATTCCTTTCCTTGGTCTGAAAATCTTGAAATAAACCACACTTGAAATTACTGCTACTACGGCAACTACCACCAATAATATTATTAAATACAATAAGAAATCTGAGTTGCCACTTTCAGGTGTTGTACTTAACTCAAGGATTAGTAATCCGCCCCCTTGAGCTACGTAAATATATTCATCATCAACATCTATATCATGTGCAGCACTCACACTGCTCGTACGTTCAGCTATCTCAACAATTGAAGTAGGATTACTAACATTAAAAATTTCTACTCCGTAATTATCCGCCACGTAAAGAAGACTATCTTTCTCTATTAGCCCTAATTCCTCTCCTCCATCATTATCATCGTAAGAATCAAGTGATAGTGGTGATGTTGGATTAGATATATCAATAACTCTTATACCCGCTCCCCAACACGCTAAAAATAATAAATCATCCGTAATATAAATATCATTAGCACCACCTGTTTGGGAGACTGTTGCTATAAGTTGAGGAGTATTTGGATCAGAAACGTTTATCACTCTTAATCCCACTTCAGCATTTGCATAATATACAAAATTATCTTTGATTTCTATAGCATCACATCTGGTATCACTGTACTCACCTACAAGAACAGGATCAGTAGGATCACTAATGTTTAAAATCTTAAATCCTCCATTGAAGTAACCTACAAATGCATATGAACCTGAAACTGCAATTTTATATGCCCCTCCGCTATACTGTACTACTTGTTCTGGGTGTGTAGGATTTGATATATCCGCGATAATTATACCATTTGAAACTGAAGCAATATACGCTAAATTGCTCTCAACAGCAACTCCAATGGCACCTCCACTAAGAATCTCACCTATCTTTTCAGGATTACTCGGATTTGAGACATCAATAATCATCAAGCCATCATTGTTCGTGACGTACGCATAATCGTCCTCTACCTGAACGTCGTATCCAACCTCTATATCACAGAAACCAACTCTATTCAGATATAAACTTTGAGTCGTTTGAGCTTTAGAATTTATTGAAAGTACAGGAACTGTCAGTAATAAAATAAAGAAAGAGATTAAACCTAATTTTTTATGATTTAATTTTAGAACCATTTTTTTTACTCCCCATAATTAAAATGCTCGATATCTCAGATATCAAACAAATAATGATATTCAGAAATTTATATCGTGCTAAATAAAGATAAATTATTAAATACTATAAAATCTATATATTCAACAATTCTAAGATAATGTTAGAAATTATCAAAAAGACGGAATAAATTTGAGGGTATTAATTCTTAGTCATTTTAATATTATTAAGGGACCTATAGAGGTTTTGAAAATTCCAGAAGACTTTGCATTTAATGAGCTTAAAACGATTCCTAAGCATCTAAATTTAGATGAAAAGGATTTCTTTATTTATGACTATGAAACTTTTAAAACAGCTAATTTAAAATTTACAGTACAAAGTAAAATGGAGAGGGCGGAATATGAAGAGCTTATGATTTCTGTGGTAATTATCAATGAAAATATATCTCCAAAAATTTTCCAATCGATTTTACAAGAATTTAAAGAAGAACTTACAAATATTAAGAATTTATATAAGGTGCTCTATACTTCTTTTGAGGAGAGTGCTGTTAAATTTCTTAAAATAAAAGAACTTTTACTTAAATATTACCAAGCTATAAAGGATATAAAGGGTATACATTTAGATATTAATTTAAATTACAATTTTCCATGGGGGACGCATATCTGTTATTTTTACCAAAACAAAGAAGATCTCATGGACATACTAATACCCTATATCGAAAAAGGGTTAGATGAAAATCAGTTTTGTGTCTGGGTTACTTCAGAAGATCTTACTGAGAAAGAAGCTAGAACAAAATTAGAAACTGAAATAAAAAATTTTAATGAATTCTTGAAAAAAGGGCAAATAGAAATCTTTCCTTATACAGAATGGTACCTTAAAGATGGAGAATTCAACTTCCAAAGAGTTCTCGATGGATGGGTTCAAAAATATAATTGTGCAATATCCCAAGGTTTTAATGGTATCAGAGTAACAGGCAATACTGCATGGATTGAAAAAAAAGACTGGAAAGATTTTTCTGAGTATGAAGAAGAAATAAATAACGTTGTAGGAAACTATCGGATGATTGTCTTATGTACTTATTCTGCTGAAAAATGTGGTATTAATGAGATTTTAGGAGTTATGAAAACCCATCAAGTTGCCACAATTAGAAAAGAAGGAAAATGGGAGATTCTCCAAAGATATGATAATTCAGTTTTTAATTAAATCATTTAGATTTAATTATTTAATTATTTAAATCACCACGATCTTAAGCACCAAGAGCAAAAAAATCAATAATGTTAGTATAGCAGCAGATACTAAATGATACAATTGAACGGAAGTGTCATTTAATAACTTCTCGTTCTTTAAAGATTTGAATCCTTGATAGCATAAGACTATCAATACTGGTCCGACCTTTTTTTCCCCTCGATTTTAATCCCTCCTATAGAACTACTAGTTTATCAGGATTATTAGAAGCAATATGTGTATAGTGTTTTTTGGCAGGATTAATCGTGTATATAGTAAGATTAATTATATTTACGATAAAGAATCGAAGAAAAAATCATAACTCTGATGAAAATAATAATTCTACTCTAGAACTCTCTCTCAAGTGTAAATCGTCTTCTTCATCTACCATTCTCATAAATAGCTTTTCGAATGTTCTCTGCTGCGTTGTATGGATTTTTCGCACGAGTAATTCCTCCTCCTACAATAATAATATCCAGTGGAAAAGCTAATAATTTAGGAATATCGTCGACTCTTATCCCACCTGCTATTGCTAATCGTGGATGGGCTCGTAACCGTGCTACTAATTCTAACTCTAACAATGGAGCTCGTCGTGATGCTTGACGATCTAAGCCGCTATGCACAACGGCATAATGTAATTTTGTGTCTTCATAATTAAGGTCTATGAGGCCTGCTAATCTGATAACAGGTGATCGAGACATGATAAGATCTGCCATGATTTCTATGTGAAAATCATGTGCCGCACGTAAAGCCTCCTTGATTGTAATATCATAAGCATCTGCAAGTATTGTGACAATATCAGCTTTCGCTTGGGCCGCCATTCGTACTTCAAGATATCCCGCATCAGCAGTTTTTAAATCTGCACAAACTAACTTATCCGGGTGTGCCTTCTTTAATGCTTGAATGGCTCGCATACCCTCAGATTTTATTAAAGGAGTTCCAGCTTCTAAAATATCTATAAAAGGAGCCACTTCGTTTGCCATAGCCAAGGCATCATCTAATCGCTCAAAATCCAAAGCTACTTGTAACCGAGGATTTTTTTGCTCCTTTTTACGTGTCTGCTGCAACCCGATCACTATTTACAATCACTTTCTTCCTAATTTTTATTTAGTAAATATAATTTAATTAATTTTTTTCTTTCTTCTCCTTCTTTCAATTATATTTGATTTTTTTTTCTAAATCATTTTATATTTTTATATTACTGAAGATATCATCGAGACGATGAATATCATATATGAAGAGTGTAATTAAATTGGAACTGCGACCCAGAATACTACCGAATATAAAACTATTAGCAATGCAATAAAAGCTACTGAGCGATTTCATATGAGACATCTACCAGTCTATTATAATTTTAATGAAATCCCTTTAAACTAAAATAGAAAATTTTAATATATCAAAATTTATTTGTAGATTGGTTAAATAGAAATTAAAAAACAAAGTAATTACTATGGAAAAAAAGGATTTAAATAAATCTAAAAAGAAACATGGATTAAAATACGACCACGACGGTTACCAGGACGATGGAGATGATTACGATAAAGAAGAATATAATGATGGAAATTGGTATGATGAAGAGGAAGACGATATCGAAGATGATGATAAATATCATAGCCACGATTAGTATCAACTAAAATTTCACCAATTTACTACATTAAACGAAACCGTGGATCGAAGTCTATCAGCTCTGCGAGAAATATGAAAAGATGTAATTTTTTCATGTCGGAAGAAATAATCTATATGCCCAAAAATGTGATATTTTATATATTTAATCATTAAATCCCTGTTTCTCCAATTTTAATTGTACGTATTGATAAAAATCTTCTAATATTTAAATTTGAAGGGTATGAAGCCTTGAAACGGGTCTTTAATTATTTTGTGTAGGTTTATTTTTATAGACCTAGAACCTAAAAAAAAAAATAAATAAAAATAAATCATTATTCGATAAGTTAGAAAATAAGTTTTTGGTTGTAACCAAAACTTAGAAAAAATAGAATTAATTATCTTCTATGCTTTCTATAACACTCTCGACAATAAACAGGTCTGCCTTCCGTAGGCTGAAATGGAACTTCGCACTCGTTCCCACAATCGGCACATGTGGCTTTGTGCATCGTTCTATTGCCATAATTTCTATTAGACATACTTTCACCAAATTTTAATTTTATACTTGAAACTTTGAAATATCTCGGTTCAAGCATGTAAGATAAATTTTTAAATTTAATAAACCTTGGTATTATGAAAAATACACTTCAAAATTCTGTTAGAAAGTATCTTGGTTATTTTTAGTGTAATAGGGTTAAATTGAGATATTTTAAAAGAAAAATGTGAAAGAATTTAAAATTTTAGGGAGATAGGGCTTTTTTCCTATGTGTTATATTATGTTTATTATCCTTTCTTAAGCATAAATTTATACTTATTTTTGCGAATATTTCTGAATAAATTATTAAAATTAAAATCTTGATAAATATAGGAGATTTTAACTAAAAATAATTTTTAACTAAAAAGTTTAAATGTTCGTATTTACCTTTTTTTTTAATTACTGTAAAATGTTTATTAAAAATTTGAAATTCGTGCTAAGAAAAGCGTGGCCTAATACAGAATGGACGTTAGAATATTTTAAAAAAAGGTGAAAAAATGGAAGTAAAATGTAGAGTATGTGAAAATAATAAACCAAAAAGAAAGGTTATAAAAAGAATGCCATTAGTGGAGAACGAATTACCAGAGAAATACAGTAATTACAGGGAATTTATGTGCATGAATATTATTAAGGAACTTCGTAAAGATAAGAAATGGTATGATAGTGTATGCGAGAATCGTATGCTAGTATTAAAAAAGAAGTGAAAAAATTTAATGATGCCGATTGGACCCTTAATGAAAGATATTTTTGCTCTCCCATATACTGTCAAAAGAATTTAATGATATAAACTTCACATTCTAATTTTTTGCCTCTTTAAATCCACTAATAACATCCACAAACATCAGGTTCAAGACTTTATTTTTAAAACATTAATCTTCAGAGATTACTGGTTTAGATATTCCAGAAAACTCTTCATTGGAATCCCAGTTATCATGAAAATGAAAGGTTTTTCTTTGCCTGCTGCTTTAATAAATTCTTCACTATAGAATAATTGGCAGAATTTGGCATATTTTTCTGATACCATATTAAATTGGCGAGGAGAGAGGTGTACATAGGTAGATAGTAAAGGAAATTCTATACTTTTTGAATTATTAAATTCGATGAAATTTGACTAAAATTTCTTAATTTAAGCCAAACAACTATAACTAAACTAATTAGTATACCTTATGTTATCATTCTTTATTTCTCTTTTTTTAGTATTTTTGATATTTCATGCGAAGCACGCTCACATTCAAGGAAAATTAGGCCCAATTTCGCTTTCTCTGTAGTGGAAACTGCCAATACCGCTAGCTCAGCATCAAAAACTAATAAATAACCATCATTTCCTTTGATAAATATCTGTTTGAATTCACCAATTTCCATTTCTATGATAGCCCTTTCAGATAAGGAGAGCATTGTAGCAACCATAGCAGAAATTCTCGTTTCGTTGTATCTTCGTGGTAATATGGAAAGAATAGGAAGGCCTTCCATTGTTGTGATAATCGCAATTGTTATATCACGATTACTTGCTAATAGTTTTTTCAAAATTAACTCTAATTTTTCTATAATATTATTTTCATTAACCATTATCTTTACTATATCTATTAAATTTTAGATTTGTAGAAATACTTAAATTAACTCAACTTCATTTAAGGTATTTATCTTACATATATTTTTTCTATATTTCTTAATCTAGTTAGTTGCTCACTATTAATAGGTATTACTTTATTTGGGTTGTCTTCTTTGATCTTTCTTATTAAGGCTCGGCAAAATCTCTAAATCATAAAAACAATTAATTAATCCTGATATATTTGTAGATTAGACTTCGAGAGATATTTATTCATTACCATTCTTGGTATATTCATAAACATTTCTTCTACATTTTCTCCCGTTTTTAGAGAAATCTCCTTAGATGAAGTTAATTCGTGTTTCTCTTTAAATTTTTCTACTTGCTCTCTTGAAACTTCTCGATATTCTCCTAAATCTAATTCATTTCCTACTAATAAATTGTGTCCTCATTGTGGGGCTCTTTTTTCTTCTCAAATTAAATTTTGCAGAAAATGTGGAGAACCATTACTAAAAATTAATATAAAAATTTAATATGTACTATTGAATCTCATTACTTACTCTTGTATCGATCTTTTTGGTTGAAATACGTGATATCAGCATATCCTTTATAGATTTTAGCCGAATGTTTTACTCCCTTTGGAATGAAATACCGATCGCCTTTTCTAAACACGAACTCTTTGTCATCTATAGTTAAATCAATTTGACCCTCAAGAATTACCCCCCATTGACTCTCATGGGAGTGTTCCTCAATGATAACGTCTTTTTCAAATTCCATGTATAAAATTTGAAAGTGCTCACCCTGTGCAATATATGCTTTTAGGCCATCTACAGGAATTTCTGCTTCTGGTAAATCTAAAATTAGTTTTGGAAATATCTCTGACATTTTTTCTCATCTTTTTCTAATGAATTGATTAGGTATTAAATATAATTAAAATGCCTTAATAGAATAATTTATCTTTTCTTTTTATAAATGAATTCTATACAAAACAGCAATTTCATTTTTATCTTACTACAAGTTCATAGATAAAGATAAACAAATTTTATTTCCATAAATTCAGGTTTTTTAATTTAGATTTAATTTTTCTAGACAACCATCTTGGAATAAGCGTGGAACATTTAAACCATTTTGATTAACTCTTTTGAAATTTTGGATTTTCAAAGATCGTATTCAATTCTTCTTGAGTTAAATATTTCAAATAATTTTGTTTAATCAGATACAAAGCTCAATTGAATTATTAAACACTAAGATTAATATTTAACTTTAATAGTAACTGCTATCGTTCCTTTTGTAGAAAAATTAAAAGAACAAGGGCTTCCTATTATTATGTAATTTATAAAAAAAATAATGAGATTGAAATTTGAAACATCTAGAGGGAGAATTTAAAGGATTAAAAGATTTGAAAATTTATTATCAAACATGGATTCCAGAAGTACCTAAAGCAGTTATTCAATTAGTACATGGTGGATTTGAACATTCAGGTAGATATCAAAATGTTGTGAATGAATTAATTCCGGAAGGGTATGCAATTTATGCTAATGATCATCGTGGTCATGGTAAATCCGAGGGACTACGTAATTATGTAGATTCCTTTGACCAATTCATAGAAGATGAAAAATTATTTTACGAGTTAATAAAAGAAAAACACTCTAATTTACCAATATTTATGTTGGGTCACTCACTCGGTTCATTCATCGCCATTTATTTCACAAAAAAGTACGAGCATCTTTTAAATGGGCTTATACTTTCGGGAACGGGTACTAACCCTGGTAAAGAAACTAGTGGATTTCTTAAATTACTAGCTAAAATATTCTCAAAAATAGCTCCTAAAATGAAATTTAATCCTAGAATTGATGCGAAATTCTTAAGTCACGATCCAGAAGTAGTAAAAAATTATAAATCCGACCCTTTAGTCAAAGCAGATACAATTACCGCAAGATTAGGATATGAAATGGTAAAAAATTTCAAAAAGCTCAAATCAACTATTAGCAATTTTAAAATTAATTTGCTAGTTCAGTGCGGCTCAGAAGATAAATTAATTAAAGGAAGCGAAGAACTTGATGATTGGTTTAAAATGCAAGACAAAACTATCAAGATTTATCCAGGTTTATACCATGAAGTATATAATGAAATAGAAAAAGATAGGAGAATCGTATTAAAAGACCTTAGAGATTGGTTAAATAGTCATATTTGATGAGTGATTTACAAATAGGTAAAATTGATCTCTTAATGAAAGAACATAGGCTTATTGAAAAAAAAAATCATCTATGGTTGAAAACTTGTTCACACGGTGGTGCATCTTCTCCAATTGACCATAGAAAGAAATGAGCTCCTGTTGGTCCTAGCCATATTTCTATCATTATAATGGGTAAACTTAAGGCTAACGCAAGTATCGTGTAAATTAGAATTTCTTATAATACATTAGCATTATTTTTATATATAATAAAATAAAACATACCTATAGCAATTTCTTAAATGAACTTTGTAAAGTGAAAATTACTTCTTAAAACATAAATCAATTTATTAAAAATAAGTTATTTATTTTAATGGATTTTTTTTGACCAGTCAAAATAGTAATATTTATCTAAAATTCTATGCAAGGTACTACGCATGCGTATATTGAAGATGCAATCAAAGTTTCTTGAGGCGTTTCTTGAGACTATGAACAAGTTTGGAACTCTATACGGACCAACGCATAAGAATGGTGTGCTTTCTTATGATCAGCTTGAAAGTATCTCAGACTTAGTTGTCACTGATGAACATCCAATGATTCCCATAAAGAAGCTCTTTCATCCGATGCGATTCACAATGATGCATTTCAATGAGAAAGGTTTTACTCCAGATTATTCCATGATTGAGAAGAGGGTCGTGTTAGGAGTACATCCCTGTGAGATACATGGCCTTCTCATACTTGATGATATTTTCATGCGAGACCCAGTTGATCCCTATTATGCAGAATTGCGACAGAACACGGCAATAGTGGGATTTTCTTGTCTTCCCACTGAGAATTCATTTTGTCAATCAACGGATACTGATATTGTGGAGGAGGGATTTGACTTATTCTTTGTTAATCTTGGTGAATATTATCTTGTTTGGGTAGGTACAAGCTTGGGCCATGATATGATCTATGAGAGAGAGGATTTCTTTGATGAGGATGTCACTTATGATGATATTCAGAAATATGTGAAATGGCGTTATAACCGGAATAATATGTTCAAAAAGGGCTTTGAGTTTGATAGCATGCCTGACATCATGGAATTAAGCTATGAAAGTGAAATCTGGGATAAATTTGCTGAGATATGTCTATCATGCGGTCAATGTTCTATGGTCTGCCCTACGTGCAACTGTTACAATGTGACTGATGTCTTTGATATCACTAATGAAACAACAGGACGCCGAGATAGATTCTGGGACAGTTGTATGTTTGTAGACTACAGTTTAGTAGCAGGAGGGCATAACTTCCGATCATCCCGCGCAGACAGACTCAGACTCTGGTATGGACACAAATTGAAGACATTTGGAAAGAATTATGGACGTCCTGGTTGTGTAGGGTGTGGTCGTTGTGTAGAAACGTGTCCGGTTGAAATTAATGTCCTTACGGTTTCAGATGCTCTAATCACAAGAGAGGTGCCTAAGAAATGAGTATGCTTGAAACAATTGAGAACCCGTTTAAGCCAAAAGCCGCAAGGATTGTTCGGCAATATGATCTTATAAAGGACCACAGGTTCTTCCAACTTAGGCACATAGATATGAAGAAGGCTATGTCATTCTCTTATAATCCTGGCCAATTTATCATGCTGTCAATCCCTGGAGTTGGGGAATCACCCTTTTCTATTTCATCCACACCCAGTCGCCCAGGTATTCTTGAGTTGGGAGTTAGAAAAGTCGGAATACTTTCTGATGCTTTCTTCCAAAAGAAAGACAATGAAGTGGTGTACATCAGAGGTCCTTATGGAAATGGCTTTAAACTTGATCAGATGGTTAATAGAAACCTCATTATTGTTGCCGGTGGACTTGGAGTCATTTCGCTTCGATCAATCCTGTATTATGTCTTGGACAATCGAGACCAGTTCAAACAAATTTTCTTCCTATACGGTACAAGAACCCCTGATGAGTTCCTTTTCAAAACTGAATTCTTCCAACTGAAGCAACGCGATGACATAAAGTGTCTATATACTGTGGATAAGCCAAATGCAAAGTGGACCGAGAATGTGGGTGTAGTAACAAAGCTTTTCGAAAAACTTCCCAAACTAGATCCCCTTGAAACCACAGCTGTCGTGGTGGGACCTCCGGTCATGTACAAGTTTGTTATCGATGAGTTTCTGAAACTGAAGATACCAAAGAACCAAATACAACTATCACTCGAGAGACGGATGAAATGTGGAATTGGAAAATGTGGACATTGTGCTATTGAACATCTCTATACCTGCATGGACGGACCAGTATTCACATATTGGGATACACTACACTTCAGGGAGTTGATCTAAAGTGGTAGAAGTTAATAAAACTAGAATACCTTTAACAAAGCCGAAAGTGGGTATCTATGGCTTCACTGGATGTGCAGGAGATCAGCTTCTCCTTATCCATACCGAGGATGAGATTATTAACCTGTATAATTCAGTAGATCTTCGTTCCTTCGTAATGGCTTCAAGTAATCCAATCGAAGAAGAACTTGATATTGCATTCATAGAAGGCAGTATCAGTACAGAAGAGGAGAGAGATCGTATTCTCAAGATAAGAAAGAGAGCAAAAATACTAGTAGCAATAGGCAACTGTGCTGTAAACGGTGGACCACAATCAATGTGTGTTGGAGATGGCAGATTCGAAATGCGATTGAAGAAAATTTATGGGGATACTACGTTTTTGACAGATCCCATTGAATCCCAACCTGTCGATGCGATTGTTAATGTAGATTTTTATCTCCCTGGCTGTCCAATCGGTGCACCACAAGCTTTTGCTCTGATCTCAAGACTCATACATGGAGTGATTCCAGAACCCTACCCCCATCCTGTGTGTCATGAGTGTAAACTCAATGAGAATCGATGCCTATTACTTGATAAGATATGCTGTTTCGGTCCATTGACTTCAGGCGGATGTGGTTCAGCTTGTCCTAATCATGGACTTCCATGCGTTGGTTGTTGGGGAGCAAATGAGGATGGGAATTTTGATTACCACATTGAATTCTTAGAAAGTTTCGGAAAGACAAAGGAGGAAATATTGAGATTAATCAGAGGATATGGGGGCCATAAAATCCTCAAATTCATTGAGAAGCGAGGAAAATGATATGTCAAAGAAGAATGAGATTATAATAGAACCATTAGCCAGAGTTGAGGGACATGGTGGTATCAAAGTAGAGATTGAAGCCAATAAAATCAGAAATGTTGAATTCCAGATTCTGGAGGGGCCAAGACTCTTCGAAACCCTTGTTGTAGGTAGAACCCCTCAGGAAGACCTAAGCATTGTGCCTCGAATCTGCGCTATATGCAATCTCTCTCACAAGTATGCTGCTCTTCGAGGTCTAGAGAAGGCTTTAGGTGTGGAGATCGATCCAACAACGAAGTTGTATCGTCAACTTATGCATCTTGGCGAAATAATTGAGAGTCATAGCTTACATATCTACTTTCTTGCACTACCAGACTTTTTAGGGTATGATAATGCTTTTTTAATGGCTGATAAGTATGGAGACACTGTCACAAATGCTTTAAAGCTCAAGAAATTCAGTAACAAGATAATGCAGATGATTGGAGGACGTATGATCCATGGTGAGAACCCGATCATTGGAGGATTCGGGAAGCTACCAACAAAAGAACAACTTACAAAGATTAAAGAAGAGGCCTTGGAGTTACTTCCGTTTGCCATTGAAACGATCAACCTTCTTGCAGGACTTGAGATTCCCGATCATATGGAAAGAGAAACACAATTCCTCTGTTGTAAACCTCCTCATGAAGACTATGATTATTATGGTGATATGTTCATAACATCTGACGGTAAAGAGCACCCCGTTGAAAACTACAATTCAATAATCAAGGAGCGAGTTGTTAGTCATAGTTTTGCTAAGCGAGGACAATACAGGGACAAACCATTTACTGTTGGGGCGCTTGCAAGGATCCTGCTTCTAGGTAATAGGCTCAAGGGCAAGGCAAAGGAGGTTTATGACAAATCCATCAATGAAAGATGGTATCGCAATCCTCTATTTAACAATCACGCCCAAGCAATCGAACAGGTCTATTCACTGGAACGTATTCCAGAAATTATCAATGAAATCCTCACTTGTGCCAAATCGAAAGTTGCCATGCCTACACAGAAAACAGGTTCTGGAACAGGAGCGGTTGAGGCACCTCGCGGAACCTTGATTCATCATTATAAGGTTAAGGATGGTCTAATCTCTGCAGCAGACATCATAACACCAACCGTAATGTTCCTCGATGATATTGAGGAGTTCATTCGAACGAGTGGAAATACACTTCTGGCAAAAAACCAGATTGACAAGATTGAGCTGGAGTTTGAGAAGATAGCACGAGCCTATGATCCGTGTATCAGCTGCAGTGCTCATTCAGTAGAAGTCGTATACAAGTAGACCACGAAGCAGTCTTATAGGTGCCATTTTTCAGCAGAATTCAATCTTTTATTTGCTTGATCACTCATAATTCATAATTATGTTCATTAAACTTAAACTATTTTTTTTTCCACAAAAAAACCTAATTTCATTAGAACTGGTTTTAAAATAATTGTTCCAACAATTTCATCAGTCTTAAGCTTTTTAAAATTTATCAACTTTTACTGCGTGTGATAATTTAACTACAAATGAGAAATCTCTAGGGATTTCAAAAAAAAAGCAACCTTTAGTTAGAATTGGAAAACCAGAGGAAATATTT
>JABXKB010000065.1 GCA_013375485.1 Promethearchaeota archaeon | reverse complement strand
ATCAACCAGGGTTCGAACATACATTTGGAATCACTTACTCGTTCGCAGCTGATGTACTTAAAGCTGATGACCAGTGGTGGAAATGGCGCTGGGAAAACCCAAATCCTATGTAGTTTTAAAATATAATTAACTCTATTTTTTTTTGTAATATTTTATTCTAACTATACACACAGTGTAGCTTTATAGTCATCTTTAACAATATAATTTAGAAGGCTTTTCTAAGTATTGTTTTTCAAAGGGTAAGAATTATATTCTAAATTGAACTAAATACAATAGCAAAAAGAATTAAAATTGCTAAAAGAGAAGAGCTACTGTTTATAATGTATAATGAGACAGAGAAACCCAGTTCTGAGTATGAAATTACAATTAATAAGCTATCAAATCAAATTGAAGAATTATTTTCTAAAATTCACTATTACCAAGCACTTATTGCAGAAAAGGAATTTCAAATAAAGCAATTAATAAAGGATAATCAAAATTTAATAGCTAAGGTTCAAAAATTAACACACCAACCAACTCCTCCTCCTGAACCAAGTCAGGAATCTTATACTCCACCAACCTTTCCATCAAATAGTCAACCTTATACTCCTCCAACGCCTCCACCAATTCCTATAAAGCAGCCAGAGTCTTCATTTTCTCTAAGTGAAGATCCTAGAATTAATAAAAGAGTGTGTCCTAACTGTGGTGCAATGGGATTCGCTATAAGAGAAGTAGATGATAAAAGTAAAGTTCTTAGCTATAGTCCAAGACGGATGTATGCAAAGAAAAAAGAGTGCACTAAGTGCAGATATGAATGGTAAATTATATCGATCACTTAGGTTTTAAAAAAAGGACCTAAATTGCGTGGAAGAACTTCATAATAATCAACTAGATCATACTGTTCTATTTTCTTCTTGGTCTCCATAGGCAGTTGATCCAAATTTTGCCCATTTAATATTAATTTAGTTTCTTCTTCACTAAATTCAGGTCCAGGTTCAGTCCAATTTATAACTTTCTTATTAGCAGGACAAACTTTCTGACAATGAAGACATCCAACTAAACAATTATGCCATGTAGGATTAATCGATTGTGGAAATGGAATCTCTGGTGGATGTTCATTGTGATATGTAATACAGCGTTCGGCACGTAGAAGAAAACGATCGGTTGGGATTGCTCCTGTTGGGCATTTACGTGTACATGCTGAACATTCCTTACACATATCCATCATCTGTAATTCTTGCCAATTATCTTCCTTAGTAGGAAAATCTGAGTATAAGGTAGTTAAACGATGAAAACTGCCCGTTCCCGGAACATAGGTAATATTATTTCTGCCATACTCTGCTAATCCGCTCCGTACCGCCAATGTTTTTTGAGGTAAACTTGCATATGCGATATTATAACCCTCTGGCTTTAATATTTCAGAAAGAAATTCAATCATCTGATCAATTAATTTATGACCATATAAATAGGTAGGAGGGATAAATAAAGAGATTTTCTTATTATTCCTATGAAAGATCGCCTCATATTGAGGTTGAGGAACTGATATAATAAAAAGAGAATTAATTTCTGTAAAATCCACATCTGGTTTGAATTCGAAATAGGATATATATTCTTTATAAAATTCCGGGTCTAAAAGCTTTGCTTCATGATGTTTTCTAACATCTTGACGTAATTCTGGAATGTGTTTTGCAGAAACAATCTTTCCTTTATAACCTTTCTCTTCCAAACGTTTATTAAAATTCTGAACAATTTTGTTTTTATCTACCATAATTACTGCTCTTTTGAAATTTTGTAATAGTTTATAAATTTATTCCTTTATAAAAATAATCTGTCAGATAATGTAGTTTTAATTATAAGTTAATTCTAGGATCCTCTTTTACTGTCTTAAAGGCAATAAGAGATTCCATATTATTAATCCCTGGCAAATGACTGATTTGCTTAGTAAGATCATGCAATGCCAGGTTATCCTTTACTTTAACTTTGAGTAATATATCCCATTCACCCGCAATTTCATGAACCTCCATCACATTCTCATTTTTCGCTACTTTATCTGCAAAATCACAGCAATCGGTATTAATATCAAGTGATATTTTTATCCAAGCCGTTGTAGGTTTACCTACAGCTTCGGAAGATACCAAAGGGATTATTCCTCTAATAACTCCAGAGTCTTTCATCTGTTTAATTCTTGAAAAGACTGTTGAAGGGGCTTCTCCAATTTTCTGCGCTAATGTTCTGTAGGTTATACTAGCATCTTTTTGATACTCTTCTAAGATACTTTTATTTAGGTTATCGATCATTTTGTTTTAATTACTATTTATATTAGTTGGACATTGATTCATTTAGTCCCATGATTATTAGAAATTTAGCATAATATTTAAAAGTATTGCTAGACTTTATACAAATATTAAAAATAATTCAAAAAATATTATCATCAAGATTCAAAATATATGTTAGAGAATTATTTTACATCAAAATATTGGAGTATTTTTGAAATGTCTGATGTTAAAAAAGAACTTTTAGCCCCTTGTGGTTTATATTGTGGTGTATGTAGAATTTATAAGGCTCATAGAGACAATGATTTAGAATTTAAAAAACAAATATTACCTACACTTAATGATTATGGAGCAAAAAGTGTGGATGATATAGCTTGTACAGGATGTTTATCTGATGGTGTCATATTTCATTTCTGTCGAACATGTCCTATTAAAGATTGCATAAAGAATAAAAAAATTGAAGGATGTTATCTCTGTGATGATTTTCCGTGCACAATTATTAAAAATTGGCCAGATCCATTAGATAAGAAAGTCATGCTTCGTTCAATTTCTGCTTGGCGAGATCTTGGGACTGCAAAATGGGTTGAAAAAGAGGAAGAAAGATATCGATGCCCTAAATGTGGAAATCCTTTATTTCATGCTGCAAAAAAATGTAATAAATGCAGGGTTATTGTAGATTTAGATTGAATTGATTGGATCTATATAATTTTATTCTCTTTTTAAGTCATACATAGCTTTTGATTAAATTTCAATTAATATAAAATATAAGAATTGCATCTAATCACATTTGTGTAAAGTTTTTTATATTCGTTTACATTATTTATTTTCACAACTTTTATAAAAAGAATTCCAAAGTGTATGAATAATGGCAGAAATATCAAAAGAATTTAAACTTCTGTTACTAATTAACGTAATCGTTGCACTTGTCTATGGTATACTATATACGTTACTCCCAAATATTGTGTATGATCTTAATGATGCACCATATTTTGACAATCATTTTTGGCGACTATTTGGAGGAGTATTGATTGGTATTGGAATAATAACATTGCTTGGGTTGAAAAAGGGAGACTGGGATAATATGAAATTATTTGTCTTATATGCAATAATATTCCTTATTATAACTGGTCTTATTAACATTACTTCTACAATATACATAACTCGCTCAGCTACTAATCTCATATTTCATTGGTTAGATAACGTAGTAATTGTAGCATTTGCAGTACTTGATGCCTTTTTCTATATGAGAGAAGAAAAGAAATAATTATCAGTCAAAAAAAAATTTAGGTGTAAAAAATGGTTTTAATTGTAGCTACAATCTTGTTTCCGCATGCGAAATCAAGTGAGGTGGCGAAAAAGAATATTGATTTGATTCAAAAATATCCTGCCGATCCCTCTATTGGAGAAGGACTAGTAATTGGAGTTAAAGCAACAACAGATGGAATAAAAGTTCTATTTGTAGGTGAGGTTAAAAAAGGTAAAGTAGAAGAATATATGTCGAACATTGCGAAACAATATCAAGAAACTGCCTTAGAAATTGATGGGTATAAATATCAGTTAGAAACTTATTTAACTGTCGCAGAAGCTTATAAAATTTTAGGAATGGAGCCCCCTCCAGAAGAATAAAATAAAAATTAATTCTTTTTTTTTAATTTTAACCCTACAAGAATCTACTTATTAGACATATTTTTAATTTGTTTAATTCTTTGACATAAGATTTCAATATTATTGATAAATATTAACATAAGTTAAGAAATTCCAACTTTTTAAATAAGTAAATTTTTCATTTTTCTTAATAATAAGCTAAGAAGTTAAAATTAATAATTTATGTGTTAAAAATTTAAATTCTAAATTTTGATTATTTAATTTAGACAAATTAAATCAATTTATCTAGATTAGCAGGATTAAGGATGGGTATGATTATGGTTAAAAAATACATACTTTTTTTGATACTCACTTTACCATTCCTATTTATCTTATATCAATCTGGAAATTTTGTTTATGCCGAGGAGTATGAACAAATAGAAATAGAAGGCTTAAAATATCCAATGTATGAATCTGCTGATATTATTTCTCAAGTGAATAATACTAAATCAATTGAAATTGCTTTACCAACAACATCGTGGGATGTTACGAAATTTGAACTAAATTTTACTGATATAAGATTAGGAAAAGAGATAAAAGAATTTGAGGTAAATGATACTGGTTTTAAAGTAATCGAAAAATTTAGTAATAATTATGGATATGCTGTTCAAATCAATATCTCTGACCCTACAACCGTTTATGGTACTTATATTTATGGTTTTAAGAACGAATTTGCTGATAAAATATTGAGAGTCCAAATCAATGGATATAATGCTTTTAAAAATGCTCCTAATGATACTATTTATGGTACTCCAATCTCACTTAATATAACAAAGAATGTAGGATGGTACTATCAAGAATTTGTTAATCCAATTAATCTTCCAATTGGAAAATATTTCTTAGTAGTTAATGGGTCAAATATATTTAGACCACAAGATACATATTACTGGGGATATAATGCTTACACTCAATTTCCAAATCTATACATCTCAGTATATAATGGGATTACATGGAGCGAAGGAGTAAAGAATTCTACTTTATTATACAAATTGGTACAAAGTACTAACCGAATTTATTGTCCCCAAGAAATAAATATGACCCTAAAATTCGATAACACTTATTTTAACATCTTGAATGGTAATACTAATGGAACAGGTTACGTTCAAATACCTAAATTAAACTATTCCCCTGAGATGAATCCATTAATAATTCCAATTAAAAGTAACTCGTCAGCAATACTTAATTTTAGTTATAGTTGTATTTTAGGGATAAAAAATGAATTTGATGCAGATGGTTCTGTCATTTTAGAATTCGATAAAAAAATTCAGTGGAAAATCAAGCCAATGATAATTAGAATTGAGAGTAATTACAAAGTCAAATTTTATTATCCTGTCAATTGGAATGATATAAATATAAGCAGGAATGGATTACTTGTTAATTCAGAATTAAATGTTGTAATAAATAAAGATGAAAAATATATTAGTTTAAATAGTGAAAGTATTTTAATTGGAGCAACTTGGTTGATAACAGCATTATCTTCACAAGAAATATTGGATATAAATTTTCCTAAAAATGAATTTGAACCAAAGCAAGAACTAAAATTTTCAATAGAATTGCCTCAAGTCTTAGGAAATGTCTCTTGGAAGTTTATTGACGCATTAGGTTTTGAAGAATTTTCTGAGACTAGAAAAGCTATTTCAGAAACAATGACTTTTTCTTATCAAATTCCGGAAAAACCTTACGAGGGAAATAGTAAGGTTATAGTTATTTGGTATAATAATCAAAAGGCAGGTATAGATTCACAAGACATCAAAATAAACATTCCATTTACTTTAGACCCACAGTTTATCATCTTACTTATAATAATTATAGGGATAATTTCAACTGTTAGTACAGTATCATATATAACGATTAAAAGGGTTAGAAACAAAATTCAGCGAAATAGAAAAAAGTTGATTGATATATTTATGGATGTGCTTAACTTGAACTATTTTATGGTCATAGATAAAAATTCTGGACTATGTGTGTATGAAGAAATCTTTGGAGGTAAAATAATAGATTCTACATTGACTTCTGGTTTTTTAGATGCGATACGTTCATTTGGAATCGAACTTACTGGTTCTTATCAACAATCTAAGACCATAAAATTAGAATATAAAGATTCTAAAATACTAATGGTTGAGTTTAAGAATTTTAGGTTAATATTTATAATGAAAGAGACTCCTTCTAACGATTTTTTAAAATCAATTACAGATTTATCTTATGAAATTGATGAAAAATACGGTTATCTCCTCTCAAATTTTAATAATGATGTAATGCCATTTAGAGGAATTAACCTTCTTGTAAAAAAACATCTAAACACTACATTTTTAGCACCATTAAAGGTTGTAGAAAATAAAAATATAAAATTAAATTCTTCTGAGAAAAATGAAATTACTAATGCATTGGATTTTATGAAGAAAAATTTACTCGAATATTTTTATGCAAGTTTTCTATTACCTCAACATGATTGTGAACCGAGTAAAATAAAAGTAATCTTTAATTTAATTGAAAAAGAAATATTTCAACCGCGATATTGAAAGAGCAAAAATTACATATAGGAATAGTAAAATTAATAGAAATTAAAAAGGTTTGAAAATTGGAAGGTAAAAATAATAAAATTTTAATATTAGGTTTGGATAACTGTGGGAAAACTACTATTCTATTGAGTTTAAAAGAAGACACCAATCTTTTATCTTATTTATCTTTAAAACCAACAAGGGGGATAAACATTGAGAAATTCGAAGAGAACGATTTTAATATATATGTTTGGGATTTTGGGGGTCAAAAAGAGTACCGTTCAGATTATATTACAAATTTTAATAAGTATGTAAAAGGAGTAGATGAGATAATATATGTTATCGATATCCAAGATTATAATCGTTATGATCAAGCATTAAAATACTTAAAAGCGGTAATAAAATCTATAGAGCAAGAAGAATTAAAAGTTGAATTATCTATTTTCTTGCACAAATATGATCCATACTTGAAAGAAAAGGCTGAATTTAAAGATATTGATAAAAAAGTAAATTCTTTGATTAATACTCAAATTTTTGATTTAATCCCTACTAACTTTAATTATAAAATTTACAGATCCAGCGTTTATACATTATTTGAGAAAAATTTAATATTTTCAAATTAAAATAGTACAATAACGGTAAATATGAGTAATATCAGCAGCATTTATGTAATAGATAATATGGAGACACCTATTTTCACTTTAGAGAACCATAAACAAGGCTCAAATGCAGTTTCTAAAGCGTTAATGTCTCATTTTATTTATTCCTTACAATCTATTGCTTCCAAAATGGAAAATGATGAAGGTCGAGTAATAAAGATTGGAAATAAAAATTATTTTATAATAAAGGATACAATAATTAATTTTAAATATATAATAGAATATAGCAATGAGAATGCCTTTGACCAAATATCTTTAATCTTAAATAAAGTTAAAAATAAATTTATTAAAAGGTTTGAGGGTAAATTAGATTTGCCAATATCAATGAAAATTGAACTTGTAGCATTGTTAAAAGAAGATATTTTAGAAATTATTTAAGATTAGGTTAATTCAAAATCAATATCGGGAAGTAGTATTAAGAAAATACTTCAGAATATATATCAGAAATGTTGTAATACTACCGAATTATAATCAGATGATCAAGTATCACCTCTGTACATACCAACCCGTGTAAATGGATATTGAAGACGAACACGGTTAATCATAAAATGAAATTAGGCTTTAGAATAGCTATTTGTGGGAATTAATCTAACACTACACGTAAATAGCAAATGAAGAGATACAGGAGTCAGTAAGTTAAAAGCTATAGACATATTCGGAATAGGATAATGGGCAGTAGTAGGAGATATTGAAAAATATTCATTCTCATCATATTAATACCAAATATTTTGATCTGATTGCTAGTTTGTAATGGTTGTTTGATTTGTCCAAGCTATAATTCCAAATACTAAACCTCCGGTAGCTACAAATAACCCTATTATTGCTAAAACGGTTCCACCTTTTCCCATTTTTCTCAACTTTGATTGAATTAAATTTTAAAATTAGATTTCTTTTTTTGCAAATTAAATGATTAAGTTAATACATGAAAACACATCAACAAAAAGGTTATATAAAAATATTTTCTTCAAAGTATAATTTCTAACGATCTCATAATTTTTTGGGAGCTATAGCAGAATCCTGAGTTACTTCTTTTTGGAGCATTTTAAAAGCTCTTTCAGAAGTTGAGAATGTTTTTGCATTATATTTTTTAATGATATCTTTGAGTTCCTCATCAAAAGTTCGTACAAACACTTCTATATGTGGATACCGTAAATTAAATTTAGAGGTTAGATATATAGCTTCATCAAATTCTGATTCTTTTTTCCAACATATGAAAACTTGAGTAACCTCCTCTAGGTTCACATGAGCACGTAAATCACTTAAGAAACAGGCAAATTCATTGCAAATATGTAATTGCTTGTTCACTACAAACTCAATACCATCATGAATATCATCAAAAAGATAAACTTCTCGATCTGGTTGTTGAGAAATATGATATGCGATTCGGTGGGTTAAATTATCTCTTCCAATTACAATCACACTGCCAGTTTTATTCTTAGTCCATTCATGAATGCCCTCCATTGCCCACTTAGATGTGGAAAACGAAAATGCATTTAAAGGAGGTTCACTAAGATATTCTTGAATATGATCTTCAAATGCTCGAACATATATCCGACAGAGTGGATTCATTTTACGAATCTTTTCTGTACAAATGATTGCGAGTCTAACATCATTAACATTGATAAATACATCTTTAGCATATTTAACATTTGCCGATTCAAGATTAGCAGTTTCAGTTGCATCGCCAATTACTATTGGGTGTCCTGCATTAAGTAAATCTTCAACTAATTCTTCATTATCTTCAATAAGACAGAATTGGTTCTTATTTTTGACACAATATTCTAATATCCTCTCAGATAAATGTTGATATCCGATAATTACAGCATGATTTCTTTTATGAGAAGCGAGAATTCTACTGGTAATAACAGGATTATACTTTTCAAATAATTCTCCCATGATGAATCCAAAAAATATCACCTCTAATAAAATTGGCAATATTATAGCATAGAATTGACCAAAATCCCCTACATCAGAGGGAAGTCCTACAGTTATTGAAAATAGAATTATTCTGCCAAAACTATATTCTGGTTCTGTGATGAGAAAGAAAATAAAACCGATAAACCAAAAAAGAAAGAAAAATATAAACTGTAATTTGTATTGCTTAAGTTTAAGATGGATTACAATAAATGCGTTTAGGAGATTCATATCATAAGATAAAACATGCCAATATAAAAAAGATATGATCTAAAAATGATTACATTTAAATTATATTCAGACTCATTTTTTTTGGACAATGCAATCAATATAGGAATCTTTCATTAATCGATCTTCAAGTTTCTTATGTAATATTCTTTTTTCTTTAAACAATATCTCGATTTCTAAGTTTTCAAAAAATCCATCAGATTCTTCATCTGTAAAAAAAGTATGCATAACTTTCTCATCACTTTCAGTTTGTATAAATTCACCAGGGTTTTCTTCTTCACCTTCACCATAAAACTCTGAATCCACAGAGAGGAAATTAACGAAAAAAAGACCCCTCTGTTTTAAAACGCGAATCATTTCGCCTATGGCCTTTTTGATATCTTTTTTATTCATATGAAATATTGTATTCCAAGAGTATACATGTCCAAAATAATTGGATTCAAAAGGCATTGTTCGCATATCACCTAATTGCATAGAGAGTTCTAATTTTTGTTGTTTTGCATAATCTTGTGCCATTTCTAGTCGTTCTTCTGAAAATTCTATACCAATAGCATCAAATCCTAACATTACAAAAAGTGCCTGTTTAGGATACGGACCACCTGAACCACAATCTAAAATTGGTCCAGTAACATCAGATTCAGAAAGGTAATTTAAGAAATTATAGAAAGGAGCAGGATATAATAACTCTTTTGCTATTTTCATACACTTATAAAACTAATATCATTGAAAAATAAATCTAAATTTGCTTTTTATATTCAAAATATTGAAATTTAAATTTTCTTTAACCAATTTGGGACTCTAAAATCATCGACTAAAATACATTTCCCATGCTCCCAATCAGGATAAGGTTTGATGTCCAAAACAGGAGTACCATCATGAGCATCAAGACCCCTTACCCAAAGAACATTCGCTTCATGTTTTATTAGCTCAACCAATGTCAACCCAATAGGATTTGGATGAATTGGAGCTCTTGTCGCAAAAATACCTACTGGCTTGGAATCTATTGTTTTACCAGGATGATGTAAGTAGCTGGTATCCTTGATTTTATCCATCCAAAAGATAATATAAATATGAGAAAAATCGTTAATACCGTCCAAAGCCTTAATTAAGCTCTCATTGATAATTATCTTTGAAATAAGACTCCTATCTTTATCATTTTCTTCAATTGATTTCCGTTCTATATATCCAATTGGATTGATTTGAATTGTATTCATAATCTAAAATAAAACACATCAATATAAAAAAAGTTTGATCCTTTTCTTTGTATTTATTTCGACTTATCCTTTACTGAGAACTATTTTAGTGCAGAAATGAAAGCTTTTGATCTAGAAGGTAATGAAGTTTTTCTCACTGAATTCTCTTCGAATATAACCTGCTTCAAGATAGCTTCTGTTAATAAAAAGCAGCGTATAGAATTAATCTCAGGTGCTTTAGATGGATTAATTTATGTAATGGATACAAATGGTAATCCAATCTGGTCAACTGAATTAGATTCAGTTGTAATTTGTATGGAGACCGGTGATTTGAGAGACGATAATAGGCATGAGATTGTAGTTGGTTTAGAAAATCAACTAATATTAGGTTTGGATAATGATGGAAGCAGTTTTATTGAATTTAAGGCTAAAGAACCTATTATAGATTGTACGATTGGGGATTTTTCTGATGATGATATTGGAAGAATCTTTGTTTTGCTTAAATCTGGAAAAGTATTTAATGTAAGCAACAATGGGAGCTCAAGGTTGGTTTTTAAATTACAAAATCAACCTACATGCTTAACATTATGTAACTTTAATGATCAGCCTATTATGGTAATAGGTGATAAACATGGATTCATAAATCTTATAAATCCAAACGAAGAAATTATTGGAGAATACAAAATAGGCAAAAAAATAAACTGTCTTGATAATTATAGTATTTCTTCAGAACAAATTAAGAAAGTATTATTGGCTACAGCTTCAAAAAACACTATCACACTCTTAAAGTTAAATAAAGGTAAAACGACAGATCATGTTGATAGGACAATAAAAACTATTACTCGAAAACTACCTCTACAAGCTCTGCCACCAGAGAGAACATCTGAATCCCCAAAAATCACCCAAGTTGATTCTAAGCCTGATACCACAGTAATTCCCGTTACACCAAAGATGGAAGCTCAAAATGTTCGTGTTCTTCGAGGTGGACAGATAGAGGGAGGAGATTATCTCTTCAAAGTAAAAGTAGTCAACGATGGAGAATATAATGTTACCGATGTTAATATTCACATACTTTCATATCCAGAAGAAAGTTTAACCTTATCAAGAGTTGATGGTCATCCAGAAGCTTCCCCAGATCGCGCAAAATTTCATAAAATCTCTAAAGGTGGAGGATTTGTAAGCCCCTCTTTCATTTTTAAACCTATTAAAGATTGTATAAAAGGTACTGTGCATGCGGTAGTTAATTTTATTAACGAAAAGGATCAAATCGAGACTATCAACGTAAAACCACATGAGATTAGATTGATATGTGGATTATTAAAACCAAAAACAATATCGAAAGAAGAATTTGAGAACCTAACGAGAGAGCTTCTTACATTCAAAAAAGTTGGTGAAGAGTTAATAATTCCTTATAACACCAATCAGTTATATCAAAAATTGATTCTGGTATTAAAAAGTAAGAATTTTGCCATTATCAATTCTGAAAAACAAGAAAAAAATGGTGAATTAATCGGAACAATCAAAGGTTTTGCTGAAGGTACTTTTAGTAAAAATTCTGTTGGATTAGAATTAACTCTAACCGGACATAAAGATGAGCAAAAGTCAACATTAAAAGTGGATATCTTTGCTGAAGATGAAGATATGAGTCCTCATATCATAACTGAATTTGAAAATGCTGTGAAACCTCAGAATTGTCATGAATGTGAGGAAGATTTACCCCCAGAACTTGTGAAAAAATTTTTTTCAGGGTTACCTGCGTATTGTGAGGCTTGTGGAGCAGACTTGCATGAAACAAGTGAAAAAAATAATTGATTTGCTAAGGAAATAATGATTTTTAATATTGTTCTTTGATATATTTATTCAGGAGAGAAAGAAATCGTTATAAAGGTCTACACTAGAATCTACTGCATATTTATCTAAATCAGTTATACCATGCTCATTAAGGATCTCCTCATCAATGTAAAAGTTTCCTGTAAATTCTCTACTTGGTTTTGTCAGAATTAGATAAGCAGCATCTGCTACAATTTCCGGTTTTCTTGAATGTTTAATTGCAGACTTACCACCTAGCAGATTTTTAACTGCTGCTGTTGCTATTGAAGTGCGAGGCCATAAAGCATTCACAGCAATACCATCATTTTTAAATTCTTCTGCCATACCTAAAACACACATACTCATTCCATATTTAGCCATAGTATAAGCTAAATTATTCTTGAACCATTTTGGGTCCATATTCAAGGGAGGGGATAAATTCAAAATATGAGGATTTTCCGCTTTCTTTAAGTAGGGTAAGCATAATTTTGAACATAAAAAAGTTCCTCGTACATTAACAGAAAACATGAGGTCGTATCTTCTCATTTCAATTTCTAAAGTTGGAGATAAGTTTATTGCACTCGCATTATTTACAAGAATATCTATCCCTCCAAATTTATCTAATGTTGCATCAATAGCAGTTTGGATTTGATCCTCAAATCTTATATCTACTATGCATGGAATTGCCTTTCCTCCCGCAGATTCAATATCTTCAACAGATGTATATACTGTTCCCGGTAATTTTGGATGTGGCTCTTTCGTTTTTGCCACTACTGCAATGTTAGCACCCTCTTGAGCAGCTCTTAACGCAATAGCCTTCCCAATCCCTCTACTAGCGCCTGTAATAAATAATGTCTTCCCTTTTAAGGTTGTCATTTAAATCATATAAAATTTTTTTATTGTATTTTATTTAGTTTTGTTATCTTAAATTTCAAACAGCTTTTTATAATTTACATTAATAATTCATAAAAAAAAGGTTTAAACATTAATTTGAAATTATTTAATTAGATTAATGGCTGATTTTAATCCTGATAAGTTGTATGTTATTTTCAAAGACTCAATAGAAAAAAATAAACTCATATTACCCCGGAAGTATACTTTAACTCATTCTGATTCAACTGGAGATCTGTTTCTAACTATAGCGGCCGATTATGATTATAATCAAATATCGAGTTTTTATACTCGATTGATGAGAGATGAAGTACTTGGTGAATGGCAAAAGAATAATAATCATTATACCTTACATTTTTACCTTCATGTGAGTGGCGGATTCATATTTGGATGGGCTAGTATGCGAGACAGAATATTCCGTCATCATTTACCTCTAGTATTTCAAGCATTAAAATATGGTGATAGAAAACTTTTTGAAGAACTTCCTTTTCTGAATGAATCTCCAATCATAATACATTTTAACTCGAAGAATAAAAAGTATAATAAAATTGAAGAGTTTGGTTTAATAAAAACAATTAATTATTAAGAATTATAAATTTCTGAGTCTCTGAGTTTAATTTCTATAATTATTCAGATATCTTTAGATAATAAAATATTAGCACTACCTACATAAGAGATAATTCTTATTATAAACTAGGATGAATGAAATAAGTAAAATGGTAGAAAGCAGTTATAATAAGATCGCTGAAAATTATTATTCTCACAGAGATTTAAATAAATTTAATAAAGAATTAGAAAAATTCGTTTCATTGCTTCCTAATCAGGCACACATATTAGATGCGGGTTGTGGTGCTGGTATCCCGACGGCAAAATTTTTAATACAGCATAATTTTAGAGTGATAGGTATCGATTTATCAGAAACTATGTTAAAATTGGCTCGAAATAATGTACCTAAAGCTTCATTTATAAAAATGGATATTAATGAAATAGAGTTTGATGAAAACTCTTTTGATGGAATCGTAAGTGTCTATAGTCTTTTTCATATTTCAAAAGAAAACCATTTCTCTATTTTCAAAAAGTTTTTCACAATTTTAAAATCTGGTGGCATTTTACTAATAAATACCGGGATTTTAGAGTCAGAAGGAACCAGTCAGTTCTTTGGAGTTCCTATGTTTTGGAGTAATTTTAGTCCAAAGACTACTTTAGAACTTATAAAAAAGGCAGGATTTTCCATAATTTTTGAAGCCGTATTAGAAAGAGGAGGAGAATATCAATATTGGATTTTTGGAAAGAAAGAGAAGTAGAGTTTATTAATTGAAACAAAATTCATCTTTAATACATAATTAATATTTTAAAGAATGAATCTTTTTTAACGGTCTTCACTTCTTTAAAAATTAGAATAAATCTAACTATAATTTAATTTAATTGATATTAAAAGGAAAAATAAGAAAATGTTACTATTTAGCATTAAAAACGCTTTTCGAAAAAAATTAATAGCAATTCTAGCGAGTGTTGGTGTCGGATTTGGATTGATGTTGGTCTTTGTGATTGGAGCATTCACAGCAGGAGTAAGTGGTCAATTTCAAGATAATCTTAATAAAACATTAGGAATAGTAAGCGTTACAGAAAAATTGCAGCAAGGGTCTGATAGCAATCTCCCAGTGAGTCTTCCCCAAGATATTGAGAACACTCCAGGTGTGGGAGAATTTCTATCAAATTATAATTTGGAAACTCAGGCACCAGATTATTTTGCTTCAGATTATTTTGGGAACTTGAGTACTCTTGGAGACAGATTGATTCTTATAGGTTTAAATGGAACAATTGACCAAAATTGGGGGGGTGTTACTACAAAAATAATTCAAGGGAGAAATTTTGAAAATAATAAAAATGAAATTATAATAGACTCTCGATTATTGGATGTTGCTCAGTTTCTAGTTACTATTGGGAGTAATATTACTATAAATCTTGATCTTGGTGGTATAAATACGACCACTCTTACAATAGTTGGCGTCTATGATCAAGAGGATTCAGGAGCACCTTCTTTTGTTCCAAGAGAATACTATATATACACTGATATTCAAACGATATGGAATTTCTTAGATCAAGCAGAAGAACCAAGTAATATTTACACATTGATTTCTCTTAGATTTAATGTTAAGGGACATGATGATACTGATACGTATGTTGAAAGAATCAATGAATATTCTGATTCAGATGGATATTCGCCTATCTATGTGACTGCATTTTCACTTGCTACATTCTTACAAGATATAGAAGATACTTTTGCCATATTTGATTCTTTTACAGCGATTTTAAGTATTATCGTAGTCATCGCAGGAGGAATGGCAATAATAGTAACCAATTTGATGTCTGTTTCATCACGAATGAAAGAATTTGCTATTCTTAAAGCTACAGGGTGGAAAAATCGTCATATTTTTAAGAATGTCATATATGAATCATTAACTTTAGGATTATTAGGAGCTCTTATTGGGTTGGGAATTGGAAGTTTATTGATTTTTATTCTAGGAAGCGGTTTAAGTCCATTTGGAGGTGCAGCAGCAACGGTCACATGGGAAGGAATTATCGAAGTTTTAGCATATGCTCTGGGTCTAGGAATTCTTGGAGGATTATATCCCGGAATAAAGGCATCAAGAGTAAGACCAGTAGTAGTTTTAAAAGGAGAATAAGGAGGTGTGAAAAATTTCAATTATAACATTAAAAAACGTCAGTAAGGTTTATGGTGAGGAAAGAACAACCATTAAAGCCCTTGACCAAGTAGATCTAAATATTGATAAGGGTAAAATTTTAACTATAATGGGGCCCTCAGGAAGTGGTAAAAGCACTTTATTAAATATCTTAGGAGCAATGGACATTCCTACCTCAGGAACGGTTATAGTAAATGAAATTAATATTGCGAACCTCCCTGAACGTAAATTGTCAGGTTATAGAAAAAATACAGTAGGTTTTATATTTCAAAATTTCTATCTATTACCTAATGTAGATGTGATTGGAAATGTTCTTATTCCTTTAACCCCGTATGGAATTAAAGATGAAGATCGCACCCGAGCACAAGAAATTTTAGAAATAGTTGGTTTGGGTAACAGAACTCATACAAAAGTAAGAAAATTATCAGGTGGGGAATCCCAAAGAGTAGCTATTGCACGAGCCTTAATAAATGACCCTAAAATAATCTTAGCAGATGAACCAACGGGTAATTTAGATTCTGAAACAGGCAAATCAATTATTGAACTTTTAATTAAACTTGCTGAAAAAGGAAAAACGTTGATAATTGTAACTCACGATCCACGTGTTGCTGGTTTGATTTCAGAACATCCTTTAGGACAGAATATTTGGATTAAAGATGGAAAATTAAGTAAAGACCCTACGTATGATATGTACTGTTGGGATATAAATAGTAATGCTTCTGATCCCTAAACTTAATAATTGGAAAACAAGGAGAATTATAAAAAAATTTATTAAAATTTAACAAATTGATTTTCTTTTTCATTTTTTTTTAGATTCTTTTTTTCTTGATGATTTTATTATATTTATTTTAACAATCATTACATAAACTTTTAATAATCCACATTCATTTTATTCAATGTTTCAATATCTCAAGGTCAATATTATGAAATATAGAGTTTTAGGTAAAACAGGATATAAAGTTTCAGAGATATCAATTGGAACATGGCAATTAGGAGGTAAATGGGGAGAACCATTCGATAAAACTATAGCTCAAAATACACTATCTACAGCAGTTTCAAATGGAATCAATTTCTTTGATACTGCTGATGTGTATAAAGAAGGCCAAAGCGAACAATTTTGTGGTAATTTTTCAAAATCTACTAATGAAAAAGTCTATGTTGCAACCAAATGTGGTAGACGATTAAATCCTCATAATACTGAAGGATATAATGAGGAAAATATTAGAAAATTTGTTGATGATAGTTTAAAGAATATGGAAATTGAGACAATTGATTTACTTCAACTTCACTGTCCTCCAACAGCAGTATATTATAGACCAATGGTCTTTGATATTTTAGATTCCTTGATAGATGAAGGGAAAATTCAACATTATGGTGTAAGTGTGGAAAAAGTTGAAGAGGCATTAAAAGCTATTGAATTTCCAAATGTATCAACTGTACAAATTATTTTTAATATGTTTCGACAAAGGCCAAGCGAATTATTTTTTGAGCAAGCTAAAA
>JABXKB010000064.1 GCA_013375485.1 Promethearchaeota archaeon | reverse complement strand
GGTTTGCTATTCATTAGAAGCGTTCTTTCTTGTGGGATTATTTCTTTTTTTTCAGAATCTGGTTTGAAGGTTGGTTTTGTTGCTCTTTCATAAACTATCTTATCTCCAACCTTTTTTACTGAATAAACTTTTCCAAAAAATCCCCCAATTCTAAAAATTTTATTTTGTTCTCCATCTGAGACACTTTTTGATTCACCTGAAATGGTTTCAACTTTTTCTTCTAAAGGTGTTGTAAAAGTCGTTTCTTCTTTCTTAGGTATTAATTCTAGCATATCTCCAAGAACTTCTTTGTCTATATATTCTTTTACAGTACTCACTTCTACTTCCCCAGATACTTCAATTATCTCATCTTCATCTATTTTTAAAAGTACATCACATGAGGGACATCTCAGGATATTAGGAATACCTATATTATGATTGATTGTATAATTTGTGATACAACAATTATGAAAACTTTTATTACAATCTTCACAAACTAATGGGATATCATGAACATCCACACAAACTGGACAAATTTCTTCTTTACAAAAATAACACACTAAATTCATTTCATCTGATCTTTTCAAAGACTTAGCTAGATGATTATAAAAGGCATAATCCTCTTTTGTGATTTTAATGAGTTCTGGTCGATCTGTAAAAGTAGATACATACTGTTTACTTTTTACTAGTTTCTTAATAGTATTTGTGAATTCTTTTTTATCCTTTATATAAAATATCCCACCCTTTGTATCACTAGCAAGCATATTTAATTTTACGTCATCGCTAAATAAACGCTCGTTTTTTTCCGATACTCTAATAATATCTATAAAAGTCGGAAAATTTTTTATTTTTGAAACTAGATTGAACAATGCTTCTTGATAATCATCAGATAAATCGGAAGGGGTATCTGAAATAACAATAATCCTGTTAAATTTAGATTTCTTCCTCACAGTCTCAGCAATATAAGAAAAAATATAGAATAATCCATTTTCAAAAAAACTTTGTTCTTTGGGGCGATTTTTCCAATTTTCCTCGATAGAATTAGCAATTATCCCAGAATCCTTTTTATCAGTTATAAAGATTGGATTTCCTTCTTCTTGGAAAATGAGAAGAGAATAATGCCCTTTTAAGTTTGTTTTATTTTTTTCCTCAACATAATATTTAATTGATTTGATAATTTCCTTTTTCTTCAACAAATCCTTAGTTAGATCCAAATAAAGATAGATATCTTCATACATTCAATTTTTCCACATCTTTCTATTCAAGTTCTATAAGATTCTCAAAGATTATTAATTATCATAATGATAAAACTTCTTTAAATATTTTTTAGTATCAGTATTTTTTAGAAAAAATAGATAAAATAAATATAAATAAAAATTCATATGTTTTTATAATTCATATAAATTAGGAACAATTATTTGAAAGAAGTTGGTAATGAATGGATGACTTTTTGAGAAAACTGCAACTTTCTGAAAATGCAATAGAGATATATCTCAAATCACTACGTAAAATTCCCCTTACATACTATGAATTATACTCAATAGTACCTAAGACTACCCCAGAAGAATTTAATAAAAGTATAAGTGAACTTTTAGATGCAGGTTTAATAACTCAACAACCTTCAAAAAAACAGGAAACTATTACTCATTATTTAACATTACCTCCTATTCTTCCGATTTTGAACTATTATAATAGTATTAATATTAATTTAGGTGATATTAAAAATTCAATTCAAGAACTAATGATAAATTCTGTAAATGAAATTTTTCAAGAAAATAAGACGATTGAATTGGATTCTATTTTACAAACATTCCAAGAGATTAGAAACGATATTGATGAGGATTCTATTATCCAGAAACAAGAAGTAGAAGATGTTGTTGAGGGTATGGAAGAATTAAACACGATTAAACAAAAATTATCTATTCTTCACCAAAAAATTATAAGTATCACACAAACTCAGTTTGCTGATTTAATAAAAACTTTAAATTCTCTTAAGAATGGCATAATTGAAAATATAAATTCCATGGATTTTAAAAAACATAAAGAAGAAATTATCTCACTTATCGAACAACAATTTAAAGAGAAATTAGAAAATATGGTTGAGGATTTTATTAATAACTTACATGAACTGATTGAAAATGAGTTCGATGAAACAGGAAAACCAGTAGAAAATTCGACAGATTTAATAATTCAATATCAAAATGACTTTAAAATGCTCTTATTAAATATGTTAAGCAATTTTGAAACTAAAATGAATAAAATTCATGATCTACTCAAAGAAAATCAAGAAAATCTGTTTGCTAAGATGAAAAACCTAGAAATTAAAATTGCAGAAAACCTGAATGCCATAATCCAGAATTCTATCAACGAAGTTTCAAACCTGAATAGACCCATTGAAAAGGTATTGAAAAATTACCTTCAAGAAATAAGCACAATTGATAAATTTCTATTTAATAAAATTTGGATAATAAATAGTGTAACTAAGATTAACGAAGCGATTCAGCATCTTATAGTAAATTCCAAAGAAAATTTAACCATAGTAATTCCTTATCTTGAAAATCATTTGGCACCTGAACAATTTGATAATATAACTAGCAATTTGAAGATTAAGATAGCCTCCTCAGAAGCTCATACAAATAGCATGGTTAAGAATTTCAAAGATATTAAGAATATTATATATAGAACTTATCAAAATAAAGATTTGGTTGTTTTAAAAAGCGATAATAAGCAACTCATTATGGGAGTAATTCAAGATTCAAAGAATCCTCTAGAGGATTTTATTGGAATTGGGACTACATTTGATCCTTTAATCAAGTTATTAGATCCTTTAATCCAAGACGCATGGGAAAAGGCTTATTCAGATTCATTTCATGGTACACAAATGGTAAAAACACAGCCTAGTATGACTACTACAACTCCAAAGGCACTGACAACTGCTAAACCTATAGTATTAGAAAAAACTGAATCGAAACAAGTTGTTAATAAACCTACAAAAATAGAAAATAAAGGAACTAAGCCAAAAGTTTCTATACCAAGTCAAATTCAAGAAATTCCTAAAGAAGATACAATATCTAAAAAAATCCAAACTACTCAAACTCCAAGTCCCACTTCAACCAAACCACAAATTACGGATTTAAAACAAAAATTGCAGGAGAAAATTGATTTTATATCGGTAGCTCAACCTAAAGCAGATGATGAAGCAGGGATGCTAATAAACATTGCTTTTACTAATTTAATTAATAAGTTGGATAACCTTAAAGGGGATGAATTTGGAAAGGAATTACAAAATATTGCTGATTTAATTTTAGAGAAAAAAGGATTTTCTGTAACCCTACATAAAGTAAGAAGTACCATTAATAAGCATAAGGATAAACTTTCTTTATTAGATAATAATGATAAAAAGGAAATTTTAGAAGATATTCAAAGTTGGAAAAACAAGATATTTTAATAAATTTCAAAATGGAATTTTAGTATTAAATAAAACTTAAAAAGAGATATTAAGAAGACTTTTTTTCCTTACTTCTTCCAAAAAGATACATTAAAAAACCCCTTATTATAAGAACTAATCCTAAAAAAAAAGCTCCTAAGAAAAAAATAGATGCAACACTAGAAACTAGAAAATTAGGTGAACTTATTCCAATTATTCCAAAAATAGGGCAAAGAGGAGCAACGATTATAAATACCATATAAACAGTTTTATCTTTTTCACCAAAATGAATGTAAGTTGTGATATTAAACCAGCCAATTAAGATTAAAATAAGAGGAATTAAATATGATGAAATTTCAGGAAAGGGAAAGTTAATATCTCCCCTCGCGAGCGCATAAAAGAAATTAGTATAGAAAAAGGTTATTAACATTAATGCACTTATAGGTGTTGGAACTCCTGTATAACCTGGACTTTTTGAAATATTAAATCGTGCTAGTCGAAGTAATGCTCCAAAAGCAAAACAAATTGCCCCAATTATAATAAATATATCAAAAAAACTATCTGTCTTGAAAGATTGGTATGTTAATACTGCGGGTACTATTCCAAAAGTCAAAGAATCACTCAAAGAGTCTAATTCTTTACCCATCTCGTTGAGAGTATTAGTTTTTCGAGCAATGTAACCATCTACCAGATCAGTTCCAAGGGTGATTGATATTAGAAAAAATCCTAATGAAAGAAATTCTCGTGTACCTAAAGTTGCGCACACTAAAGCTATAATCCCTATAGTAGTTCCTAATAAGGTTATATAATCTTTTAACTTCAGTAATTTCGGAATACTTTCACTTGACATTCTGCTTTCCTAACTATTTTATCTTAATAATAATTAAACCTTATTTAATTAAAACATTTTCATGACGAAATTATAATTATATAATCTACCCTAAACTTTATTAAAGCACATCACCATTCAAAACATAAAATAATAATAAATTTAAAGGTAAGAAATAATGACATATTGCAATAATTGTGGAGCAGAGATAAAAGACTTAGCTCAGAAATTCTGTGAGCAATGTGGCTCACCAATACCCGAGAGTGTGAGGACAGGAACCAGTACCTCTACGCCAGCGACAGCTCCAAGAGCACCTTCATCAAGCCAAGTAGGAGGATTGTTCGACATCAACCGGAACTATTACATCCTTAAGGAAAAATTTGGGATTTCCTCGAATTCTTTAAAAATATTGGGATTGGGGTTCTGGTGATATTCTTGATGAGAATAACCAAATTATTGGAAGAATGAAAAGGGTGATCTTATCTATCAGACGAAGAGTGGAGTTGCGAGAAGTGGATGGTACTATTGCGGCTACCATTCATGCTAAAATTGTATCTGCCCGTGGAGCACAAGATTTAAAAGATCCTCAGGGGAATCTAATAGCTCGAATTAAGAAGAAGATTTTATCTTTTTTCAGGCCTGTGTTTTATCTTGAAGATCCTCAAGGAATTCGATGGTTCCGTGCCCAAGGAAAGTTTATGGGGTTCAGTTTTAAGGTCTATGATGTAACAACTGGTAATGTCGTTGCAGAGATAGAAAAGGCGGATCGATGGAGAGATTTATTTCTTGGAGGTCTCTTTGATTTTAAAGATACTTATGCTTTAAGAATACTTGATAATGAAACAGATAGGAGAATTCTTGTAGGTTTTGTCTTGTCAATAGACAATGTCCTTCACGACTACTAATCCAAATTTTTTTTTTTTTTAATTTTAGGACAAAAACTCTTTTTTCTGCGTTTCAGTACTTTAGCAGTTTTTTAAAAAATCTTAGCCACTTTAAAAAAACCAAATCAGGAAGAAACATAATTAGTGAAATTAGTTTTTCGGTTATCTTAATTCTACTAAATTAAGCTCACTTCCACAAGAAATTTGTTAAATGCGAACCGCTATCTTGAGAAATTCTTCTACAGGAATTCTTTTATAGGAAGTTGATAACGTGATTTTCCTGCCTGTACTCCAATACAATCGTTATCATACCAACTTTTAATATTATTACATTTAAGTATAAAACTATATATTTATTATACTCTTAATGCACCTTATGTCAAAATGTCCTCATTGTGATGTTAATATATTTTTAGAAGATTTTTTTGAAGTAGAGGTTAAGGAATCAAGGAAGGGAAAAATAAAAAAGAGAATCTCGGGATTTAAAGGAGAATTCATGAGTATTGGATTTAAAAATGAAGTAAAAATGTGGTCTTGCCCCTCATGTGATAAGATTATAGGTTTTTCAGAATACAAGTGGGATGTTAAGATGTAATTCATAAATCTGCTCCACAATAAGAACAAATAGAGGTATTTAGATCATTGATTTTCCCACATTCCTGACATGTTTTATTTTGAGCTCTAATTGGTAGATTCATTAATTTTCTATTCTCTTCTTCCATGACTTTAGATTCCGCTAATCTCTTCGATCGGGTGTATGACTTAATTATACCTATTATTATGCATACTATAATAACAATTATAAAGACTGGTACAATGATCATCGCAGGAACAAAAAATGGGAACACTACTATCATTGAAATACTTATTATTAAAATTATTAATAAAAATGGAACAATAAAAAGTAAAGGTATTAATGGAGAAGTTTTAGAAGCCCTCTTTCCAAGATTATGAAAACAAACTCTACAATATACATGACTGGTAGAATATTTATCTTTACCACCACCATGATTTATGTTAAACCTTTTCATACATCTTGCGCAAATAGGCTTATTGCATTCTTCACATTTAGAGACAGCATCAATTTCCGGATGATTTTCACACTTTATATTCATGAGCTATATATTTTTTGATCAAAAGAATATATAAATCTTATTTAGATTTTATAGATGATGAAGAATTTTGGCAACTTATCAGTTTTGATTTAACGGATGAAGATGAAAAGTTTGCTCTAAAGAAAATCTTCGAAAAAACATTTCGAAGGATTTATCCTAGACATAAATTTACTTCATTATTCACCAATGTTCCTTATTTTGAGCTTAAAAAGGGTAGAATTATAAAGTTAAATTTATCTGAGTGGTGTTTGAAAGAGATTCCAAAGTCAATCAATGAATTTACACATTTAAATGAGCTTGACTTATCCTTAAATGGTATTAAGGAATTGCCAGAGACACTTGGTGATTTAGAGTCCCTTGAGATTCTTAATTTAAATTTTAATCCTATTGAAATGGTACCCCGTTCAGTAAAGAAGCTTAAAAGATTAGCCGTAAAATTAGAAAAATAGTAATCTATGATGTGACTACTAATAACACTTATACTTTTTTTTTTCCGATGAAAAAATTTTAAATATTTCCAAAAATGTTCTATATAATTTTTCAAAAAAATAAATTTAAAATAATTTAATTTATATTTTCTTTAAAATAAGTAAATTTGAAAAGAAAATTCAAATTTTTATTTAAAAATCTTAAGATTTTATCAAGTAATTAAATAATAATGAATTAATCCTACTACTGAATGAAAATGACTGAATACGAAGCATTCATGGTATATGAACTGGATGATTCTGGAGAAAAGGTTAAATTAACTATTGAGGAGGAAAAACTTCAAGAAAAAATGCATCCAGAACAAGTTCTAGTAATAATTAGGGAAGATTTGCGAAGGATCTTCATTTGGAAAGGGTCAAAATCACCTGTTCGTAAACGATTTATAAGCTCAAGAGTAGCTCAAGGTCTTCAAGAAGAGCTAATGAAAGATGCGAGATACCATCGCTGTAAGATTGTTTCTGTAGATGCTGGAGATGAGCCTTCAGAATTCTTAAATGCATTTAGATTAGAATCAATGGAAGTAACTGAAAGATTAGCAGATATGCGATATATTCGAAATATTGAACGTGAAGGAGGAGTTCAAGCGACTATCATGGATGCTAATCCAAAAGCAACTGAAGCACAACCAGAAGAAGAATACTTTTCACCAGCATTACAAGATACAAGTAATGAGGTTGTAGTATCATCGTTTTTATCAAGTACTCCAAAATCAAGTATTCAATATCAAAAACCAACAATTGCTAAACCATCAAGAGTCTCCAAAACAATGGGCGTATCAGAAGAACAAAAAAAGAAAATTAAAGAAAAAATTCTTAAAGCAGAAGTATCTGAGGGCTATAAAAGATTAAATCTAATTTTAGGTTATACACTTTATGCCGCAGTATCAAAAACTGCTAAAGTTTTTGGAAAGGAAGTTGAAGAAACTGAGTGGGAACCTGTTAAAACGGTTCCAAAAGGTATAATCGAATTAGAAAATCACATGTTAAGGGTCTACTTTAATGAGGAAAAAGGAATTGTTGAGGCTATTGAAGTATTAGAAAAAGCAGAAAAGCCAAAGAGTACCTCACAAAAGACATCTACTACAGAAAATGTAGATACACCTAAAGAAACTACAGATTTTAATTCAATGACTGTAAAAGATCTCAAAACCTATGCCGAAGAGAAAAAAATAGACTTACCTGCTAATGCTAAAAAAACGGATATAATTAAAATTTTAGAGAAATCTAAAGAGATAAAACCAAGTGGTCGTAGGCAATTGCCAAAAATTCCGAGTAGCGATGATTAGACTTTTGACTAAATTATTTTAAATTCTTTATTCTTTAAATTGTAGTTCCTATTTCTTAAGTATTTTTTAAAATAAGGGGGAAAAAGTTAATTTATTTAAAATAATTCAGTATTATTTCCTTCTCTATAATCTTCTGAATTAAATGTATCTTCTTTAGAATCTTCTGAATTATAGGTACCCTCTGAAGATTCTTCTGATTTAGATATGTCTTGTTTAGGTTCTCGACTTCCGGGTTTTCCCTCATCTAATTCCTTAGGTTTGATCTTCTTTTTAATTTTTTTCAATCCCTCTATTGCCTCTTTCCTGACTAATGCACTTTCATCTTTAAGAGCTTTTGTAAAAATATCTAGACTATACGGGTGGTGTAAATCTCCCAACTCATCAGCAGCTTCTCTTCTTACATTTTCATCTGGATCATTTAGGAGAACATATGTTAGCACACCTAATACTTTTTTATCTCCAAAACCTCCTAAAGTGTCAACTGCCTCCATTCTAACTCCAGGATCTGGATCGGTCACAGCTGTAGTAGCTAAATGTTTTGAAATCTCATCGTTCCCAATAGGTTCTATCATACTTAAATCAACTCCACAATACTTACAGAAATTATGAGCTATTTTAATGTCCCGACCACATGCGGGACAGATTCTACGAGTATTAAAATCAATAAAACTTGTTTTTGGAGGAGGTGGAGTTTGTCTCATCCTATATGGATTATCATTTGGAACTGGACCAAATTTCTTTTTTTTTCCCATCGTTATCTTAAGAAAAAATTTATTCTTTAGTATGAATAAAAAATTCTTCTTTTTATTTTTGATCCTACGAAAAATTATATTATTAAAAAAAGAGAAAAAAGAATTTTTTTATGCAATAGTAATATCTTTGTTTAAATATACATCTTGAACAGCATTTAGTATTTTTATTCCTTCCGGTGTGGGTTTCTTAAATGCCTTCCTTCCAAGAATGAGCCCCATACCACCAGATCGCTTATTTATAACTGCAGCTCTTATAGCATCTTGAAGATCACTACCTCCAGCTTCTCCTCCAGAATTGATTAGCCCTGCTCGTCCCATAAAACAATTTGCTACTTGGTAACGGTTCCATTCAATTGGGTGTTCGGTTGCAAGTTTTTCATAAACAAGTTTGTCTGTTTTACCAAAATTCAAATCAAGGAAACCTCGATTGAGTGTAGACAGTTTTTGTTTTATGATATCCGCTTCAATTGTAACTCCAAGATAATTAGCTTGACTTTCTAAATCATTTGCCGTATGATAGTCTTTTCCATTTTTAATAAACTCATCTGTATTTCTTAAATAACACCAAAGAACACAAACTAATCCTAACTCATGAGCGTACTTAAAAGCTTCACTAATTTCCTGGATTTGACGTCTTGAATTTAATGAACCAAAATAAATTGTTGCTCCTACTGCTGCCGCTCCCATATCCCACGCCTGATCAACATTTGCAAACAATGTCTGGTCAGCGAGGTTTGGTTTTGTAAGTAGCTCGTTGTGATTAATTTTTACTAGAAAAGGAATTTTATGGGCATATCTTCTTGAAACAGATCCTAAAACCCCAAGTGTAGATGCTACAGCATTACAACCTCCATTAATCGCCAGTTTGATTATGTTTTCAGGATCAAAATATGATGGATTTACAGCAAAGCTAGCTGAAGCAGTATGTTCAATTCCTTGATCTACGGGTAATACTGAGAGATACCCGGTTCCTGTTAACCTTCCGGTTTGATTAAACAATCGATCCATATTATTTAATACTAAATTATTTCTATCTGAATGAGCTACAACTCGTTCAATAAAGTCTGGTCCAGGAAGATGGATCATTTCCTTTGGAATTCCAGTACATGTATGATTTAATAAATCATTTGCATCTGGTCCCAAAAAACTTTTTATTTCTTCTAAATCCATTTTTTTTACATCATTTTTGCATTTGATTAAAATTAATGAAGAAATAAGAGTCCTAAAATAAAATATTTTACTTTTAATTTCTACTAGAAAAAAGCATTTGAAAGGAAGAATTTGGAAAAATAAAATTGATATTTATTCAAAATTATTTGTACCGTTAAAAAATTCTTTCAATAATTCTGAAATAAGATTATAATTACTAGAGTGAACTTTAGGGCTCCCACTTTCAAGTTTTAATAATATCTTTCGTTTCTCTTTTCCACTAGTTACAAGCTTTATTATCAATTTCTTAGATTCATATTTTAAATTTTTATTATTATGTGTATTGTCAGACCATAAGCTATCAATTTTATTGCCAACTTTCTCTTTTCCATTAATAGATTCTAGTTTAGGACCGTGAGATATTTTAATTTTTTCCAATTTTTTTCACTTTTCTAATAGTACTATTTTCAATTACTTACTTTAAATCCAAATATTTAAAGTCCCTTTATATTTCAACGACAATTAGTTTTATTATTATAGACAAAAGATTTTTCTTTCTTGATTCTTTTACTAAGATATGCCTGATGAGTTCGATTTCAAGAATTATAAAACAATGGAAGAATTTGGTAAATCAGTCGAAGGAACCAAATATTTGCATGATCTGTACCTAAGAGCTGTGAATAATCCTATTCGCCGAAAAATTTTAAATATAGTTAACGATTTAAAACAAGTTTCAAAAAACACTTTGTTGCAAATGTTAATTGAACGTAAAATTCTCGAAGATGAGCATATGTTTAATTATAATATGGATTTTTTGATTAAAGCTTTTTGTATTAACTCTGTTAAAGATGAAACTAATGAACAGATTTTTTATGAAATTACTCAGAGTGGTAAAGTAATTGAATATTTAGAATAAAAGATATAATTTTGAATCATTCCTCATAGAAATTCTTGTAGCAATTACAGCAAGGAACTCCTAATTGAAGATTGAATTTATTTAATTTTCTATTATTTAAGGTCATTAATCTAATCAATTTTTCTATTAATAATTTCTTTTCTTCATCAAAATATGCACGTTTTAAATTGAAGAAATGGTTTAAATTTCCGCAAATAGGGCATTTTGAGTAGAAATTAATAAACTTATGAAATATTTGTTTCTCAACTTTAGTTAACGACTTTAATTTTAAATCTGGGTTGTTTTTAATAATATCCCTTAAATTATTTAATTCATTTAACATCTCATCTCTTAGAAAAGTTGAATTACTGTCTCCTATTTCTAAAGAAACTGTATTTTCTTCAAAAAAATTATCTGGAGTATCGAATTTATCTATGTATTCCACAGCTTCATTGAAGAATCTTAAATTTTTTCTTTTCTTTTTCTCACGCATATAAAAAATAAAATGGTTATTTTAAGACTTACCAAAAATATAATTAGATACTTCTCTAAAAAATTTTATTAAAAAAATTTTAAATATTTCTCATTTCGATTGAATAAATCATTCTTATTATCACTAACTAACCTTCTAAAGTCAATTATTTTAGAAGAAGCGAAATATTCAAAATCAAACTCGACATCATCACCAGAATTTTTTCCTGGTATTGGCATAAGTCTACAAGTTAAAGGTTTATTCAATCTAACAGATATTGTGCTTATATCGAGCAAGATATAGAATAATTCTTTTTCCGTTATATCACCGGGAAGTGGAACTACATCGAGACCCGCTCCACACATAGTAGAATACAATAAAAGTGAATCTAAATTGAATTTATTTTCAGACAATCGTTTTGATAAAATGAAATCTTCTAAAACGGGTTGCATAAATCCTGAAAACCCTATTATTTTCTCTTTATCGATAGGTATAGCGTTTTTAATTAAAGCTACTCCAGTTAAAGTTCCGTTAGCTCCAAAATATTCAACTCCCAGTTTTTCAATAGCAGTTCCAATACTCTTGTCAATCATAGGATAGGGAGCAGGGGAAAAGTCTATTCCTTTAAATTCGATATTGAAATTTCTACTAACTTTTTCAGCTATTCTTGTTAAATTATCGTAAATTTCATTAAATTTCGCTAACATATTTAGCTGAGCATCTCTTAATGTTTCTGATTCTTCAATAACATTTATGACTTCATCTGCCATTTCTAAAGCTAACGAAAAAGCAGGTTTTTCTGAAAAGTGATAAGCTGCGGGAAAGAAAGGAACATTTGGACCTACATTTGCAGATACGCAAAATTGCAAATTTTTAAAAGGATCAGGTTCAGATAATTCTTTGATTATTTTGGCACCTGATTTTAAAGCGGTTAAATTAATACCGTTTTTAGTTGATGCAACTGGCAATGATGTAAAAAAAATATCATGATTTTTAATAAATTGAGGTACTTCATTTAATAATAATTTCTCAAAAATACCCAATTCTTGAATTGTTGAGGCTAACATCATACAGCAGGCAAAATAATCAAATTTATAGTCTTTAAATATATCTTGCAAAAAACTTAATTGATTATTTATATCTACTAGTGTTTCTTTTAAGTTTTTTTCATAAAATAATTTATTTTCGTAAGAAAACAGTGGTTGAGAGGCGAATCTCTTAGTCTCAACACTAATGTTGATTTTATCCAATGTACTAATAAGTTCATCAGCAAAAGAGGAGAAATTTTCCAGCTTGTTTTGTAAAAATGATAAAATTGTTTCATTCTTATATAAGAAAGGTATTATTTGGCCAATAGTAATCGCACGTATTCTCATATTATTTTACAATTTTTAAGATATAAACTTAGAATTAAAATTCGCGTACTATAATATAATAGAAAATATCTATTAATAAGGTTTATAAGAGAAATAGTTATTAAAAATGATATTTTCTCTTCCAGATAAAGAAAATATTATATTTTAAAGTAAAGATTTCTTAAATTTCATCTAATTTAGCTTTATCTTTTACTTTTTCTCTGCTTGAAGGTGGTTTTATGTACTCATCGGGCCGAATCGGACCTAGATTGGATAATTCTTCTTTAAATTGTACTATGGTTTTAGCATATTTTTCCCCTTCTCCTGCGGATATACTTATTATCTTAATTCGGTTTTCATTTAAATTTGCTTCAGCTAACATTTCTCTAATGCTTTCATACCGAGTTTCTGACTTTATAAACCCTGTTTCATAATGACAATCTTGAGGATAGCAACCAGCGATTAAGACTCCATCAGCTCCATAGAAGAAACTTTCAAAAATTATTGATGGATTAAGCATAGCTGTACACATAACATGAATAGTTCTTACATTAGTCGGATAAATTATTTTGCTTGTTCCTGCAAGGTCTGCTCCCACATAAGAACACCAATTGCATAGAAATGCCACTATTAAAGGAGATTCTTTCTTTTCTCTAAGAATTGACTGTAACTGGGCAGAAATTTGGTTCTTTCGAAATCCTGGAATATAGAGGGCATCATAGGGACACATTGCAACACAAGCACCACATCCTGAACAGTTTGCTTGGGTAATTTTTAATTTGTTTCCTTCAATCTTCAAAGCGTTGTACTCACATATATTTTCACACAATCTACATAAATCGCACTTTTCTTTATTAAAATAAACGATATGTGGATCTAACTCCACTTTTTTACGAGCTATTAATGCTAATGCTTTAGCAGCAGCACTTTCTGCCTGAGCAATACTTGAAGGTATATCTTTAGGACCTTGGATTGCTCCTGCTAAGAAGATACCGCTTACAAGCGTTTCAGAAGGTCTAATTTTAAGATGTCGTTCTAACAAAAAACCATTTGGATCCTGAGATATATTTAATATTTTACTCAACTCATCTGTTCCTTCAGCAGGTTCTATACCTACTGCTAAAACAACTAAATCTGTTTTATTCTCGAAAATTGCATCTTCTATTATATCTTCGCCACGAACTATTAACTCGTTTGATGTATCGTTCTTTAATATTGCAGAGATATTACTTTTTATAAAGCGTATTCCAAAAGCTTCCCGCGCTCTATTATAAAATTCCTCGCAATTTTTGCCAATTGCTCTAATATCTGTGTAATAGATATTAATAGCAATGTCTGGGTTTTCTTTTTTTATCAGAACTGCTTGCTTTATTGCTACATTACAACATACTTGACTACAATACTCGTGATGAATTTTTTTATTACGAGAACCAACACATAAAATATAAGATACTTTTTTTGGAATTTGACCGTCAGAAGGTCTTACTAATTTACCTAGGCTTGGACCATCATTATTAAGTAATCTCTCCATTTGCATTGTAGTTACTACGTCGGGATATTTTTTATAGCTATATTCTGCTAATATCGAAGGATCAAATGGTTTTAGACCTGTTGCAACTATTATGGAGCCAACTTTAATATTAAGAATTTCAGGCTCTTGTTCAAAATCAATAGCATCTCTTTCTCCACAAGCTTGAGCACATGCCTTGCATCCGATACAATAATCTTCTAAAATATTTGGATATAAAGGTATTGCTTGAGGATAAGGGACATCAATAGCTTTTCTTGAAAAAAAAGTATCCTCTACCTCTATTGGACATACATCTCTACATATATCAAAACATCCTACACAATTTTCTTCTTTTATGAATCGAGGGTTTTTCCTTATTGATACATCGAAATTTCCTATATATCCATCAACATTCTCTATTGTAGAATAGGTTAGTAACTCAATATTAGGATGATCATTAATCTCTGACATCAATGGACCAAGAATGCATATTGAACAATCAAGGGTTGGAAAGGTTTTATCAAAAAGAGCCATATGACCCCCAATTGTAGCTTCTTTTTCGACTAAGTACACTTTATTACCTGTATCTGCAATTGCAAGGGCTGCTTTTATTCCAGCAATCCCTCCTCCAATAATTAAAGCTGAGGGTGTTATATCTGAATATTGAACCTCTAATGGTTCTAGAAGTTTAACTTGTTCAATCGCCATATTGATTTGATCTATTGCTTTTTTTGTAGCTTTCTCAGGTTCATCATAATGAACCCATGAATTTTGTTCTCGTATATTAGCAAATGATATTAAGAATCTGTTAATTCCTGCCTTTTCAATTGTTTTACGAAACAATAACCCATGTAATTTAAATGAACAAGCAGCAATAACTACACGCTCAACCTTTTTTTCTCTAAGTTCATCAATAATTTTATTTAATCCCGATTCAGAACATAAATATTGGTCTCTCAGTACATGTAAATTAGGATAATTTTCAAAATGTTTAATTAATGTCTCATTATTTATTACACCACTAATATTTTTACCACAATCACAGATAAATAAACCAATTTTCAATTTTGTTGCACCACTCAACTAGGAATCTTTATTAATCTTTAATTAATATAAATTTGATTTTCTAATATTTATTGAGATTATTTTTAGAAATTAGGAGATTAATATATAATCTTTAGGTTTAAAGAAATAAAATCATTATAATTTAATAGTATTGAATATTTATTCTAAATTTTATTATACTTTAAAAATAAAAAATCGTCATAAATGAGAAATACTAAGGGTAGAGATAATTGTGAATTATCATTCATTTTTCCATACTAAAGAGTGTAATACTATTAAACAACTAATAATATGTATGTAAAAGCTTTTAAATTGGGCAAAATAGTTTAATTTCAATTTTAATTTAAAAAAATTAAAATTTAACCATGTTATAAAAATTTAAAAAAAGTGATTATATATTATGGGTGAAGTAACTAGTAGATTTAAGGAAGAATTTAATGCCGTCAAACTACTCGCATTTTTTGGAATATTTTTTATGATATTCGACGCTATCTCTTTATTTTACGCATCAGCTGATCCTAATGGGTTGTACATACTCTACGGAATAATAGAAATTATACTGGCTGCAGTAGTCTTTTTATCGTTGGAATTTGTTGATTTAGGAAAAGTAAAAATACCTTTTCAATGGTGGATTTTACTAGTAGTTGGAGTAGTATTAATTATATTCGGCTTTTTAACATACCCTGATTCTAGATTTACAATTTTTGGTGGTTTGCTGTTATTAGGGGATCTTCCACTTTTCGTTATGTCTTATTTTAGTGCTATCTTAATCATAATGGCAGCATTAATAGAGCTATTGGCTGAAAAGCAAGGGTGGAAGGCTTCAAAAATGATGGTTTTCCTTGGTGGCGCTTTTGGGGTATACGATTGCATTCTTTTATTCGGAGGATATATAGATATAGAAAATAAAATATGGCTTGCTAATGGAATTTTTGGAATAATATTATTAGCAGTTTTACTTTTAACAATGCAACCATGGATTGATATTAAGGTTCCATATGTATGGTGGATTCTTATGGCAGTAGGATTTGTCTTTTTAATTTGGGTATCACCAATGGCAAGTGGTATTGCAGCGTTTGAAGAGTATCCTCTTGGTGGATTTGGTGGCATAGTACTTTTAATTGGTATGTTCCTATTATTACTTGGATTTTAATCTTAAGTCAAAATTTTAACTTTTTTTTTTCTTTTTTACTATCAATCACGATAATACCAAATCAATTCTTTAGAAATTTGAATAATTATTAAAATTGTTAAAATTAGATTTTAGTTTTATTTTTAGGAAGAGTTAATATCTTTTTAAAAAGGGAAGGGAGTATCTTTAAATATTCGTTTTTTTCTAAGTTTTTCAATATGATCTCTGAAACCTCTTCAAGGCTTTCCTCATAATCTTCAGGATTTTCAAGTATGGTTAACAATAATATGATAAAATAATCTGTTTCAGAGCCAGAATAATAAGTTAAGAAATTTATGTTATCAATAGAGAGACTAGCAAATCCCGGTTCTTTACTAAATTCATGTAAATTAAAGATGTGCATTAAGGTCCTACTTGATATTTTAACTTTCTCTTCGGGGTATTTTGCTTTAATGTCAATACCACTCCTATCATCATATTTCATAACTATTATTCCGTTTGGCATGATTTTTTCTACTCTTGAAGCATTTTTTTTGATAAAAAAGGATATACTTTAAGGATATCAAAATTATGTTTTTTCATCTCTAAAAAGTATTTCTTCTCAATTTCATACTCGTTTTTCGCCCAATTCAATATTTCATCTCTAGAATAGTATTTACCTTCTAATATTTGTAATCCTTTGCATTTTTTTGTATAATTATCAAAAATTTTTTTACTTGACACCATCATCTGCCAAAATGGAAATGATCTACATTGAAAAGGACGAGCTATATGAACACTACATTTATTATCTGCTAAAAAATGACAATATTCATCTTTTCCCGTAAATTTAAAGCCTAATGTTTTAAACCGATAGGTTTTTCCTCTTTGTGCACCTGGTTCTTTCCAGAAAAATGAGTCATCAATTACTTTAAGATAATTCTCAGCAAAATTTCGTAACCCCTTCTTTCCTTCAAGACCTAAAAATTTAGCTAATCTGAGAATATCTTCTTTATATAAATAGACTTCTCCTTCATT
>JABXKB010000363.1 GCA_013375485.1 Promethearchaeota archaeon | reverse complement strand
AAAAGGAAATCCAAAGTAATAATTATTATATTTTTCTTTAATATCTTTAGCTACAACACTTTGGGATGTGATTTTTTCTTTTTTCACAATCTCTTTAACAAATTTCATGATATAATTACAATTTGGACAATAAGTAATCCAAGATCCTAATATCACTTCTGATGGTTTTACCCCACTAGAACTTATGTACCCATTAAAACCTGATAATAATTTACCATCTGATGAAGTAAAAGTTGCCTCATAAGGATAAAATGTTCTTGGAATGAATTTAATATTGCAAAGGGGGCATTTTAGCTTTTCTTTTTTATTCATGACTCTCTAAAAGGGATATTTAATTATGTTATTATTAGGGTATAATATTACAAATGTTAGTATTATTGGTAATATATATACAAGAATAATATGTGGAACATATTTCCTTAAGCAAGATTATATATAAGACTATGAAAAGAGAAGTGTTACTATTCATCTCATAATAAGAAATATAATTTAGCTGAAAAAATTAAACTGTTTTAATCCTTAACAAATATGATAAAAATAAAAAAAAAGGTAGGTATATTCTAAGATGCCAGAAGATATTGTATATATTGATGCTAATACACTGGAAAATTTTATGAGAGATGTTTTTAAAGGTCTTGGAGTTTCTAAAGAAGATGCAAGTATTATAGCTAATGTTCTAATCACTTCGGATTTAAGAGGGATTGAATCGCACGGTATTCAGAGATGCAAAATGTATTATGATCGTATCAAAGAAGGAATTTATGAAATAAAAACAAAATTTGATATTATTAAAGAGGGGCCTACTACTGCATTAATAGACGGGAATTGTAGTTTAGGGCATGTTATTGCTTATAGAGCAATGAAAATGGCTATTGAAAAAGCAAAAAAGTATGGCATAGGAGCTATTGCGGTAAGAAATTCTACGCATTTTGGAATTGCTGGTTATTATTCTTTAATGGCTATTAATGAAGGAATGATTGGTTTAGTTGTCACTAACGCAAGACCATCTATACCTCCAACTTTTGGGTGTGAACCTATGTTAGGAACGAATCCTCTAACGGTAGGTGCTCCAACTGATGAAAGTTTTCCTTTTCTTCTTGATGGTGCAACTTCAATCATTCAGAGAGGAAAAGTTGAAGTGAATGCTCGGATTAATAAACCACTTCCAGAAAATACTGTAATTAATGAAAAAGGCGAAATTATGATTGATCCTAATAAAGTCTTAGAAAAAATGTTAGAAAGAAAAGCTTCTTTATTACCATTAGGAGGTAAAGGTGAGGAAACAGCGGGATATAAAGGATATGGTTATGCAACTGTGGTTGAACTTCTTTCTGCCGCATTGCAAGAAGGTATTTATTTAAGAGATACTCTTGGAATAGTTGAAAATGATCAAAAAAGACTCAAAGTTGGTCATTTTTTCCTAGCTATTAATATTGATAATTTTATTGGCATACAATCATTCAAAATGACCGCTGGTAATATCATGAGAGATCTTAGAAGCTCAAAGAAGATTCCTGGTGAAGAACGAATTTATACAGCTGGAGAAAAAGAATATCTTGCGGAAACTAAGAGGAACAAAATAGGTATCCCAATAAACAAAAGTTTACAAAAAGATATCATAGAAATGCAGAAAGAGATTGGTTTAGATAAGTATAGATTTCCCTTTTCATGACATCGTATTATCGGAAAAACAAATAACTTAGTTTATTTTTTAAAGATAGAACTAAAATAAAAATTATGGTACTTCAAAAAAATAAAGAAATCTTTTTATTTTTTTTGTTAATTGGTGTAATATTAGGAATAATTGCTGTAGTTTTTTTATATGCTTTTAATTGGTCAATTATAATTACCTCCTATCAAACACATGAAGGGGCTTTAGGAGTTATCCTAATTATCGGCATTCGAATATTTATTGTTTCTTTAATGGCTATATATACTTTTTATAGTTGGTTTAAACAAGAAAAACAGTATTTCTCAGATATGCCTTTTCTTTTTGGTTCATTCTTTTTATTACTTATATTCGGGAAAGCACTAGATTTATTTATTGATTTTAGTTATTTGCAATTAGATGAAGAATTACTGCTCCCTGTAATTAAGGTTCGATATTTTATTGCGATTTTTGATCTCCTCCCAATGATTTTTCTTAGCATTTATATGATATTAATTTCACTTTCAGTAAAAGAGAGATTCAATAATTTAAGTAATGAGAAATATCTAAATAAAATTAGAATACAAATTCTAATAATAATCGTTGTTGTTGAAATTCTTATTGGGATTTTTGTTCTAAACGTACAAATAGCTCCTATTATATATCCAATAATTATTGTTCCATCTCTGATTTCTATTATTTGGTTATTTTATTTTTCTTGGAGAAATCAACGTCTTTCACAAGTTAACACTTTTATTCTTATGATTGGGTTTGGATTATATTTACTCTCACAAATATCGAGACCTTTAGTACAAATCCTTATTGGTGATTCACCTTCATATGTTATCACTGCCGAGTCAATAGACATAATCATTTCAGTGTTTATTTTTATCGGTTTTTATAAGAAATCAAAATATTTTTCAACTAAATAAACTAAATATTTTGGGATTCGAACTATTGAATAATAAATCTTAAATGGTAAAAAATATCGGAGAAATACCTCAATTCTTTTACTCTTATAACGAATAAGATATTTCGCACAAATAATGGAGAACGAATATAAAGTTTCAAAGAAGAAATTGTTCTGATTTAAATATTAAACTAAATATGTTGATTTTTTCTCAATTTCTGTCTTTTTTTTGTTAATTTAATTAATTTTTCCTTTAAATATGGGGAAAGTAATATCACATACAAATATATAAATCTAAATAGAAAGAGAGTTTTTATGATTGAACAAATAAAATTTTGTTGCAATTGTATTTTACCTGATGGATTTCTTGGAATTCATCTAAATTCAGAAGGGCTTTGTAGCTTTTGTAATGACCCCAAATATGAAAATATAAATTATTCTCGAAAAATAATTAGTTTGGAACGAAGGATGAAAGCTCTACAAGATTGGAACTTAGTAGTAGAAGATATGCAAATGAACCATGGACGAAGGGAATACGATTGCATTTTAGGCTATTCAGGAGGTAAGGATTCTACTGCTCTTTTACATCATATTATAAATGAATTGGAATTAACTCCTTTAGCGGTAACTTCTGATACAGGGTTCATGACAAATATTTCTAAGGATAATATGAAAGATACACTGCAACAGATTCAAGTAGATCATGTATTAATTGAGGAGGCAATACCAACTTTTACTAAATTGTACAAATACCATTTCTTTAATCATAATTCAAATGAGACATTCTTAGCCCGTTATATTTGTGATTATTGTTCTGATTTAATACATAGCATATTAGTAAAAGAGGCAATAAAACGGAAAATTCCTTATGTATTATTCGGTTATTCACCTGATCAAACATTTCGATATTTTTATGAAATGTCACAAGAACAAATTATGAAAGAATGGAAACCAGAATTACTTGAAAGTCCATTCTTCGATGAGAATGATTCCAAATGGTATTTAAACGATGAGGAACTTGAGGCTGAGACAATTCCTAGAGTATTACTTCCTTACCATGTTATCCCCTATAGGGAACAAGATATTATTGATCTAGTAGAATCTCAAAACTACATTAAGAAAGGACATTCTGATCCTCTGTTAACGAATTGTAATGTTGTTCATGCTGCGACCTTTTACGATTTCAATAGGTATGGTGGAATACTTTATGCTTGTCAATATGCTGAACTTGTACGCCAAAATCCAGAGTCCAGAAAAAAATGGTTAAGGACATTAAAAATGTCAGCTCCTTTAATTCTTGAGAATAAATTCAAAACAAAAGAGGTAAATGCGTTATTTAATCAGATTGGTACTACTCAAGAGGATATGTTAAAACATATACATGAACAACTAGATCAAGATCCAAATCAAGAATCTATAAAAAGAAATGTTGAGATGTTTAGAAAAAAAAAAAGAACAAACCAAGAAATACTTGTTGTTCACTAAATTTCTATTTTTTTTATTATTTTTAATTTAAAGCAATTAAGGAGTAAAAAGAAAAAATTAGTCAATACTTATTATATGCGTTTTTGAAAGACATAATGTTTTCGAATCGGTTTACAGTGAGGGAATATTGTGTCAATTGCCCGTGAGTTATTTGACCATATAGTTGTCCCTTCAAAATAATTAACTCCATGTAAATTACAGGTGAGTTGACCAATATTATTAAGAGCAGAGAAAATACCTTTTCCAAAATATCCTTTTTTTACCATAGCAGT
>JABXKB010000063.1 GCA_013375485.1 Promethearchaeota archaeon | reverse complement strand
TTTTATTGCATTATTCTTTACTGTTATACCCATTGTTGTTATTATCCTTACCATTGAATTTGCCTATCTTTTCAGATTATTGTCATTTTGGCAAGTAATTACTTCCAATAAAGAAAAAATTAGATTTAATCTAATAATTATATCTTATATCAATTTCATTACATGGCCTTTATATTTCGTTAGTTTAAATCTCCTTCTTATTCTTAATTTAGTGCTCGCTTCCTTTTTCATTATGTTTGTAATAACTCTAATTGACGTGGTTCTAAAAGAAAAATTGCGAAAGTTCTTTAGATCATGCTCTTTTCTGATATTTGGAGCATTATTGTCTACTGATTTATATATACTATTAGACCTTATTCCAGGTTTTAATATCATATTAAATTTAAGTATTTCTACCCTAGTATTTGTGATATTTTTAATAATACTTGTAAAACCCTTTAAGAAACATTCGATTATAGCCTTCACATTTTGGTTAATAATATTTCTATTACTAAGCTCAATAGTCTATCATGTTTCATTTTCATTTCTCTTTAGTGGTATTATCTTTAGCTTAATGATTTTAGTTTATCCATTTATTTTCCTTTTAGAAGAATTAAAAAAACTCTTTAGTGAGTTAATTGATGTTATATATAAGTTTTTTAGAAAATTCAAAATCTTAATTACGAATATCCTTTTAAAATTAAGCAATTTTATAAAAACTCATTTCAGGACGATTTGGATAATTATAAACATATTTGCTTCAATATTTTTTGGTATTCTTTTTTCAGAGGCAATATTAGGCCTTTTAAATCCGATCCATTCCACACTCTTAATATTTCCTCTTTTTGGTCTTCTTTTTTCTTTAATCCCGTCTAAAAAGTCTGATGATGCTGATATTAGGTTTAAGCGTAGAATGATCCGTTTAATTATCAGTTGGAGCAGTATTATCGTAGTTTTGTTTGCTTTTATAGCGCCTATTTGGTATATATTCACTATTTGGATATCAATTTGGATTGTCGGGGCTATTTTATTACCTTATATGATTTTTAAAGAAAAAAGAGAAAATATTTCAATTAAGTGGCGGTTCTATACACTCATTTTATTAATTATTCTGCTTATTTTATTTGGAATAATATTTGGCATACAGGTTTATAGGACTTTTTCTTCTTAATAGACATTAAATATTTAAATTTGGGAAATTAAACCCATTTCTTCAAATTTGAAGGTTTTTCAATATTTTTTTCCTAATATGAAAAGTTGAAAACTTTAAATATATGTTAAAATGAATAAGTAATTGTAAATCGTAATTTAAATATAAAAAATTCAAAAATTAAATAAAAAAGTGATCTAAAGTATGGAAGCTTTAACAAAAAGAATAGTTGCTATTGTTCTTATTGCTGTAATAGGTGTTGGGATTGGAGTAACAGCATGGATTTTGCTTGGGGCTCCAGAAGAGGCAGGATACGATACTCCAGGAGCTCCATCTGGTACACCATCAAATCGAATAATTAAGATTGGAGCACTTGGCGACTTGACTGATATAACGGGTGAAGGTAACTATCAAGGTGCATATTTGGCAATATCGCAGATAAATACTGCTGGTGGTATTAACATTGGTGGCGATGATTATTTTTTTGGAATCATAGCCGAAAATACCTATGAAGCTGAACCCTTTCTCGATGTAACTAAGGGAACTCTTGCTGCAGAGAAAATGATGACACAGCATAAACCAGATTTTGTCATTGGCGGATTCAGAACTGAGGCGTTAATGACATATCGAGAAACGGTAATTGCTGATGAAATAATTATAATAAACACAGGTGCTGCTACAGATGGATTCTGCCAAAGTGTAGGTTCTGATTATGATAAATATAAATATTGTTTTCGTGTAATGCCTATTAATTCATCTTCTTTAGCGAGAGAAATTGCTCAATTTTTTGCTTTGGCTCTTGCACCTGCTATGGAGGCTGCAACAAATCAATCCATTACTAAAGTTGGTATTATCAGGGAAGATCTTGAGTGGACTGTTCCTATGGACTATATATTAAAAGGTTATTATTTACCATATGGATATTGGGGATTAAATAATAATCCCTGGAAGAATTTTACCATAGTGGATGATGTAGCTTTTCCTATAACAGCTACATCAACAGATTTCACCACGTACTTAAACAGAATGCAATTAGCTGGAGCTCAAATCGTCTGTCCCATCATCTCAGCCCAAGGTGGAATTAAAATGATGACTCAGTATGCCCAGCTTCACCCTAAATATATGATTGCAGGCATTGATGTTATGTCACAACTAGGAGATGACCCAAATGACGTAACCGGGTATTGGAATGAAACAAACGGAAATTGTAATTATGAAATATTAATGCAATCAACAACTCGTACAAATAAAACTACTAAGACAATAGCTATGTGGGATGCTTATGTAGATATGTGGCATATGGACCCGCTTTATACTGCTGTGGGTTCACATGGAGCCGTATATATGTTACGCGATGCTATTACAGCAGCCCAATCCATAGATTCTGACGCTGTTATTACTGAAATGGAGAAAATAACCAAAGCAAACACATTCGAAGGAGCTGGTGGAAATATTGCATTTAATTCCTACCATGACTTATATGAAGGTTATGACCCAGTTACAGAGAAAATTTATTCTGTCACTTTATGGGTGCAGTGGCAAGCGGGCGGAACAAAGTCAGTAGTCACTTCTGGTGGTAAAATATATCCGGAATGGATTGTGGATGCACCTATACAGATTCCTTCTTGGGGTATAAATCCCTAGAATTAGCTGAAAAAATATAATTTTAAAACTTTTTTTTTTTTAAAACTTTATAAGAATTGAAATCAAAACTCTTTTAAATATGATTAAATTTAAATAATAATATTAAAAACAACAGTAGAATGTGGTTTTCTGTATTAAATTTTGATAAAAAATTAAAAGAAAGCGATTAGAAATGGTTGATGAAATTTTAGTAAACATATTAAATGTTTTATTATTTGGATCAGTACAAGGGGCAGTTTTTGCGCTGCTTGCTTTAGGTCTTTCTTTGGTTTATGGTGTAGGTGGTATTTTGAATTTAGCCCATGGGGCATTTTATTTAATCGCTATGTATATGTTTTACTGGTGCATTAAAATTTGGGAATTTCCTTTAATAACAACTATAATTATTGCATTAGTCGTTGTAGTAATTATTGCTGCGGTTTCATATTTATTACTGATAAAACCTTTACAGGAGAGTCTTATAGGGGTTGTTATCGTAACTTTTTCACTAGCTTATTTCTTTGAGCAGCTTGTAAAAGTACTCCCATGGAGTGATACTAGAACACATTGGGTTCCAGCAATATTTGAAGGTCCTGTGAGTGTTTTTGGTATTAGTTTTCCTGTTCGATATATTTTTGCTGTGAGTGGATCTTTGATTCTCGTAGTTTTAGTTACCTTGTTTATCAATAAATCAAAGCTTGGGAAATCGATTCGTGCAGTTTCTCAAGATCGTGAGGCAGCTCAGCTCATGGGTATTAATGCAAATTTGGTTATTATGATAACAGTTGTATTATCTGCTTTTCTTGCGGGAATGGGGGCAATCTTTTATGGCGCCGGAGATGAAGTATACCCTGCTATGGGTTGGGGTTTTCTGACAACTTCATTCGCAATTGTCGTCCTTGGAGGTTTAGGAAGCATTCCAGGAAGTATTCTTGGAGCTTTTATTATGGCATATGCAAGAGTGTTTTGTAGCTACTTCATTAGCACTCAATTCGCCGAAATATTCCCAATTATTGTCATTATAGTGATGCTCGTGTTTAGACCCCAAGGATTGCTTGGAAAAAAGGAGGTGGAGTAAAAAATTGCCTAAAAAAACTCGCACATTATTAAATATTTATAGAGAATCAATTAAAAATTTCTTTCCTTCGTTGAAAAGAGCTATAAAAAATTCCCTTAAAGAAATACCTTCATCAATAAAAAGCTTGAAAATGCGGATTTTAAGCTTCCAAGGTGGTTTATCAATATTCTGTATAATTATAATTATGTTATTTCCATTTATCCCTTCTATCGAATATTATGTAAGCATTTTAGTTATTGCGATGATATTTACCATTTTTGCTGCTAGTTGGGATCTTTTAGCAGGATTCACAGGGCAAGTTAGCTTTGGGCACGCCATCTTCTTTGGAATATCAGGATATATTGGAGCAAGTTTAATACATTATTCAGGTCTTTCATGGTTTCCTTCTCTTTTCATTGGAGCTATTACAGCAGTATTATTTGGGCTGATTATTGGAATTCCCTGCCTTAGATTAAAAGGTCCGTACTTAGCATTAGGGACCCAAGCATTCGCTCTAATTGTGTTCAATTTAATGCTGACTCAAGAGATATTAGTAATACATACTAGTTTTGTTGAACTTAATTTTATTGCACAGTATTTCATTATTTTTGCTTTCATGCTAATCTCACTTATTATCATGACTTTAATTGTTAGGTCAAAAGTTGGAACGATCTTTAAATCGATACGTGATGATGAAACTTGCGCAGAAGCCTCAGGCATTAACACAACGAAGTATAAAATACTTGCATTCATGATTAGTAGTTTTTTTGCTGGGGTGGCTGGGGGCCTTTTTGCAGTGAATATTTCGAGTGTAAGTTTTTCGAATTTTGCTCCCCTGTACTCATTTTTCGCAATTCTCATGGCTGCTATTGGTGGGCTTGGAACAATTTCTGGTGCAGCACTTGGAGCATTTACTTTTTGGATAGTTAACGAAGGTCTTAGAGATCTTGGAGAATTTGCTGTATTAATTTTCGCTATCTTCTTAATATTAGTTATCCGTTTTTCTGAAAGAGGAATTTTGAAGCCTACCATAGAGCGTTTAAAAGAATTATTTGATATATTGAAAGGAAGATAAAAAAATTTATGGAAAAATCAAAATAAGAGTGAATTAAATAATGGGATTAATATTTGAAGCTAAAAATTTAACTAAAAAGTTTGGTGGCTTAACAGCTGTTAATGATTTAAGTTTTGAAATAAGGCGAGGAGAATTTCTCGGTCTAATTGGTCCAAATGGTGCTGGTAAGACCACAGTGTTTAATTTAATATCAGGGTTCGAAAAAACCAGTTCGGGTTCAATATGGTTTGATGGAATTGATATCACCGGATTAAAACCTTTTCGAATTGTAAATTTGGGTATTGCTCGAACATTTCAGTTGGTCAGATCATTTCGTTATCTCACACTTCTTGATAATATTTCCGTTTCATGTCTTTCACCGAGAGGAAAAAAAGTTTCTGAAGATGTAGGAACAGAAGAGTTTGCGAGTACAATTCTCTCTTCAATCGGACTCGTAGATAAAGCTAGAATACCCCCAGTTGTATTACCTCATGGTGATTTGAGAAAGCTTGAGATAGGTAAGGCTGTTGGTTCTAGTCCTCAATTACTTCTTCTTGATGAACCATTTAGTGGTCTATCTTACGAGGAACAATTAGGCATAACAGATTTAATTAAAAAATTACATGAAGATGGTGTTACCATTTTTATTACGGGTCATGTATTACGTGAACTTATGGCATTAGTACCACGAGTAATTGCCATGCATCAAGGCAAATTAATCGCAGATGGGCCTCCTCAGGAGGTTGCGAATAATAAGATTGTACTTGAAGCATATTTAGGTAGAGGTGAAGATATTGCTTGAAATAAAAAAAATTTATCATTATTATGGGAAGGCACGAGCGCTTGAAGAAATAAATTTGAAGGTTGAAGAAGGATTTCTGGATGCTGTTATTGGTCCTAATGGTGCGGGAAAAACAACACTTCTAAGAGTTATATCTGGTTTAGAAGAACCTGATAGAGGAAAAATAGAATTCTTGGGAGAAAGAATAGATGATTTAAAAGCTTATAAAATTGCTAGAAAAGGAATTTCTCATTGTCCAGAGCGCCGTAGGTTGTTTTATGATATGAATATTGCAGATAACCTTAAAATGGGAGCATACTTAACAAAAGATAAGAAGAAGTATAGAGAATTAAGAGACTTCGTTTTTGAAATATTCCCACGACTTAAAGAAAGAAGAAAACAACGAGCAGGAACACTAAGCGGAGGAGAACAACAAATGCTTGCAATAGCACGATCGATTATGGCTAATCCAAAACTTTTATTAATGGATGAACCTTCTTTAGGGTTAGCTCCAAAAATTAAGAAGAACATATTTAAGGCAATTGTTAAGATAAAAGGAGAAGGAACCACCACGCTACTGATTGAACAAGACGCTGCATTAGCCATGGATGTTTCTGAGAACATTCACGTTCTAGAGGAAGGGAAAATTGAAATGAGAGGAACGAGAGAAGAATTAAGAAAGGAACCTCGAATAAAAAAAGTATATTTAGGAATATGAGGTGATATAAGATGTCTGTTTCTTTAGAACAACTGTTGAGAGATGCTCGAGTTGATCTAGTTTTATCTCGAATAGAGAAGGATGAATTAGTTATAGAAGAAGTAATAAATCATTTAGAAAATAATAGTCGATCTGTTAAATTTAACGCTATTCTAGTATTAGGTGAATTAGGGCAAAAATCAATTAATGGTCTTTCAAAATTAAATGCTTGTTTAGAGGATAATGATTGGAGTATTTGTCGTGAAGCAGTTAGAACACTGGGCAAGATAGGAGAAATTGCTAAAGAATCAATACCACAATTATCAAGAATGTTAAAAGATAAAGAAGAATCCATTAGAAAAGAAGCAGCTATAGCAATAGGCAAAATTGGCAGTCCTACTCAAGAAGCTATTAGTAGCTTAATTAACGCCTTAAAAGATAAAAATGAAGTAGTTCGAACTGAGGCTGCTAAAGCTCTTGGAAGAATTGGTCAAAATGCTCATGCAGCTATTCCACATTTAATGGAAAGCCTTAAAGATGTAGAGTGGACTGTTAGAACTGCCTCTGCTCAATCACTAAGTCAAATTGGAAAGGAATCTAAAATGGCTATTCCTAGTTTGATAAGTGCTCTTGAAGACAAAGATTGGAGAGTAAGATACCGAGTTTCAAATACATTAATTGAAATTGGTGAGGAAGTAGTTCCTAGCCTATTAGAAATATTAAATCATAAAAATAGTATTGTTAGAAAAGGTGCCATTGATACTTTAGGGGATATGGGATTTTCTGATCCTAATATTATTGATGGTCTATCAAATTTGTTAAGTGATAAAGTAGAAGCAGTTCGAGGAAAAACTGCTTATGCTCTTCGGAGTATTGGTAAAGAAGCTGTACCCGTTTTATTAAAGGGATTTGAAAAATCAAAGAAAGGAATGAAAAACATTTTGATTTCTGCATTAGGAGGAATCGGTACTGAAGCTAAAGAAGCATTACCTAATCTGATTGATTTTTTAAAACTTCCTGATCAAGAAATAGAATATATTCCGACTTTTACAAATAAATTAAAAAGAAATATTGCAACATTTTTCAAAGATCCTTTTTCAAATAAAGCTTCTATTAGAGTAGAATCTGCTAGAGCATTAGGAAAAGTAGGGATAAATTCAGAAGAAGCTGTATATGCTCTTGAAAAAGCTCTAAATGATCCCAAAAAGATAGTACGACGCGAAGCAGCGCTATCTATAGGAAAATTAGGATCATCTGCAAATATTGCAATTCCATCTTTAATTAAAGCATTAAAAGATGAAAACCCAGACGTTAGGTGGAGAGTATCTGAAGCGTTAGGATTAATAGGTGTAGACACTGAAGATGTAATTGATGGATTAAAGGAATTAATTCATGACGAGTGCGATTATGTATGTGAATCTGCTATTAATGCTCTTGATAATTTGACTGAAGAATAGTATAAATATTATTAGTTGTATTTCATTTTTATAATAATAATTACAAAAATAAAAAAAATGAAAAAGGTTATAGAGAATGAGTGAAGATCCTTATGCTGAGAAATTATGGGTAAAGAATTATGATAAAGGAGTACCAAGTACCATTGATTATCCCAATATGAATGTTTATGAATTTCTTGATAATGCAACAAAAGATTTTGGGAGTCGAACTGCTATCTGGTTTATGAAAAATAAAATTTCTTATAAAAAGTTAAAAGATATCACAGAGAGGTTAGCTACCGCTCTTGTAAATCTAGGTGTAAAAAAAGGTGAAGTAGTTGCCATTATGATCCCCAATTTTCCTCAATTTATAATGAGTTATTATGGGATTTTAAAAGCAGGTGCAATTGCTACGGCTTGTTCAGTATTACATACAGAATATGAGCTTGCTTATCAATTAAATGATTGTGGCGCTGAAATCATAATTGCATGGGATAATCAAGTTGAAAAGATTAATAAAATAAAAGATCGTACACGTCTGAGACATATAATTATTACCAACGTCCTTGATTATGCTCCAATGGCTCAAAGAAATCCAGCAGAAATCGCAGGCACTATGCAATTTCTTAATTTAATTGATAATACCAAACCTGATCCACCTAAATTCGAAACTAATTCAAAAGAAGATTTAGTATGTCTTCAATATACTGGAGGAACTACAGGATTACCTAAAGGTGCGATGCTTACCCACAATAATATAGTCTCAAATTGCATTGCAGTGGCAACATGGGCAGGTGATGAGTTTAGAAGAGGCAAAGAAACCATTCTAACGAATCTACCATTATTTCATATATATGGTCAAACGGTATGCATGAATTTACATATTTATATGGCATCAACTATAGCTTTGAACCCTGATCCTCGAGATCAGAAATCTTTATTCGAAATAATAAAAGCTACCCACCCCACGATGTTTCCTGGGGTACCAACAATGTATATGCGTCTATTAGAAAGAGATGATCTCGAAGATTATGCTAAAGATTTGAAATCTATTAGAGTATGTAATACTGGAGCAGCTCCAATGCCACCAGAAGTTCAGAAAGATTTTGAAGGAAGAACAGGTGGTATAATACTTGAAGGCTATGGATTGACAGAAACCTCACCAGTAACACACAGTAATCCATTTTCAGGTACCAGAAAGGTAGGATCTGTTGGAATGCCAATACCGGATACAAATGTTAGAATTGTTGATATTGAGGACTATACTAAAATACTTCCTATTGGAGACGCAGGTGAAATTATAATGAAAGGACCTCAGATAATGAAAGGATATTGGAATAAACCAGAAGAAACAGCTAATCAACTAAAAGATAGTTGGCTATTAACCGGAGATATCGGAAAAATGGATGAAGACGGATATTTCTTTATAGTAGATAGAAAGAAAGATATGATAGATGTAAGTGGATTTAAAGTTTATCCAAGAGAAGTTGAAGATGTTTTATATGAATATGAACCTGTTGAAAAAGTGGCTATTATAGGGATACCAGATCCTAAACTTGCTGGAAGTGAAAAAGTTAAAGCATATGTAGTACTAAAAGATGGATATAAGGAAAACGAAGAAATGGCAAACGAAATAAAAGAATTTTGTAGGAAAAATATAGCACCTTATAAAGTGCCAAAATTCATTGAATTCAGGAAAGAACTCCCAGAAACTTTAGTAGGTAAAGTTCAAAGAAAAGATTTAAAAGAGATTGAAGCTAAAAGACGTGGAGAAGAAGTTTAGTCAAAATTTATAATCTTTTTTTAATTTAGGTTCTTTTCTCTCCATTTTTTTATGAAATCTTTAAAATTAATTTCAGAGATTCCAAGAGAATTGGTGTTATCTTGATTTAATGTCTGATATGACTTAGTTTTATCTCTAAACGATTGTTGCCAATCATAATAACTTACTGCTTTAGACATAATATTATTCTCTAATTTTATACAAATAAACCGATACAGTGTATCAGTTTTCTAAAAGTCATACAAATAATACAAATTTGTCTATTTAGATTTAAGTCTTATAATCTATAATTCGTGCCAAAAGCACAAAAAAATGAATTAAACAAAGATATTTAAGAGAGAACTTTCACTTACTATATAGTAGTAAAATATCCGACAAAAATATTGGATTTTTAATTTTGAATAATTTCTGTACTTTTAATTTTTAATTATTGAATACATACATTTAGGTGATACATTTGCCTGCGAAAATAGATTTTAAAAGATCAATGAAAGAATTCTATCAACCAAGTGCAAATGAAGTTTCCATTATCGAAATTCCTGAAATGCAATTTCTTATGATTGATGGAATGGGATCTCCAGGAGATTCTCAAGAATATTTAGATGCTCTAGCGGCATTATACCCTATAGCTTTCAAAACCAAATTTCTGAGTAAAGCAAAAGGAAAAGATTATGTCGTCCCTCCTCTTGAAGGGTTATGGTGGGCAGATAATATGGATGACTTTACTAAAGGAAATAGAGATAAATGGAAATGGACGATGATGATAATGCAGCCTGATTGGATCACTCAGGATATGATAAATGAAGCTAAAACGATCACAAAAGACAAAAAACCTGAGCTAGCAGAATTACTTCCTAAACTTAGATTACAAAAATATAGAGAAGGTAAAGCAGCCCAAATCATGCATATTGGTCCTTATTCTGAGGAAGGTCCTACGATTCAAAATATACATGATTTCATCAAAAAGGAAGGCGGTAAATTTGATGGTTATAATAATAAACACCATGAAATCTATCTTAGTGATCCAAGAAAAGCTAATCCGGCTACCATGAAAACAGTTATAAGACAACCTTTTATCTAAATATTTTTTTAAATTTCAAATAGTAAAATAAATTAGATATGGAAGACAAAAGCAGTAAAAAATATTTCTTTATTTTTAATCCAATTAAATAAATTTGCTGTCTTTTAAGTCTGAGAATCAGAAAAAGAAACTTTTAAATATTTTATAATTATTATATCAGTGACTGGTAGTCCAGTTACTGATAATCCCAGTGACTGTTACTGTTTGATTTTAAGTAAAATTCCGAGATTTTCCTTCTATGGTTGAAAATTATAACAAAAAGTTTGAAAAAGTAATGAAAAAGAATTTCACTAACATCTTTATCCTTTCTATACTTGAAAAGGGTCCTTCTCATGGTTACAAGATAGGAAATGAAATTGAAAAGCGCACTCTAGGAATGTGGAATCCATCTGCTTCGACGTTATATTGGATCCTAAATAATCTAAGGGAAAAGGGATTCATAGCACTCCTTGAAGAAGATAAAAATAAGAAAGTATATGAAATTTCAGATACAGGTAAAGAAGCATTAAGATTAATGAAATTAACTCAACGAAAGATAAGAAACACATATCGTCGGTTTTTAGCAGCATCAATAGAAAATAGAGATTTAATTGATTCAGAGGAGCTCGAACGTTTTGATGAAATTCCTTCAATCCAAGTGTTACCGACTGCTTTAAAACCAGAAAGGTTTAAAGGTAATTTAACCCTTAAGGAGAGAATCCAACTTCTTGAGTCTAAAAAAGTAGCATTTATAGAAACTCGAGATAGAATGAATGAATATATCGAGGACTTCAATGAAACGATTTTAAAAATTAGAAAGGAATTGGATAAAGAGGAATAGAAATCTCAAACAGGAAAATTTAGAAAAAATCGAAAAATAGTGATTAGAAGAGAGTTGATATAAAAATGAGTATTGAACAAATTAAAAAAAGAATACCTCTTCTTACTTTTCTTATCTCTTATAAATGTACGAATGAATGCAAGCATTGTGCGCTTCAAGGTTCTCCAAATCAAGACGAAATTTCAATGGAATTAGGGGATGTAAAAAGATATTTGGAAGACGTTACAGCTAATTATATAGTTGATGAAGTTGGTTTTTTTGGAGGTGAACCTCTACTTAATCTTGATTTACTAATTAGCCTTATTGAAGAGGTGAAAAGATATGATATTCCAAATATTGGATTACCTACGAATGGATATTGGGGAAAAAATGATTTAATTGCTAAGAAGTATGTCCTAAAGTTAAAAGAAGCAGGTATAAACACCATCGGTTTTAGTGTTGACACGTTTCATCAAGAATTTGTTCCACTCGATGTAGTGAAACGAGCAATGAAAGCGGCCCATGAAGTTGGAATTGAACGGATATATTCAATAACTCAAAATCTAGGGCCTGAAAATATAAATAATTTTTTTAATGACCAGAATAAAAAAATTACTGAAGTGATTTCCAAAGAGTTTGAGTTTTGCCAGGTAATAAATAGTGAGTTACAAGTAAGAGGTCGAGCAGCAAAACAACTTACCGAATATTACTCAATGAATACCATACCCTCAGATAAGTGTCTTATTTTTAAGGTTCCGATGTTTATGATTGATCCCAATGGATGGGTTTTTCATCAATTGTGTCATGGAATTTGTATTGGGAATGCCAAGGAGAATTCCCTATCTGATATAATAAAGGAATTTAACTATAGAAAGCATCCGATAATAGGTAAGGTAGTAGCGAAAGGAGGACCTCAAAATCTTCTTGAAATTGCGATTGAAAAAGGATACAAGCCTCAAAATGGATATGCGGACAAATGTCACCTCTGTTTTTGTGCACAGAATTTTCTCCGTCCTTTTTATCCAAATATCCTCGAACCCTCAAATTTGTTCTACTAAACCTATAGATTTAGAGAATTTATAATTATTTTTTTTTTTCTATGAATGTTACCTAAACTTATTTTGTTGTATTTAATTTAAAATAATAGGATGTTTATTTATTTAGAGAATTTAGATGAAACAGAAGATATTGAAAAAGAAATATTTTTAATTCCTCAACCTCGCTACTTTAAATTTAAAAATTTTAAAAAATCGAAAATTACAGAACAATCAATATTATTAACAGACTTAGAAGGAGATTATTCCTTTATTATTGAACAGTTCCAAGAAAAATTAGTATTTTTTGGATTAAAAAAAGAAATCGAAGTTCAAAATGTTGATGATACTAATGAATCTTCACAAATTGAATTATTTTTAAAAAATAATAAAAATATTTTTCCAGATCAACTCTATAACAAAATATTAAATGAACAAAATTACATTGAACAAGGCTATATTTTAATTTCAGAAGAATCTTCTATATTTATCCAAGCTCCCTCTTATCATGGGATATTCTATGGTATTCAAACATTAATTCAATTACTGAATTCAAGCCAGGATAAATTATCAGTGAGCGAAATAGGAATTATAGATTATCCTGCTTTAAAAATAAGAGGCGTTTCAGATGATATTTCAAGAGGTCAAGCACCTACTGTTGATCATTTAAAAAAATTCATCAAAGAATTAAGCCATTATAAAATAAATCAATATTATTTAGTGTATATGACCGATATGTTTAATTTTTCTAACCACCCTGAAATTGGAAAAGATAGAGGTGGATACTCAAAGGATGATATAATAGAATTACAAGATTTCGCTACCAAACATTTTATCGAATTAATACCTATTTTTCAAACTGTTGGTCACTGGGATAATATTTTACATAATCCTGATTATTGGAAATATGGAGAATTTCCCGGTTCGAATAGTTTAAATATTGCTAATGATAAGATTTATGAACTTTTGGATGAAATGATTGGTGAATTGAGTACAGCTTTTAAATCTGAATATTTTCATATTGGAGCAGATGAAAGTTGGGATGTCGGGAAAGGAGGTTCAAGTAATTATATTGAAAATATTGGAATTGAGCATGTTTATCTTAACCATTATAAAAAAATCTATGATATTGTTAAAAAGCATGGATATAAGAAAGTAATTATTTACCACGACACTCTCTGTAAATATAAAGAAGTTCTTAAGGGTTTACCGAAGGATATGATAATAATGTACTGGAATTATCGTACCTATAAAAATTACCCTATTTTAAAGAAAATTACAAAATATGGTTTTTCATTAATAGTAAGTCCGTCTATTATAGATTATAATCGCATCTTTCCTTCAATTGATAAATATGAAAAAAATATATCGAATTTAATTAAATTTGGGTATGAAAATAGAGCAATTGGAGAAGTTACTTCAAGTTGGGGTGATTATAGGAATAAAGAACTTAGAGAAAATCGATTTTACGGATTTATTTTTTCTGCTATGATTGGATGGGATCCGCTAAAAGAAATTAATCTTATGTATTTTTGGAAGAGTCTATTTCTACACTTCTTTGGTGTTATCGATACTAAACTTATCCATATTTTAAGCACATTTCGTTCAATCCAAGATAGAAAACTTTTATTTGTGCGTCCTACTGCATATTATAACCACTTTTTTGCTCATCCATATTCCAATAACACAAAAAATCATAAAAAAAATATAAAAACTTCCAAGTTTGATAAGTTAATATCTGATTTGAATGAAGTTGTAAAAATTTGTGAAGAACTAGAAGGAAAAATCCTCAGAAATAAAATTAACATTAGAAATTTAGCATTTATAGCAAAACATAAGATTTTTTTCTGTAGAAAAAGATTAAATTCAAGATCCTTGGTAGATTTTAAATATGCCAGTGAGGATTACAAGGATCAGAAAATCAATGAAATTAGAGAATTAGTAACCGATTTAACTTTATTATTAGAAGAATATGAATTCTTATGGTTAGAATGTGCGAAAAAAGAAGGTTTTAAGTCAATTAAAAGGTCATATTTATGGTTAATAAAGTTTTATCAAGAGAAAATTGAACAATTACAAAATAATATAAATTGGAAAAATCCTAATATACCAAGTGAGTTAATATATCTAGATAACGAATCTTTGCATACAGCTCATACGACTTATTATAAGAAGGTAATAAATATTGAAGGAAAAATAGAAACTGCTTATCTACAGGTAATTGCGGGTACTTTTGCTAAAATTTTCGTAAATAACTCATATATAGGGCATACAATTACGAGACATTCACTTAATTTTATTGTAATAGAAAATAATATTCAAATATTTGATATTAAGGAATGCCTTAAACAAGGAGAAAATGAAATTAGAATTGAAAATTCTGATTTTATTGGTGGTATAGCTCCTATAAATATTTATGGCGAAATTGAATTAGTGAATAATGAAAGAATTCGAATAATAACTGATAAAACATGGTTAGCTACAAGAATATTAAATGAAAATTGGAGAGGAGTGAAGAGTTTTGGCAGACCCCCTAAAGCTATAGGAGGATTATATTACCCAGATTTTAAAAATTCTCTCCATTCAAAAGAAAATGATGCTCTAGCACTTTTAAATTCACTAGTGAGTAGAAAATCAAAAAAATCTTTTTGGATTTTAAAATTGGTATTTAGGCTTTTCTATCGGTTTAACATCTTAGAATAGATAAGTAAATTTGAATTTCAGTATCAACATTAAAGTTTATATGTACTGACCTTATAGTAATTTTAATAAAAATATAATTTAATGGTTTATAAAATGAGTAATCAAGAACGAGCAAAAATCAATGTAAGAGATTGGATTACCCTCAGCACAGTTATGATAGGGGCGGTTTTAACAATCCTTGCTTTAATTTGGCAAGTACCACCTCCTACTGCTAATGGTATAGTTACCAGTACGTTTTTGCTAATGATTTCATTCATTTTTTTTTGTAAATTCTGTATCTGCCAATTCTAAGGCTCAGTTTGAAGCTAATCAAGGAAATGTTTCTGAAGAACGGATTCAGCGATTTGTTACCTTTGCCGAATACTCCTTTGGGTTGGGTTTCACTCTTGTGATTACAGGTTTTACAATTCTTGGCTATGGATACTTATTAGGCTATGTTGGTCGCGAATTGGTAACATTACTACTCCCAATTACGTTTTTAGTCACAACATGGGTAATAATTTTCATATATAATATTATTAACTATATGGGTAAACCACTAGGAGCACTTAGAAGTTTAAAACGTAATCTCTGGATATTTTTAGAACTCATCTGTTTGGTAATAATTATCTTTGATTTCTTTGAGCTACTTTTAATTCCCTAAACTTTTTTTTTATTTATTCAAATAAAGCACGACATATCTTTTTGAATAGACTTACTATTATAATCTGATTTCAATAATTCCTTAAGTTCGGGGAATTTAGATGGAAAAATGTTTTCAAAGGCTCTTTTTAGCAGTTCAACATATTTTTTTCTATCATATTCGTGCTTTTTTTCATCATATAAATCTGAAAGGATAACCTTCTTTTCCGGAAAATTTGGATCAGCATCAGCATTAAGAATAATGTATCTCACATTTTTTCCTGCAGACGTTACTATACCTGATCGTTCTAACTGCCTTGCAGCTACAGCCTGATAAGAATTTACTTTGTATGCCGACGGTTTCCGGGATATTTTTTGACGAATTGTAAGTTCACCACGAGATACTTTTCCTGAATACACCCTCTCCACATATTCGTAGAGTTTTTTCTTAGCATCAGGTATTCGTTCATTGAACTCCGCAACGGTTTTTGCACCCTGAAATACATCAATAAAGGCATACTGAGCATCTTTCACAATTTTTGGTATATCTCTGCGCCTTACTTCAATGCCTCTCACTTTAACCTCGCCATCATTTTTTATCCCCCAGTAATGACTAAGGGCTGGAACATCCGGTTCTGCTCGGGAAGGTAAAAAAACTATAATGTTAAATCGTCCATCCCAGCTCATTGGAATTTTTGAACGCTCAGATATTTCTTCGGCAATTTTCTTTGTTAACTCTTCAAATTCTTCTGGAGTTCTTCCTTTCGTATCTTGGAGCCACATTGAGTCCACAATTCCATGAATAATTCGGCACCCATGCTGTTCGGCAATCTCAGCAGAGCGCATTAGAAATTCTCGAGCAAAAGCACAAACCGTTTGGTGAGCTTCTATCTTTCCAAAACGGGCGTTTTTAAAACCTAAGTATCCAAAACTGACCACAAGTACCCATTTTAAGGCAATATCAGTGAATTTATACCTAAGATCATCATGAGTTTTATTATATTCTTTATACTGGAGACGCTTTCCCAACGGTAAGCTTATCGATTTCGAAATTATTCCTTGTCTTTTAGAGCAAATATGAAAACCCCCACCTCCGGGTACCCTAATTCCAGTTCCATCATCTTTGCAACATTTACAATTAATTGTTTCTGAAGAAATGTTAAAATTAGCCATTAAAGACGGATACATTGAAGAAAAATCTAACTCTACAACTTGATCAAATACCCCGATTAATGGTTCAAATATATGGCCTCCCCGATCATTTGTGATTAAGTCCATACCACTTCGAAAATCTTCTGGACTCTTCTTGAAAGGTGGGATAAGATGATCTAGTTTATATGCATTATAGTATTGTATAGATTGGAGGGCACCTCCTATAGTTACTCTACATAATCTTTGCATAGGCACCCGAGAGATTCTCGCGACTTCAATGACACCAGGTATATTTCCCTCACTAAAGTGCAAACTCCCATAAGTAGTAGTGTCTAAATGAAAGCGTCCTGTGAAGTAAACTTGTGTTTTTGAACGTCGCATTATTATTCCGTACGACATGTAATGATCTGAATTTCCTGATAGATTAAAGATGCAATTTCTAAGTGGTGTTCTAGTGCGAGAAAAATATAGATCCTTTGAAACTCGATTTACTGATGCTCGAGCAGCTAAGTAAGGAAATACAAATTCATCTCCTCCGTGTG